>NZ_JAZHEE010000003.1:0-312406 GCF_036620675.1 Rosenbergiella sp. YN46
CAAACTCGGTACGTAATGACATGATATCTCTCGCATCCCAGGGCATAAGCGACTCCATAAACGGGCTCTTATGCCTTAGTTGTAAGTGTCTACCATGTCCCCGAACAAGTGTTCACTATGTCCCCGGACCGTACACTCCCAAAGGGAGAGGGGACTGGCTGGCGCCGGTTTTATCCCTTCCCCCGGAACCGGCACGTCTGAAGGGAGAGGGGACTCGCTGGCGCCGGTTTTTATCCCTTCCCCCGAAACCGGCACGCCTGAAGGGAGAGAGGACTCGCTGGCGCCGGTTTTATCCCTTCCCCCGGAACCGACACGCCTGAAGGGAGAGAGGACTCGCTGGCGCCGGTTTTATCCCTTCCCCCGGAACCGGCACGCCTGAAGGGAGAGAGGACTCGCTGGCGCCGGTTTTATCCCTTCCCCCGAAACCGGCACGCCTGAAGGGAGAGAGGACTCGCTGGCGCCGGTTTTATCCCTTCCCCCGAAACCGACACGTCTGAAGGGAGAGAGGACTCGCTGGCGCCATTTTTTCTCCCTCTCCCTCTGGGAGAGGGCCGGG
This sequence comes from Rosenbergiella sp. YN46, assembly GCF_036620675.1. Taxonomy (NCBI): domain Bacteria; kingdom Pseudomonadati; phylum Pseudomonadota; class Gammaproteobacteria; order Enterobacterales; family Erwiniaceae; genus Rosenbergiella; species Rosenbergiella sp. YN46. Next base: position 557 of record NZ_JAZHEE010000003.1, read on the forward strand.
GTGAGGGGAAACATACCGGCCCCAAATGCAAAAACCCCGCTGCAGGCAGCGGGGTTTGATAATGAGTGAAGCTAACCGATAAGCCGGGTTCTGTCGTGGACAATCATTCCTCTAGGCCAGCAATCGCTCACTGGCTCAAGCAGCCTACCCGGGTTCAGTACGGGCCGTACCATGCGAACCCCTATTTGGCCTTGCTCCGGGTGGAGTTTACCGTGCCACGAACTGTTGCCAGCCGCGCGGTGCGCTCTTACCGCACCCTTTCACCCTTACCTGATCCCGCTTGCGCGGGCCATCGGCGGTTTGCTCTCTGTTGCACTAGTCGTAGGCTTGCGCCCCCCAGGCGTTACCTGGCACCCTGCCCTATGGAGCCCGGACTTTCCTCCCCTCCGCCCGTCTCCCCGAAAGGACGACGACGAAGCGGCGATTGTCTGGTTAGCTTCGGCGCGCAGTATAGAGGTTTTCCCGGGCGCTGTCACGCCGCGCAGGTCATTCCGGCCCGCACGGTGGCCGCCACATTACGCGCGGTACGGTAAATATTGTCAAAGGCGTTATCCAGCGCCTCTTCCAGCGTCACAACGCCGTTTAGCACGCTAAAGACTGCATCGATACCGTGCTGATGCACCACCGACACATCCGGCGCCAGACTACCGGCAATGCCAATCACCGGTTTATGATACTTAGCGGCCACGTTAGCCACACCAACCGGCACCTTGCCCTGTACGCTCTGGCTATCCATGCGCCCTTCGCCAGTCACCACCAGGGTGCAGTTATGAATATGATCTTCAAGATTCAGGGCGCGGGTCACGATCTCCACCCCGCTCTTCAGTTCCGCCCCCAGAAACGCCAGCAGCGCCGCTCCCATACCGCCAGCGGCGCCGGCCCCCGGCGCCCGGGTTACGTCAATATTCAGTGACCGTTCGATCAGCATGGCGTAATGCGCCAGGTTTTGGTCGAGCTGGCGAATCATCGCCGCATCGGCCCCTTTCTGCGGCCCAAAAATATGCGATGCGCCATGTTCCCCGGTCAGAGGATTGGTCACATCGCAAGCCACCAGTATCTCGCAGCGCTTCAGGCGCGAGTCCAGCCGCGTCAGATCGATGCGATTCAACGACGCCAGCGCGCCACCGCCGGGGCCGATCTCACGGTCGTTACCATCCAGCAATCGCGCCCCCAGCGCCTGAACCATACCCACGCCGCCGTCATTAGTAGCACTGCCGCCAATCCCGATAATAATGCGTCGGGCACCACTTTCCAGCGCCGCCAGAATCAGTTCACCAGTGCCCCGGGAAGTGGTCAGCAGCGGATCGCGCCGGGTCAGCGGCACCAGCGCCAGTCCGCTGGCCTCCGCCATCTCAATAAAGGCGGTATGGCCATCGCCGGAAAGCCCCCAACTGGCCGTGACCCTCTCGCTCAGCGGGCCGGTGACCTGAACCTGCATCCTGCGCCCTTGCGTGGCAGCGATCATGGCTTCCACCGTCCCCTCGCCGCCATCGGCGACCGGTACGGACACATACTCCGCCTCCGGAAAGATCTCCCGGAATCCCTTTTCAATGGCCTGAGCCACCCTGGCTGCGGGAAGGCTCTCTTTATACGAGTCGGGTGCGATGATGATTTTCATATACAGTCCATGCGGGCGAAAAAGCAAGGCGCGCCGGGAGCGCCCTTCTCATTCAGCCATTACTTACTGACTTCAACCTTCGCCAGGTTTTCATAGTAACGGGCCAGCGCGCTGTGGTCAGAAGAGCCGTGACCATCGACGCGTAGCGCCTGCATCATCTCCATGACCGCTGCGGTCAGCGGCAACTGGGCGCCTACGCCGTGGGAGGTATCCAGGGCATTCGCCAGATCCTTGATATGCAAATCGATACGAAAGCCCGGTTTAAAGTTACGTTCCAGCACCATCGGCGCTTTGGCGTCCAGCACGGTGCTGCCAGCCAGCCCGCCGCGAATCGCCTGATAGACCAGCTCGGGATTGACCCCGGCCCTGGTGGCCAGCACCAGCGCTTCGGACATGGCGGCGATATTCAGCGCCACAATCACCTGGTTGGCCAGTTTGGTAACGTTACCGGCGCCAATCTCCCCGGTATGCACCACCGAACCTGCCATCGCTTTCATCAGGTCGTAATATTTATCAAACACCGCTTTATCGCCGCCCACCATCACGGAAAGGGTGCCGTCGATAGCCTTCGGCTCGCCACCGCTCACCGGCGCATCCAGCATACTGACGCCTTTGGCCTGCAGCGCGGTACAGATATCCCTGCTGGCCAGCGGTGCGATGGAGCTCATATCAATCAGGGTAAGTCCCGGGTGCGCCCCTTCGATCAGACCATTTTCACCCAGTGCCACTTCCGTCACCTGGGGCGAGTTCGGCAACATGGTGATCACCACGTCACACCGTTCCGCCACCTCTTTGGGCGTTGCAGCGCTGGCGGCGCCCAGTTCCAGCATCTCAACGGTGGTCTCTTTATGGTGATCCAGTATCACCAGCGAGTATCCCGCCTTGATCAGGTTCTTGCTCATCGGTTTGCCCATAATGCCAAGGCCAATGAAACCCACTTTTACTGTCATGACGTTGTTCTCCTGCTAATTCGTTGTGTGATTACTTTTTAAAGCGATCCGCCAGGGCCTGAGTGGCTGCGCGGAAAACCCCAAGGTCGCTGCCCACCGCCACAAAGGTGGCACCCCACTCCAGATAGCGTCGGGCGTCCGCGTCTACCGGCGCCAGAATGCCGGAAGGCTTGCCGTGCGCTCTGGCACGCTCAAAGATATGAGTAATAACCCGCTGCACCTCCGGGTGCCCCGGCTCGCCCAGGTATCCCAGCGCCGCAGAGAGATCGCCAGGCCCCACAAAGATGCCATCCACCCCGTCGGTAGCGGCGATAGCATCCAGGTTATCGACCCCCAACTGACTTTCTATCTGAACCAGTACGGTGATGTTGTCGTTCACCTGACGAAAATAGTCCGGCGTCGTGCCATAGCAATTGCTGCGATGCGATACCGACACGCCGCGGATGCCGTGAGGCGGGTAGCGGGTAGAGGCCACAGCCTGAGCCGCCTCTTCTGCCGTTTCAACGAAGGGGATCAGGAAGTTATAAAATCCGATATCCAGCAGCCGCTTGATCACAACCGGCTCGTTGGTCGGCGCACGTACTACCGGCGCGCTGTCACTGCCCTGAAGAGCCATCAACTGCGGAATAAAGGTCGAAATGTCGTTAGGCGCGTGTTCGCCATCCAGCACTATCCAGTCGAAGCCCGCCAGGCCCAGCACTTCAGTGCTGATGGGGTTCGCCAGCGCGCTCCAGCAGCCAATCTGAATCTGATGCGCCGCCAGCGCGGCCTTAAAGGAGTTAGGAAAGATATTTTTATTCATTCGGTTAACCCTTGTCTGAGAGGTTATTCTGGCGCGCCGGGCGGCCCATCCGGTTAAATTTACCGGGATCGAACTGTCGTCCAGTATAAGCAGCTCGCTCCGCCACGACACTGGGCGTATGCCCAGGAGATGCCATTAAAATGCGTTTTTTTATGGTCATCTGACTGACTCTGTGGGGGATTACCCACAGATTTAGATTTTGCAGCCCCCACCATATGGGGCTTTGCCGTCCTGAGTGAGTTACATCACATTTTCCCGTCCGGCATTACCGCATTCTTTTTAGCCACATCCTGGAGCGGCGCCGTGAAATCGCGCCGCCCGTATCGGCGAAATAACGAATAACGCACATAACCAGAACGCTGGAGATAAGTGAACCATGAGCAATCCGGAAATCGCACACCCCGTATCGCCACCGTTTTATATTCGGGTTAACCCTCAGGATAACGTCGCTATCATCGTTAATGACGGCGGTCTGAAGGCCGGAAGCCGTTTCCCCGACGGGCTAACGCTGACGGAACATATTCCCCAGGGTCATAAGGTCGCACTAAAGGATATCGCCGACGGCGGCGCCATCGTGCGCTATGGCGAAATTATCGGCTATGCGCTGCGCGCCATTCCCCGGGGAAGCTGGATAGACGAGTCGCTGGTCGCCTTACCCGACGCGCCGCCGCTGGAAAGCCTGCCCCTGGCAACCCGGGTTCCGGCCCCCCTGCCGCCCCTGGACGGCTATACGTTCGAAGGCTATCGCAATGACGACGGCAGCGTCGGCACCAAAAACCTGCTGGGGATTACCACCAGCGTTCAGTGCGTTTCCGGCGTAGTGGATTATGTGGTGAGAATCATCGAGCGCGATCTGCTGCCGGAATATCCCAACGTCGATGGCGTGGTGGGGCTAAACCACCTTTACGGCTGCGGCGTGGCGATTAACGCGCCAGCCGCCGTCGTCCCCATCCGCACTATCCATAATCTGGCGCTGAACCCTAACTTCGGCGGCGAAGTGATGGTGGTCGGGCTGGGCTGCGAAAAGCTGCAGCCGGAACGGCTGCTACAGGGCACCGAAGACGCCACGCCCATTGCCGTTGATGCCGCAAGCGTAGTGCGGCTTCAGGATGAGCATCACCAGGGATTCCGCGCCATGGTGGACGATATCCTGGCGGTGGCCCGTCGCCATCTGGAAAAACTGAATCGGCGGACGCGTGAAACCTGCCCGGCGTCGGAGCTGGTGGTAGGAATGCAGTGCGGCGGCAGCGACGCCTTTTCCGGCGTTACCGCGAATCCGGCGGTGGGCTTCGCTTCGGACTTGCTGGTACGCTGCGGCGCCACGGTGATGTTTTCCGAAGTCACAGAAGTACGCGATGCCATCCACCTGTTGACCCCGCGTGCCGCCGATGTGGAAGTCGGGAAAAGGCTGCTGGAAGAGATGGCCTGGTACGACGACTACCTGAACGCCGGACGTACCGATCGCAGCGCCAACCCATCCCCGGGCAACAAGAAAGGCGGGCTGGCGAACGTGGTAGAAAAAGCGCTGGGCTCCATCGCCAAATCGGGAAGTAGCGCCATCGCCGAGGTACTTTCCCCCGGCCAGCGCCCGAGTCGCCGCGGACTGATCTACGCCGCCACCCCGGCCAGCGATTTCGTCTGCGGCACTCAGCAGGTGGCGTCCGGCATTACATTGCAGGTTTTCACCACCGGGCGTGGCACCCCGTACGGTCTGGTCGCGGTTCCGGTCATCAAGATGGCCACCCGCAGCGAGCTGGCCCGGCGCTGGTATGACTTAATGGATATTAATGCCGGCACCATCGCTACCGGCGAAGAGAGCATCGAAGAGGTGGGCTGGCGCCTGTTTCATCTGATTCTCGATGTGGCGAGCGGCCGTAAAAAAACCTTTTCCGACCAGTGGGGGCTGCACAACCAGCTGGCGGTGTTTAATCCGGCGCCGGTGACCTGATTCGCCGCGGCGGCGGTTCGTATCTGCGGGCTGCCGCCAAAGCCGCCTAAAACCCCGGCGATTCACCACTCTCAACCGACGAAAGGGTAAACCAGCGGCTAGCGGCTCCACGGTTATTCTCCCTGCTGCTCCAGCGCATATTTATACAGCGCGTTCTTCTTCACGCCATGGATTTCGGCCGTCAGTTGAGCCGCCTTTTTCAGCGGCAGTTCCGTCTGCAGCAGCGCCAGCGTTCGCAGGGCATCGGCGGGCAGCGCCTCTTCCTGAACTTTATGGCCTTCGACGATCAGCACCATCTCGCCCTTACGGCGGTTTTCATCTTCCTTCACCCACGCCAGCAGCTCCGCTACCGGCGCGCCGTGAATGGTTTCCCAGGTCTTGGTCAACTCACGGGCCAGCACCACATAACGCGCATCACCCAGTACGCCACGAATATCCTCCAGGCTTTCCAGCAGCCGGTGAGTGGATTCATAAAAGATCAGCGTACGCGGTTCATTTTCCAGCGCCTGGAGCGCATCGCGTCGACCTTTCGGCTTTGCGGGCAGAAAGCCTTCGTAACAGAAGCGATCGGAAGGCAGGCCGGCCGCGCTCAGAGCGGTAATAGCCGCACAGGGGCCTGGCAGCGGCACCACGTTAATGCCCGCTTCCCGACAGCTACGCACCAGATGATAGCCGGGATCGTTAATCAGCGGCGTACCGGCATCAGAAACCAGAGCGATACTCTGCCCTTCCTGCAGTCTGTTACGCAAAATTTCCGATTTTTGCTGCTCATTGTGATCATGCAGCGCGAACAGGCGAGCATTAATCGCAAAATGCTGTAGCAACAATCCGGTATGGCGGGTATCCTCCGCGGCAATGAGATCAACGGCCCGCAGCACGTCCAGCGCGCGCTGCGTGATGTCGCCCAGGTTACCGATGGGCGTGGGCACAATATAAAGCGTACCGCCAGAAATCGCCGTTGAATCGTGTTGTTTCATTGTTTCATCTCTATTGCCGAATTAATATTTGTGCACTGAGTAAAAAAGCACTGGATACAGTATGGTACCGTCTAAATTAGTTAGTTCGAAGGCCGGGCGCTGTCTGCCGGTCGTGCTGGCAGCCCTGTTTTTCGCCGGCTGCGGCACCCAGGCACCGGAAAAAAACACCGCCCTGCTTCAGGGCGACACTAAGGCCAGCTCCGCGTTCTACCTGCAGCAAATGCGGCAGAATGCAGATAATAACAAGACGACATGGCAATTACTCGCCGTTCGTGCACTACTCCAGGAGGGAAAAACCAGCCAGGCCATCGAGCTATGGAAGCAGGTACCCACTGAGCTAACCGAAGCGCAACGCCAGGAATATACGCTGCTGAGCGCCCAGGTAAAAATCGCCCAAAAAGACTACGCGGGCGCAACCTCAGATCTGAATCAGCTGGACGTACAACAGCTTCCTGCTGCTCAGCAGGCCCGTTACTGGCAGGCGCACATCGACGCAAGCCAGGGGAAGCCGTCGCTGGATCTGCTGCGCGCATTGGTGGCTCAGGAACCATTGCTGACAGGTGATGCGAAGCAGAAGAACATCGACGCCACCTGGCAGGCGCTTTCCGCCATGACCCAGGAGCAGGCCAGATCTCTGGTGATCAACGCCGATGAAAACACCCTGCAGGGCTGGCTGGATCTGCAACAGGTCTGGTTCAACAATCGCAGCGATCCAAAGATGCTACAGGCGGGCATTAAAGACTGGCAGACCCGTTACCCGCAAAACCCCGGCGCCATCCAGTTGCCAACGGCGCTGAGCAACGCCCGGGACTACAAACCGGCCTCAACCGATAAAATTGCGCTCCTGCTGCCGCTTAACGGCCAGGCGGCGGTCTTTGGCCGCGCTATCCAGCAGGGTTTTGAAGCGGCGAAAAACGCGGGCGTCAGCCCGGCGCTACCTGCGCAGTCCCAGCCGGCGCCGCAAAACGATCCTGCTGCGGATCAGCAGCAGTCTCCGGCCCCCGAAAGCCCTTCGGATAACACCGACGGTAACGACGTAGCCAGCCCGTCATCGGCTTCGGTGGACGATCTGACCGGCGAACGCTCGCAAACCCCGCAGCCGCAGCTGGATTCAGCACAGCAGGCAGCGGAACAGCCGCAGCAGACGGTAAACCCGGCCTCTCAGGCCGACGCCAGCGCTGCGCAGCCGCCGCAGGCGACCAGCGCACCGGCGCGTCCGCAGGCCAGCATCCAGGTTTATGACACCACCAGCCAGCCGATTGAGCAGCTCCTTGCTCAGGCCCAGCACGATGGGGCTTCCCTGGTGGTGGGGCCGCTGCTGAAAAACAACGTCAGCAAGCTGGCCGCCAGCAACAGCCCACTCAATATTCTGGCGCTGAATCAGCCGGAAAACGTGACGCCAACGGCGAACATCTGCTACTTCGCCCTGTCGCCGGAAGATGAAGCGCGCGATGCCGCTAACCATATCTGGCAGCAAGGCAAACGCGCGCCTCTGCTGCTGGTGCCCTACAGCCCCCTGGGCGACCGGGTTTCTAAGGCGTTTGTCGATCAGTGGCAAAGCCTGGGCGGCGGTACCGTTATGCAGCAGAAATTTGGTTCTCTGGGCGAGCTGCGTCAGAAAATTAATGGCGGTTCCGGCATTGCATTGACCGGCACCCCGATCGGCGGCAGCCAGCCGACCGGCGGCGTCGACAGCGCGCCGTCGCCGGCCCCGAACGCTTCCGCCAGTCAGAACGGCAGCGTGGATTCCGCGTGGATTATGGCGAACCGCAGCGAGATAGCGCTTATCAAGCCGCTTATCGCGATGCGTACCGGCAGCCGCAGCGGCGTCCAGCTTTACGCCAGTTCGCGCAGCGCCCAGGCCGGTTCCGGCGCCGACTTCCGTCTGGAAATGGAAGGATTACAGTTCAGCGAAATCCCCATGCTGGCAGGCGACAATCCGGGCCTGATGCAGCAGGCGTTGAGCGCTTCCAACGGCGACTATTCGCTGGCGCGCCTGTACGCCATGGGGGTAGACGCCTGGACCATCGCTAACAACTTCTCGCAGATGCGCCAGGTACCGGGTTATCAGGTGAACGGCAATACCGGCACCCTGTCGGCTACCCCGGACTGCGTGATTGGCCGGAAAATGGTATGGCTCAAATACCAGCAGGGTCGCATCGTTCCGGCGGGCTACTAAATCGCCGACGGCTGGGTGCGAGCTATGAGGCTCGCGCCCGCCGCTGGCTGGAGCGTAAAGGACTGCGCTTCCTGGCCGCTAACGTGCATGCGTCCGGTGGCGAGATCGATCTCATCATGACTCAGGGCCACACTATCGTCTTTGTTGAAGTTCGCTACCGATGCAGTTCCCTGTATGGCGGCGCTGCCGCCAGCGTCACTTACGCCAAGCAGCAAAAACTGCTGCGTGCCGCCCGTTCGTGGCTAGCCCGCCACAATGGGAGTTTTGACACTGTGGATTGCCGTTTCGATGTGTTAGCCTTCACCGGCGATGAGGCTGAGTGGATCGTCGACGCTTTCACCCTTAACAGATAATTTGTATTTTATTTCAAAGGATTATCGTGCTAGAAAGAATCAAAGTCTGCTTTACGGAAAGCATTCAAACCCAGATAGCTGCGGCAGAAGCGCTTCCGGATGCCATTTCTCGTGCAGCGATGACGCTGGTTCAGTCTCTGCTCAACGGCAATAAGATTCTGTGTTGCGGCAACGGCGCTTCTGCGGCAAACGCCCAGCACTTTGCCGCCAGTATGATCAACCGTTTTGAAACCGAACGTCCCAGTCTGCCCGCCATTGCCCTCAACGCCGACAACGTGGTGCTTACCGCCATCAGCAACGATCGCCTGCAGGAAGAGATTTATGCCAAACAGGTACGGGCGCTGGGTCAGGCGGGAGACGTGCTAATGGCGATCTCGACGCGCGGCAACAGCCGGGATATTGTTAAAGCCGTCGAGGCGGCAGTGACAAGGGATATGACCATTGTCGCACTCACCGGATACGATGGCGGTGAGCTGGCTGGCCTGCTGGGGCCTCAGGATGTGGAAATCCGTATCCCCTCCCAGCGCAGCGCACGCATTCAGGAGATGCATATGCTGACGGTTAACTGCCTGTGCGATCTGATCGATAACACCTTATTTCCCCTACCGGGATGATGAAAGGAGCACTCATGAAGGTATTAACGCCCCTGGCAGTTTTGATGGCTGCCCTGTTATTGCAAGGCTGTGTCGGTGCCGTTGTGGCCGGCAGCGCGGCCGTTGCCACCAAAACCGCCACCGACCCGCGTACCATGGGCACCCAGGTGGACGACAGCACGCTGGAGCTGCGCGTCAATAATGCGCTTTCGAAAGATGCGCAGCTGAAGAAAGAAGCACGGATCAGCGTTACCGCCTACCAGAGTCGCGTATTGCTGACCGGCCAGGCTCCCAGCACTGAACTGGCTGCACAGGCTAAGCAGATAGCGCTGGGCGTTGAAGGCGCCAGCGAAGTCTATAACGAAATCCGTCAGGGCCAGCCGGTTACAATGGGCACCGCCTCTTCGGATACCTGGATCACCACCAAAGTGCGTTCCCAACTGCTGACCAGCGACCAGGTGAAGTCTTCAAACGTGAAGGTGACCACCGAAAACGGTGAAGTCTTCCTGCTGGGCGTCGTTACCGAAGCCGAAGGTAAGGCCGCGGCGGATATCGCCAGCCGGGTCAGCGGCGTAAAACACGTTACCACCGCGTTTAACTACATAAAGTAACCAACCTGCCAGCAAGGCACTACGTAACTACCAGGCCGCAGCGAATAACGTTGCGGCCTCTTCTCATTTCAGCTTACAGATATTTTTTCGCGCCGCTGCTGGTGCGAATACGCGGGATACAACAGTAAAGTGGAGCCAGGTTATCCCCATGTTCTAAAAAGAAAAATCAAAGCCATAGCAACAGTAATAACAACACAAATAAAGACGCTGCCAGAAAACTCTTGCAATGCCGCTAAATATTCCTGGCCGTTTTTATTTATTCTTTCAATAGCCTCTTTTTCACTTTCAGCATCGACTTCGCTATGATATTTTCTAAATCCCTTGCTTCTCATCTCATACCTGACGGCAGCATTTACCAATACTTTCGGGATCGCCTTAGATTCATCGTTTTTTATAAAAACAATATATCTCTCCATCAACAAGTCTCCTTTTGTTATGGTGTGGCAATCCATACCTTTTATATGGTGGATTCGCTTAGTGATACCTGACTTTTATCATTTTTTGAATCAGATCCTTTTTTAGATTAAAACCTGAAATATTCGCCGGCAAACGACTTAAATTTCTGCCCGATACCGATAACTAAATATATCTGAGGAAATGAAGCGACGAGGAAAGAGATTACCCCGCCGGTCGGCGGGGTAGCTGTATTAGAAAGTGACGCCGGCGGAAGCGTACAGACCATCGTACAGGGTGTGGCTCGGACGGCCGTGCTTGCCATCCACGCCCGCATAGCGGTAACCCGCCTTCAGGGTCACCAGAGAGATCGGGCTCCAGCTCACGCCTGCGTTAGCTTCGGTGTAGTTTTTCACGCTGTTGTTCAGCCCTTCCGGCGCCACGTACCCTTCGCCAAACAGCGCGATGCTGTCGGTCAGGTTCACGCTCAGACCGCCGCCAATCGGGAAGGCCACGCCGTTATCGCCTTTCTTCGGCCCGATGTAGAGCGCTTTAGCACCAACATTCGCCATTACCGGCCCCAGACCCAGGTTATAACCGATACCGGCACCGCCGACCTGTGTGCCGTCGTCGACGTTTTTCAGCCAGTTACCTTCCAGATAAAGACCGCTGGAGCTTTTACCCATTTCGGCTTCCAGATTGGTCCAGTTTTTACCGCCTTCAAAGCTTACGCCCATCGCGAAACCAGAGCTGGAAACTAACAGAGCAGACAGCGCCGCAATTTTAATTGCTTTCATAATAACCACTACTTAAAAAGTTAGACAACGATATCCTTAATTATTCATTGACTCCCGGTAGATATTAACATCCCGTTATCAATCTGAGATCAGAACATCTTTATCCATAAAATGATATCCTGAAATAACCCCTTTGTTTCAGGATATACCGAAAGCGCCCGGCGATTATAAAGGCTGTGCCGGGTGCCTCAATACCTTTATGCAAGATATTGAGCTACGGTTAAGAAACTAAAGATTATTCCGATTTATGCGCGCGAGAAATAGCCCGCAGCTTTCCGGAATCCAGAATCTGAACGCCTTCATAAGGCGTAAACGCGGTTTCCAGCAGCGCCGTCGCGACATCCTTCGCCTGAATAGCGTGCCAGCGGCCAGGCAGCAGGCGGAAAAGCGGCGCGAACAGCGATTCATTCAGACGCCGCTTTTCCCGCTGGCCCAGCAGCATGGAAGGACGAGCGAGGGTCAGACGCGGCCAGTCCTGAGCAATCAGCGCCTGTTCCATCTCGCCTTTCACCCGGTTATAAAAGAAAAACGAGCGGGCGCTGGCGCCCATACTGCTGACCACCAGCATCTGGGTCGCGCCCAGACGGCGCCCCACCAGCGCGCTATCCACCACCAGTGTATAGTCCGCCAGCACAAAGGCATTTTTACTACCGGCTTCGCTACGGGTGGTGCCCAGACAGCAGAACACCGTATCCACCGGTTCGTTCAGCCTGGCCATAGCGTCGCTGAGTTGGGGGTCGCAGGGATTAAACACTTTCGGCGACCCAGGCAGCGGGCGGCGGGTCGGCGCCGCGATATTCTCCACCCGCTCATCCTCAATCAGCAACCGCAGCAGTTCCCGCCCAACCAACCCTGTCGCCCCTGTGATCATCACCCGGCTCACCTGTCGCCTCCTTAAATCTTCTGATACCGGCTGACCCATCAGTCAGGCTGACGCCGCCAGCTCAGCTTTTTACCAAAACCCAGCGTGTTGTCAGTAAACTTCAGCTCGTCCACGCGAATCTCCCAGACCGGCGCAGACATCGCCCGCGCAACCGGAAAACGTCGGCAGTAAAGCGCGCGCTTTTCCTCTGCCTCGTCCCCTTCCAGTAAACGTAACTCACCGCGATACTGCACGCCGCGAATCAGCGCGACGCTCTTCGGCTGACCGTTAACGGTACCCGCCACTTTTACCAGCCCGTTGGCCATTCGCCCGTGTCGGGTATCGGTATCGCTCAACAAATAGAAAGCGACACGCCCGGCATCAAAGATGTAAAAAGCATTAGCGCACCAGATATCGTCTTCACGAGCGACGCAATACGTCACCACATGTTGTTTATTCAGCCAGCGGCTGATGATTGTCAGGGCTTCCATCGCAAACTCCAGATAATTTTTTTGAGCGTAGCGATAACCACGCCGTGCCGCCAGTGCCCGGACATGCTATGGTGCGTTAACCGCCCAAAATACATAAAAATGATGTCTGACTGGTCGCTCTACATTATCCAAACCGCCCAAAATCATCTCTATACCGGCATTACTACTGATGTGCCGCGTCGCCTGCGCCAGCATCAGAGCGGGAAGGGAGCAAAGGCGCTACGTGGCAAAGGGGAACTGCGGCTGGTGTTCAGCCGCCAGTTAGGGGATCGTTCCCTGGCCCTGCGTATGGAATACCGCATTAAGCAGCTTTCCCGGGCGCAGAAAGAGAAGCTTATCGTTAGCAGCGGCGATTTCGAAACGCTGCTGGCCACGCTTAAAAACGATTGAAATGGTCGGAATACTCTACCAGACCGCTAACGCCTTCCAGTGCGTCAGCGGCCAGCCGATGCACCTGGAAAGCCGCTTCGCTGCCCGGCCAGCGGCAGCGAAGGCCGTAATTCGCCGCTGTTTCAAAGCCCAGACGCCCATAGAATGCCGGATCGCCAAGGGTCGCCACTGCGGCATAACCAAATTCGTTGAGAGAATCCAGCCCCTCGAATACCAGCTGACGGGCGACGCCCTGGCCGCGCCAGGCTTCATCCACCGCCAGCGGCGCCAGGCCAACCCACTGCAGTTCCTCACCCTCTACGCTTACCGGGCTGAAGGCCACATAACCCACCACCTGGCCATCATCGTCCGTGGCCACCAGCCCCAGGGTCAGTAACCCGTCTTCACGCAGCGCGTGTACCAGTTTCGCCTCGCCATCGCCGTCAAAATTACGGCGCAGCAGGGCATCAATACCCGGCGCATCAATGGGGATCTCGACTCGAATCAGCATGCTTCACCTACCGAAGTTTCTGTGGTCGGCGGCGCCGTCTTCAGCCCCGCCTCTACAAAGTCAGCCAGCTGTGTCAGCAGAACGCGCAGCGGTTTCGGCATGGCGTCCAGCTCAATGGCATCCATCAGGTTTTTAACATACAGCCCCAGTTCCGTGTCCCCTTCAATCACCAGGCGACGCTGGAAAAAGAGCGTATCCGGATCCTGTTTACGGGCGGCGATCAGCAGCAGGTCGTTAGCGTTGGCGCTAAAACTGACGTCCGCCTGACCCTGTTCGCGTACCACCAGCTTACCGTCCTGAACCGAGGTGAGCCAGCGCAGGCCGATATCGCGTACGTTGATACTCAACCAGCGTCCCTCAAGGAAATCAAGCTCGCCCTCTTCCAGCGCCTGGCGGAACTGCCAGCCCAGCAGCTGTTCCAGCAACTGGCGCTTAAGCGCAAAGGGGGTCAGCACTATCGGGGTTCTGACCAGAGACGGGCCAAGCTGTACCAGACGGGAACGCAGTTTCTCCAACACGGGCTTTACTCCTTGTGAACAATAGAGCCGCTATTGTGCCACACTGGCACGGACGAATAGCGGCCCAAATCAACAATTCTGCGGCTGGTGGCGCAGCACTCCCCCCATCATTACGCGATTAACTGCCTCAAATCAAAAAGTGATACGGGCAGGTTAGATAGGCTGTGTCCCTTAATCCTTCATGACGCTGGCGCCCAGAAAAAAGACCGCTGGCAGGGCGAAGGGCGCAACGCAGAGTGGATCTCTGTCCAGGCCCGAAACACAGTCAGCGATTTTTTCGCACGCGCCCCCACTATTCAGGATACGCTATGGAATTGCTTTGCCCGGCCGGGAATCTTCCGGCGCTGAAGGCGGCCATCGAAAACGGCGCCGATGCGGTTTACATCGGCCTGAAAGATGACACCAACGCCCGCCACTTTGCCGGTCTCAACTTTACCGAAAAACGGTTGCAGGAAGCGGTTAACTTCGTCCATCGCGAGGGCCGAAAACTGCATATTGCGATTAATACCTTCGCCCATCCGGACGGATTTTCCCGCTGGGAGCGTGCCGTGGATATGGCGGCGCAACTGGGCGCCGATGCCCTGATTCTGGCGGATCTGGCCATGCTGGAGTACGCTGCGAAGCGCTACCCTGACGTGGAACGCCACGTTTCCGTGCAGGCATCCGCCACCAATGAAGAGGCGATTCGATTCTATAAAAATCATTTCGATGTCTCCCGCGTGGTGCTGCCACGGGTGCTCTCCATCCACCAGGTGAAACAGCTGGCGCGGGTCACGCCAGTGCCGCTGGAAGTCTTCGCTTTCGGCAGCCTGTGCATTATGGCTGAAGGACGCTGCTATCTTTCGTCTTACCTGACCGGTGAATCCCCCAATACCGTTGGCGCCTGCTCCCCTGCCCGCTTCGTACGCTGGCAGCAGACCAGCAAAGGGCTGGAATCGCGCCTGAACGAGGTACTGATCGACCGCTATCAGGAAGGCGAGAATGCCGGATATCCCACCCTGTGCAAGGGCCGCTATCTGGTAGACAACCAGCGCTACCATGCCCTGGAAGAACCTACCAGCCTCAATACCCTGGAATTGCTGCCAACCCTGCTTTCCGCCGGTATCGCCTCGGTGAAAATCGAAGGGCGCCAGCGCAGCCCGGCCTACGTTAGCCAGGTGGCGAAAGTGTGGCGTCAGGCCATCGACCGCTGTATGGCGAATCCGCAGGACTTCACGCCTCAGAAGGAGTGGATGGAAGCGCTGGGCGCCATGGCCGAAGGTACCCAGACCACCCTGGGCGCCTATCACCGTAAGTGGCAGTAAGACGATATTCGATACGCCACTGCAAGTGGCGACAGGAGATGAGATGAAATACTCCCTTGGGCCGGTTCTGTGGTACTGGCCAACCGCACGGCTGGAAAGCTTTTATCATGCCGCGGCAAACAGCCGCGCCGATATCGTTTACCTTGGCGAGAGCGTTTGCAGCAAGCGGCGCGCCACCAAAGCGGGCGAATGGCTGGAAATGGCGAAAAGTCTGGCCGCTGCGGGTAAACAGGTGGTGCTTTCCACCATGGCGCTGGTGCAGGCGCCTTCCGAACTGAACGAACTAAAGCGCTATGTGGAAAACGGCGACTTTATGATCGAAGCCAGCGATCTGGCCGCCGTCAATATGGCCGCCGAGCGCCGTCTGCCCTTTGTGGCCGGCCACGCCCTGAACTGCTATAACGCCGTAACCCTGCGCCTGTTACAGATGCAGGGCATGGTACGCTGGTGTATGCCGGTGGAGCTTTCCCGGGACTGGCTGGCGAACCTGCTGAATCAGTGTGAAGATATCGGCATTCGCAGCCGCTTTGAAGTCGAGGTTCTGAGCTATGGCCACCTGCCGCTGGCCTATTCCGCACGCTGCTTCACCGCCCGCTCCGAAGACAGGCCGAAAGACGAATGCGAAACCTGCTGCATTAACTACCCGAACGGGCGCGATATGCTGTCTCAGGAGCAGCAGAAGGTCTTTACCCTGAACGGTATTCAGACCATGAGCGGCTACGTCTACAATCTTGGCAATGAGCTGGCATCAATGAAGGGGATGGTGGATATCGTTCGTCTGTCGCCGGAAGATGAATCCACCCTGGATATGCTCAACCGCTTTCGGGATAACGAAGCAGGAGAAGCGCCGCTCAGCCTGGCGGCCAACAGCGACTGCAACGGCTACTGGCGCCGGGTTTCCGGACTGGAACTGGTGCTGGATTAAGCGCCTCACCCCAGGCTGAACGTCACCAGTTTACAGCCTCAATCTCAGGCGGCCTCCATGGCCGCTTTATTATGCATTGGTCACAATAGCGTCAATAGCGGCCAGAATTTCGTTTCTGGAATCAGCCAGGTTGACCACAAAGTCGCGCCGGTCGATCTTTCTGGCCTCCAGAAAGGTCATGGCGGGCATAAAAACGTAATGCTCAGTGCCGTTCACCATAATCGCAGGCGTGACCCGCCGCTGTGTCAGGGTCAGCGCATCTGCCGCCACCAGCGGGACAATAACCCGGGTCGCCAGGGTATCGAAATAGTCATGTTGCAGGATCAGATAATAAGGCCAGAATGCGTTGGATCGCATTGACGGATTACGATAAACATCAAACTGTCTGGCCATGGTGTCACTCCTTTACGCCATTAAATACCGCCAAAAAAGTCGTCGTCGCCAGGCGTTCCCGCTTTTGCCATAAAGGCATTCATCGCCTGGATATCCTGCTTCTCTTTGCCCATCTGCCGCTGTTTCTCTTCTATCGCCTGAGCCAGCAACTGGTCAAGGGTTGCAGACAAATTGATATCCAGACTGCGAGCCTTCTCGACAAGCGATGCCGTCAGATAAACGTTGGTGCTCCGCTTATGGCCGCGACGAAGTGGAATAACCGAACTCATAACCGCCCTCCTCTGTGCATGGGTATGCGCAGAATTATGCGCCCAACAGAACAAAAATCAACCAGATTATTGCGAACAAAAACGCAAACCGGCATCTTCAACCGCTCGCATTGCCAATCCCATAACAAACATTTTCAGGCACCATCACAGGTCAGATTCTGGTAAATCAGCCAGAATAAAATGAGACTCCGGACCTTCAATCTGATGTGAGCCACTATGTCTGAATTAAATTACGTCCCCCTGTCAGTACTCGACCTCGCACCTGTTCCCCAGGACGCCGACGCCCGGGAGGCGTTCCAGCGTTCGCTGGCGCTGGCCCAGTTGGCTGAAAAACAGGGCTATCACCGCTACTGGCTGGCGGAGCACCACAATATGAGCGGCATCGCCAGCGCAGCAACCTCGGTGCTGATCGGCTGGCTGGCGGCCAGAACCCAGACGCTACACCTGGGCTCCGGCGGCGTGATGTTGCCGAACCACGCCCCGCTGGTTATCGCCGAGCAGTTCGGTACCCTGGAAGCGCTGTTTCCCGGCCGTATCGATCTGGGGCTGGGGCGAGCGCCAGGCAGCGATCAGCGCACTATGATGGCTCTGCGTCGTCATATGAGCCATCAGGACGTGGATAACTTCCCGCATGATGTGGCGGAGCTGGTCGCCTGGTTCGATGCCGATGAAAGCGCCCCTGAACCGCCGGTACGCCCGGTTCCCGGTTACGGTTCGAAAATTCCGGTGTGGCTGCTGGGCTCCAGCCTGTACAGCGCCCAGCTGGCGGCGCAAATGGGCCTGCCTTTCGCTTTCGCATCGCACTTCGCGCCAGCGATGATGCTACAGGCGCTGCAGCTGTATCGCGAACAGTTCCGCCCTTCGGCGCGTCTGGAGAAACCCTGGGCGATGGTCTGTATCAACGTTATCGCCGCCGATAGCAACCGCGACGCCGAATACCTTTTTACCTCCATGCAGCAGTCGTTCGTCACGCTGCGCCGCGGTAATCCCGGCCAGTTGCCGCCGCCTGTCGACAATATCGACAGCTTCTGGAGTCCGGCGGAGCAGTACGGCGTGGAACAGGCGCTGAGCATGTCGCTGGTCGGGGATAAGGCGAAGGTGCGCCACGGGCTGGAAACGGTACTGCGGGAAACCCAGGCGGACGAGATAATGGTTAACGGCCAGATCTTCGACAATCAGGCGCGTCTGCACTCCTACTCTCTGACTATGCAGGCTTACCGCGAGCTGATGGGCCGTTAAAACCGGCTAAGCGAATCCATCGCCAGCGCCTTAAACTCGGCGAAGTCCCGGCTTTCACAGAGCCGGGGCGTGGCACGCTCGCGCAGAAAGGTGACGAACAGATCGTAAATCGCCATCGCCTCTTCGTATTCGCTTTTACTGATGGCCAGCAGGAAGATGACGCTGGCCACCTCATCGCCCCACTGGATACCCTGAGGCGCCAGCACGGTATAGACCACCGTACGCTTCGCCAGCAGCCCCAGCGAGTGCGGCAGCGCAATGCCCTCGCCCAGCATGGTGCTGACGATCGCTTCCCGCTCCACCACCGATGGCAGGAAGTCGTGTTCCACATACCCCTCCTGCTCCAGCTGCGCGCACAGTTCGTCGAACAGCGCCTGCTGGCTCATCGGCTGGTCGATAATCCGGAAATGTTGAGGATCGAAATACTTTTCCAGCAGCCAGGGGCGGGTTCTGTCCACCAGTACCAGTTTGCCAATCTGATCCAGCTGATAGTCGGTGGGGAATGGCGACATCACCACCACCGGTTTGTCTTTTTCACCAATCCGCGCGGTGGAAATCACGAAATCCTCGCCAATACTGGTCTGCTGCTCATATTCACGCAGCGAAATAATGCGCGCCACCTCCATCTGCGGATATTTGCGTAGCAGCATTGCCTGGATCATCCGTACCGTCGAATTGCCGGTATCGCACACCAGCAGCACCCGGGGCTGGCGCTGATAGCCGATATTGTAGTGGCGCTCCAGCCCCACCCCGATATGCAGCACCAGGAAACCTACTTCGTTTTCGCTGATGGTATAGGGTGTATGCTTGCCCCAGCTGGAAACCGCCGCCAGAGTCATATCCCAGGCCAGCGGGTAGTGCTGCTTAATATTGTTGAGCAGCGGGTTGGGCAGGTTAATCTGATAGCGCACCCGAGTGATCATGGTCTTAATGTGGGTCAGCAGATCGGCGCGCAGCTGATCGTCGGTCAGCAGGTTGTAGTTAAAGTGGCTGTTGATATAGCGCAGGATGTAGCTGACCAGGGTTTCGGCATCGTCGGCGCTGATGGCGCTGGGCGCCACCTCCTGAATCTGACGGGCGGCGATATGCACCCGCAGCCAGGCCTCTTCCGATGAAGAAAGGGGCTTGTCGGTCAGCTTCTGCAACGCCATCGCAATATGGTGCGCGGCGTGGCACACGCTGTCGTCCACATCGTCGGCGGTAAAACCGGAAAGCGGATAGCCTTCGCCAATACGCCGTAAGGCTACCGCGCAATAAAGGCAGATAAACTGCTGGCCTTCATCGGTCATTCGTATTCCACACTGACTGAAGCTTTCCTGCACCAGGGTCGCCATTTGAACCAGCGCGCCGGCGGTCAGGGATTCTTCAGTCAGCAGCGGATTATCGCTGTCTTCCTGCCAGATTTTCCACAGCAGATCGGTCAGACAGGCGCGCATCGCCATTTCATTGCCGAACAGCTTCATGCCGTGGCGCGGCCGGGTCTCTATCGTCAGGTTGTAGCGGCTGAACCACTCGCGCACCTCGGCCATATCGCTTTGCAGGGTGGCGCGACTGACGAACCACTCCTCTGCCAAATCTTCCAGCTTCAGTGAAAAAGCGGAATTCAGGAAACGCACCAGCAGATAGTGAACCCGCTCATTCGCGCTGCGGGGAATACGTAACTGTCGGGATGGGGCCTCACACAGACGGGCGTAGCGCTGAGGGTCATCCACCTTCAGCTGATAACCGGCTCCGCGATTCAGAACAAACTGGGCGCCGTGGCTTTGCAACAGCGCATTCAGCGCCGTGATATCGGCGCGTACGGTACGAGTGGAAACCGAAAGACGCCGCGCCAGCTCATCCTGAGGCAGGGTTTCGTTTTGCAACATCTCAAAAAGTTGAGCCAGACGGGGATTCGGGAATCGCACTTCAGTTTCCTCACTCATTGCCCGGGCGCCCTGGCCCGGATTACTGCGGGGTTCGGCCTGTCGCCGGGGTATAACGCACTATCTGCGGCCAGAAAGGTTACTGGTTTACCGCACGATTGGGTATCGATGAACCCACGTTTCTCCTCAATTCAGCGATATCTAACGGCCCTCCCCTTTCAGGGAGGGCCGGGTCGGGATTAGCCTACCAGTTTTTTCGTCATCGCCAGCAGTTGGCGCACCTCTTCCGGACGGGTATCGCCGCTCGCCTTATCGATAATCGAGCTATAGATGTGAGGGATAATCTTGCTCACCCCGGCATCCAGCGCGATCTTCATGATCTCTTCAAAGTTTTCCAGATCGATGCCGCCGGTCGGCTCCAGCCAGAAGTCGTGCTGCGCGCAGGCTTTGGCCACCGCCGCAAACTCATCGCGGCACTTCAGGCCACCCATCGGGAAATACTTGATGGAGCTACCGCCCATATCCTTGAGCAGCGCAATAGCGGTCTCAACCGGTACAATGCCGTCCGGCGCGCCGGAACTTAACGGCCCGGTGGAGATTTTCACCATACCCACAGTTCCGGTGGGGGAGACCAGGCCATTCACCACGGTATCGTTCTGCCCCAGCAGCACCCGGCTCGGGCCCACGCCGGTGAAGACCTGGTTCACGTGCTGCGGCTGCACTTCACGCGAAATGGCGCTCACCATCGCCGACTGATTCGGATCGCCTGCGCCCAGACCAACGGACAGCGCATTATCAATCAGTTTCGCATATTCACGCATATCCGCCACCGCGCTCGCCACATCCGGATAGTTTTTGGACAGCACGCCCACCAGCACATGGCCTTCCGCCGCTTCGTAGATCGCCTGCGCGTTGGCTTTCGATCCCGCCAGAACGTTCAGACAGACGCGGTCGCGGTAAAAGTTGGGGGTCAGTTTCATGCCTGTTTCTCCTTCAGTAGCTCGCTGATACGGCGATAAATAATTTCCAGTTGCTGTGCGGTCACGCTGCGCACGTCCGCTTCGATAATGCCTTCATTGGCCTTGTAACCGCGGAAATAGATGGCGTATTCGCCCTGCTTCAGCGCCTGAACCAGGTCGCCGGTGGCGATACCGGTAGTCGCTTCATCAAACTTGATTTCGGCCCGGGCGATATCACGCCCGGCAGCATCCCAGACCACCCGGGCGCTCACGCCATCCAGGGTATTCAGGGCGTCGATGAAGGGAGTCATCTTCGCCACCATCTCCGCTCCGCTCTCTTTGGCGGCGCTCAGGTAGTGTTCGATAGCGCAGGTCAGACCAAGGATCCCCTCTTTGCCCACCTTCATGGCGCGGCCAATACCGCCCGCCTGGCGCTTTACCCACTCCACGTACTGATGACGGCCAATAACCAGACCGCTGGTCGGCCCTTCGATCGCTTTCGCACCGCTGTAGATAACCAGATCCGCGCCAGCCTGATAGTAGCGCTGCAGATCTTCTTCCGCCGCGGCGTCGACAATCAGCGGCAGGTTATGGGCGCGGGCAACTTCTGCGGCCTGGGCCACGTTCAGCATACTCTTCTGAACGCAGTGGTGGGATTTGATGTAAAGGATCGCGGCGGTACGCGGCGTGATCGCCGCCGCCAGATGGGCCGGGGAGCATTCGTTGGCGTAACCGGCTTCCACAATTTTACCGCCACCCAGCGCCACCATAGTGCCTACCGGCGCGCCGAAGTTAACGTTGTGGCCCTTCGGCAGGACTATCTCATTATTTTCCACTGGCGTGACGTGCAGGTTTTCCAGCAGCCAGTCGCAGTCTTTCACCAGAACCGCCGCCACCGACTGGGCGATCCCCGCTGAAGCGCAGGAGACCACGGTCGCCGCTTCCACATCCAGCAGCCGGGCGATGTATTCGCCGGTTTTGTTGACCAGATCCTTCATTTCGAAGTAGTGGTTCATACCGGTGTTTACCGCCTCCACCACTTCCGGGCGCGGCGTGGAAACGCCCAGAATGGTCATTCGCCCGGAGGCGTTAATCACCTGTTTCAGGTGGTACTTCTCATAAATCGAAGACATGTTCTGCTTTTCCTTGTTCGGTGGTGAACCACTGCCCGGCGCGCAGCGCGGCCAGCGGGACAATCTGCTCTTCCGCTTGCAGGCTGTCGTTTTCGGCATCGACGAACAGCGTCGGCTGGCGGCGCAGCGCGAAGAGGGTCAGGTCGGCGTCGGCGCCCACTTCCAGACGCCCTTTCCGGCTCAGACGCAGCCCTTCGGCGGCGTTAACGGTGACGCAGTCGATCACTTCCGAAAGCGTCATACCAATAGCGAGGAATTTAGACATCACCGACGCCAGGCTATATACCGGGCCGTTAATCCGGTTTTTACAGTAGATATCGGAACTGATGGTGTGCGGCAGAATTCCCAGCGAAATCGCCTGCTGGGCCACCGCGAAGCTGAAGCTGGCGGTACCGTGGCCCACATCCATCCGCACCCCGCGTTCGATGGCCCGGCTAACGGCCGCGCGCAGCTCGCCTTCCGGCGTCAGAATACGGTTCGGCTTACCGTTATAGCAGTGGGTGATAATGTCGCCGCTACCCAGCAGCTCGGCAATCTCATCCAGATCCGGCGGATTGTTGCCGACGTGCACCATCAGCGGCAGACCGCCGTTGGCTTTCTGAATCGCTTTAGCGCGCTCCAGCGGCTTAATGCCGT
This sequence comes from Rosenbergiella sp. YN46, assembly GCF_036620675.1. Taxonomy (NCBI): domain Bacteria; kingdom Pseudomonadati; phylum Pseudomonadota; class Gammaproteobacteria; order Enterobacterales; family Erwiniaceae; genus Rosenbergiella; species Rosenbergiella sp. YN46. The sequence continues at coordinate 23,252 of NZ_JAZHEE010000003.1, forward strand.
TTTCGCCCACCACGCTGCTGCTCATACGCGCCTTAATGCCGACAATAAAGTCGGGATGGCGGCGAATCGCATCGCCCGCCGCATCGGCGTCGATGTTCTCCATCCGCGCCAGTTCGTTCTGGGCTATCAGCCCAACCCGGGAGATATTCAGCAGCGCATACACCTGGGTGGTAGCCGCCCGGGTGAGCTGGTAAAAATCATCCACGTCATCGGCGCCGGTGCTACCGGCATCGACCACCGTGGTGACGCCGGTGGCGATCCCGACACTATCCGGTTCGTCGTGATAAATCGGGGATTTGGGATAGCAGTGCACGTGGGAGTCAATCCAGCCCGCGCTGACGTAGCCCTTGCCGTCCAGATTGAGTTCTTCACGCGCCGGGCCGGATACTTCGCCCACAGCGGCGATTTTCCCGTCCAGGATAGCGATATCAACAATGCGCTCATCCGCCAGACGAGCCTGACGCAGGATCAAATCAAACATGGGTCTCTCCTCAATAAACCGGGCGCCAGCGGCGCCCGTAAGTCATTAGATAGCGACCGGGAAAAAGTAACCGAACACCATAGCGCCGAGGATGGCGCCGCCGGTAATGGGCTTCTGCCAGATATAGAATCCCAGCGCGCCAAGCAGCGAACCCACGCCGATCGGAATGGAAGCGCCCATCGCGCTCAGGATGATAAGAGGCCCCAGAAAGCGGCCGGAGGCGTTACCGGCACCCATCATCACGTCGGCGCCGTAGGTGGTGTTGCCCTGATTTACGGTGAACTTACGCGCCAGGATAATCACGTAACCAACAGCCAGACCAAGCACCAGGCCGGTCGCCAGCGAGGCAGCGAAGTTCGCTACCGGGAAGACAAAGCCTGCGCCCAGCAGCAGCGCCGGTACGCCCAGCCCAATGCCGGTTTGAATCGCCCCGCCGATATCCAGAATCCCTACCAGCGAGCCTTCGATAATACGGGCGAACAGGAAGCTGGCGCCAAAGGCCGCTACTGCGCCGTAGACGCCGGTATCCATCCCCGCTTTCAGCATGGCCACGAAGGCCACTTCGTTAAAGGCGCCAATACCGTGTATATAGTACATGTGGGTACCGGCGAAGACGCCAGCGGACAGCAGGCCAACAAAGATCGGGAACGACCAGTCGGCATACCAGAAACCTTTATTCTGTTCCATTTTCGCGCTCCTTATTTGCCGCTCATCGAGTTATGAATCAGTTCGAGCCAGTTCGGCACGCCCAGGTGGAAGGATTCCAGCAGTTTCATATCGAAGCCGCGGAAGAAGGCACTCATCACGAACAGAACGATAATGGCGCTCATCATCACTTTGGTGACGCGGTTCCAGCCGCTCTCTTCCACGCCCTTGCCGATCAGGATGCCCAGTACCAGACCCGGTACGGCGTTGCCCATAATCAGCTGCGCCAGACCGCCAAAAATGGTGGCCCAGAAACCAGAGCGTTTACCGGCATCGATAGCCGCCAGCCAGAAGATAACCGGCATTACGATGTTGACCAGCAGATTAGCCGCCGGTACCAGTACCTTCACTGCCGTGACCTGGAGCGCTTCTGGCACTGACGATGCGGTCAGGTTCAGGAAGGCCACTACCACCATACCGATGATGCCGCCGGCAATAGCCATCTTCTTCGGATCGTGCAGCGTTTGCGCCACATCGCGGTTTTTAATCATCAGCACCGCCGCCGCCCAGTTAGGGATAATGCGGTGGTCTACGTCCTGGGTGAAAGCGCCTGCGGCCACTGACGATGCCCAGGCGTTAAAGAAGAAGCCCAGACCAAATGAGAAGTGAGAGGCCGGGTCTCCCTCACAGGAGTTAAGTTCCCCCAGCGTACGAAACGCCCCCATCCCCTGGGTGGTGGGCGCGTGAAACATTCGTGCCGCTCCGGCGCCCACACCCACGCCGACCAGCGCGCCGATGATGAGCGATTTTATTAATATAATTAAGAACATCACTCTGCCCTTTTATTAAGATTACTTAGGTTTTCTCGACAAAATCCACTTTGTCGAGATTGATTGCCGTCACCTTCACTGTGACATCCAGCTCAATGCTGAAATCCCGCCTCTCCCGGCGCAGAAAGAAAAACAGAAACGCTTCTGTGCGTACCGCGACCTGCGCCTGAATCACCTCGACATCCTGGGGTTCAATGCGCAGCAAAATCTGGGGAGTCGATTTCATCACTGCGCCCTGAACTTTGCTCAGGGCGTCGGCAAAGGCCTTCGCTTTCGCGTCGCCTTTGCCGGTGACTCTCACCGTGGTGGTGAAGTGCTCTTTCATAATCAGGCGCCGTATTTCTTCTGCCAGGCCTGCACCAGACGTTCGCCTAACTCTTCTTTATCCATAAAACCGAAGCCCAGCACGTTGCAGCCTTCGTTAATGGCGGTCACGCCTTCATCTACTGAACGCATGCCGTATTTCGCTTTATAGCCGTACTTGTTCTGGGCGGTAATCGCGCCCGCGCCGCCGCTACCGCAAAAAGAGATGCCGAAGGTGGCCTCTTCCGCTTTCATCACGTCGCCCAGCTTCATATCCGCCGCCACGCCCGGGATAACCACCGCGCGACCGCCCGCCTTTTCCACGCCTTCTGCCACTTTCTGGCCTTTACCCAGACGATCGCCAATCACTACCGTAATCTGTGCCATGTTGTTACTCCTGATCCGTTAATCGTTATCTCTTGCCACTTCGAAATGCACCGACAGCAGCCAGGCCTCTTCGATCGGCAGGTTGCCGAACTTCGCTACCACTTGTTCCGCAAGCTGCATAGAGTCCTGCGAAATCTCGTCAAACAGGCTGGCGTCCACTTCCGGCAACGGTTCGCCGGTCACCGACCGGAACGCCATCGCCCTGACGTGCGAATCGAGCATCTGCTCCTGCACAGCGTTCGGGACTATCCCATGCTCTTTCAGCAGCGCCTTAATCCAGGCCAGCATCTCTTCCCCAAGGCGGGCTACCTGCTCATTCTGGCTGCTGGTCTCATTAACCATTACCGCTCCGTTTTCCACGCTAGATACCTTATTAATTGGGATGCCTTTTAACCTATAGGTAGAAGCGCAAGGTTTGTAGCGAGTTGTTTTCCACTTCGAAGTGGAAATGGCACTGCCCTAAGTGATCGGTTCCACATATTTCCCCGACATTAAGATTTATCCGCCCATTTATGTGATATTAATCACATAAATCCCCCTCATTTCGCCCAAAGCAGCATGCAAACCTGATGATCTGTTTTGAGATGTGGCGCACTATTTTCCTTCTGATATTTAAAAAACTTATCGCGATGCGAATTGACACGAAATCACTTTCCGCCAACTGCTGGTCTTTCTGACCTTTATGGAAAAAGGCAACATCGCCCGCACCGCAGAAGCGCAGGGATTAATCAGCGTCAGCATGCACCGGGCGCTGCATTCGCTGGAAGAGGAGGTACGCTACCCGCTGTTCGCCCACCGGGGATGCAACCAGGTGTCTCAGCCAGCGGCGCTGGTGCTCCAGCAGTATTGTCAACAGGCGGTAACGGCGGTGGATCGCGGTCTGGAAGAGGCCCGGCATGCTGAACGACGGCGCGCTGGACGCCATCCTGATTTCGATTTCCGAAAGTGAAACAGACCGCACAGTAATAATGGATATTAAGTTTTGCGATCCCTATCTCGGGAAGGGAGTTGCGGCATCGGTGAGCGGTACGCTGAAAGTCAATAGACACTGTCGTCAATAGCCGCTTTAATAAACCTCTTTCCACACTGCAAAGGCGCACCATGTTTAAAGGAAAAGTGATGGTCAGAACGCTTATCTGGCTGCTGCTGTCGCTATTTTCCTGCCTTGGTCTGGCTAATTACGCGTTGCAGCAACAGTATGAAAAGCAGAGTGAGCAGTTTCGCATTCTGTATCGCGATATTTCGGTCAAGCTGGTTCAGAACGATGTGATCCTGTCGCTGCTTTCCGCCCATGGCGCCTTTGAGCTGGTTCAGCAGCGATTTCCCCAGGTGATACGCTGGGAGTCGCGCCCGGCGCAGCGCCCCGCCGGTTCGCTGGTCAGCGCGGGCAACGGCCAGTACTGGCTCAGCGGTCAGCACTATTCCCTGCTTATCGACCTCAACCCGCTGCTGGATACCCTGCTCCATCGCCACCGCTTTCAGACCTTCAGCATTCACTGGCAACAGCAGACGCTGATAAGCCGTGGCGATGCCAGGGCACCGTTCCACTGGCGCTGGGACAAGAAGCTGGCCAGCCCTTCGCAGCCTTTTGTACTGTCTGCCGGTAACAATCCGAACTGGCGCGATATGCCGTGGCTGGTGATGCTGGCGACGCTGCTGTTCTGGGCGGCGGCGATTTACTTTATCAGTCAGTACCAGCGCCAGAAGCGACAGCGCGAACTGGCGGATCTGCGCGCCCGTTTTTCAGAGCTGACGCGCCTGAACGCGTTAGGCGAAATCGCCGCCGGACTGGCTCACGAGCTAAATCAGCCACTGACCGCTACCCTGAGCTATAACCAGGCGGCGCTGCGCCTGATTAATCAACGGCAGCCGCAAAACGCCGCACCGCTGCTGGATGCGGCGGTAGTGCAGATCAAGCGCATCGGTGAACTGATCCAGGCTTTCCGCCAGCGTCTGGGCAGCGAGCAGGTAGCGCCGCAGCCGGTCAGTCTGGGGAACATCTGGCGCCATACCGCTCAACTGCTGGAAACCGAACGACGTCAGGGCAAGGTGAAGCTGATCGCCCGGCTCCCCGACGATTTACCGGAGATCGTCGCCATACCGCTGTATATCGAGCAGATCCTGCATAATCTGCTCAGTAATGCCATTCAGGCTCAGCAGGGAATGAACGCGGGCGAAGCCTGGGTGGCCATCGCCGCCCGGCAGGAGCGCGAAGGCGTGACCATTGAAGTCAGCGACGGCGGCCCGGGGCTGTCGCAGCAGGCGCTGGAGCAGGTGTTTATGCCTTTTTTCACCACCCGCGAACAGGGTCTGGGCCTGGGCATGGCGCTGACCGAAACCCTGGTACAAAGGCTGAACGGCACCATTAGCGTGCGCAATCTCGCCGGCCAGGGCGCCTGCTTTACGGTATGGCTGCCCTTAAGAACCACGGAGGCATGATGCAGCAGCGTATTTATCTGATTGACGACGACGAGGCGATTCGCTGCTCCCTGAGCGCGCTGCTGGCGACGGTAGGCTGGCAAACCGAAACCTTCGCCAGCGTGCAGCAGTTTCAGGAAACGATAGTCGACCTGACCGCGCTGTCCGGCTGTCTGCTGCTGGATATCCGTATGCCGGGCAAAACCGGCATGACGCTACTGGAGGAGTTTCGCCACCAGGGACTGACGATTCCGGTGATCGTTATGACCGGCCACGGCAATATCGATCTGTGTCGCAGGGCGTTTAAGAACGGCGCCTTCGAATTTCTGACCAAGCCCATCGATGCCGATACGCTGTTCGATACCGTGGGCGCGGCCATGGAGCAGCGGCGATACGCTCTGCAACAGCAGCAAAAAACCGCCGAACTGCAAACCCGGCTCGCCACGCTATCGGCACGGGAACAGCAGGTTATCGCTCTGATTGTGGAAGGCAAAACCAATAAGGAGATAGCCCGGGAGCTGGCGCTTTCCCCGCGCACCGTGGAGGCTCACCGGGCCAACGCCTTCGCCCGACTGGGGGTTAATTCGCTGGCGAAGCTGATTCGCCTGTACGGCGGGCTGACGCCGCCCAACGAGAGCAGCACCAGGTAAAATTACCAGGAGCCCCTGGTAATCGCCCGAATAGCACTGATTCCCGCCCTCATTTAGGCTGTTCCTGACGACAACAGATCAACAAGGAATCAGGCTCATGATGAAATCCCTGCTGTTTACCGGCGTGCTGCTCGGCAGCCTTGCCGCCTCTCCCGCTTTCGCCGCCGACGTACTGAATCAAAAAAGTCTCTCGCTGGAACTGGCCGATCGGTTGGCCGCTGCGGCCATTCAGTCCTGCAGCGCGCAGAGCTATAACGTGGCGGTCACGGTCGTGGATAACGCGGGCGTTATCAGAACAGTTAAACGGATGGATAACGCCGGTCCCCATACCATCGACGGCAGCAGAATGAAGGCCTTCACCGCCCTGACCACCCGCAACGCTACCAGCGCGGTGATGAAAAACGCTCAGCAGAACGCAGGCGCAGCCAACCTGAAAGAGATTCCCGGATTCCTGCTGCTGGGCGGCGGTCTGCCGGTGAAAGTGGGCCAGCAGACCATTGGCGCCATCGGCGTTGCCGGCGCGCCCGGCGGCCACCTGGACGAACAGTGCGCGCAGCAGGCGCTGGACGCGGTTCAGAAACGACTAAACGCTGGCTGAACACCCTGAGGGATACCCGCCGCCGCCCCCGCGCAGGTCAGTTCGTTAGCGGCCACCTATGCCGGGTATCCCATAAGCGCGGAGCGGCAATCACGCCCCTTCGAAGTACCAGTATCCCTGGTTGATCAGCGCCGTCAGCTCAGCCACAAACGCCGGGTTTTTCAGCGCATCGCCCAGCTCCTGGCTGCCTAATTCGCTAAAGCGGCACAGCGCATCCGCCGCACGAACATCTGCGGTATCCCAGCATTCGCTGTTAATAAAGAAGTGGTCACCAATATGCAGCACACGCAAGCCGCTCAGACGCGTCAGCGTTTCCCCCGCCATTAGTGCGTCAAGTACCTCCTCTTTCTCGTACTGGGGCTCTGCTGGCGCAATATCCAGTTCGTGGCGGGGCGTGGTGGCAAAGCATCCAAACCAGTTTTTAAAGTCTTCCGGCTGATTGATCATGTCGATCATCATGGCGCGCAGACGCTCAAGCTCATACTCTTCCACCCGTCCTGGATGATCGCGTACCGTCAGATCCGGATCGCTATAGTGCGTACCACCAAGATCGTGCTCCAGCGCATAGTCCGCAAAACTGCTGATCAGATCGCGACCGTTCGGCCCCCGGAAGCCCACAGAATAGTTAAGCGCGGTTTGGTGAGTAAAGCCGTCGTGAGGGAAACCAGGCGGAATATACAGAATGTCACCCGGCTCCAGATCTTCATCGATAATCGGTTCGAACGGATCGACATGCAGCAGCGCGGGATGAGGGCAAAACTGCCGCATTGGCAATGCATCGCCGACGCGCCAGCGGCGGCTCCCCATACCCTGAATGATAAAGACATCGTAATTGTCGATATGAGGCCCGACGCCGCCGCCCGGAACGGAAAAGGAGATCATCAAGTCGTCAAGACGCCAGTCAGGCAGGACGCGGAAGGGGCGTACCAGCTCTGCTGAAGGCGCGTGCCAGTGGTTTACCGCCTGCACCAGTAGCGACCAGCCCGTTTCCCCCAGCCCGTCAAAGTGCTCAAATGGCCCATTACTGGCGTACCATTTATCCTCTTTCTGGCTCACCAGACGACTGTCGACTTCGACTTCCATCGCCAGCCCGGCGAGTTCATCTGGCGTGATCGGGTCGACAAAGTTCGAAAAGGCTTGTTTCAGCACCACCGGCTGTTTCTGCCAGTATTTCTCTAAAAACTCAGGCCAGTTAAGGTTGAGTTGATTAACCATACGATCGCACCATCAAGGGAATAAAGAGGGTGATTATGAGAGGGAGAAAGGGTGCCAACCTTGTCTGGAGTCAAGAGTTAATAAGAAAGGAATCGCCTTCCCTCTTTTAACGCCGGATCATAAATTCCTTATCGCTGCACCGTTCCCTGAAATCGCGGCGTTTTTCTTTGCTGACCAACCCATGATGAGCCAAATCTATCTCTGGTTTTCCAACTGAACCAGCAGCTGATACAGCGGTTCCAGGCGCTGGAAGCCATCGCGAAGCAGCCCTGGCAACTGGCCGGAAAACAGCGGCGCCATATCGTAACGCTGGTCTATCAGCGCAAAGGTTTTACGGTTGACCCATTCCGCCAGCTCCGGGGCCTGCCCCTTTACCAGCGGTCGTTTGTAGGATTCCCCTTCCAAATCGAAATGTTTGCGGATCTTCCCGGCCATCTGCAAAAAACTGCGCGGGTTGTCGGCGATATGCTCACGCAGGCGATTCATGGTTTCGCGCGAGGCGCTGTAATAGCCCATGCCGAAGCGCCAGTTGTCGCTGGCGAATTCGAAGAAGAAAACCGGCGAGTCGGTCCACACCTTGCGCGGCCGTTTAAAGACAATCCAGACATTGCTGCGATAGGGGGATTTATCCAGCGAGAAGCGGGTATCACGGTGGATGCGCGAAATGGTTTTGGTGACCGCCGGGCGCACTTCGAATCGATCGTCGATAGCCAGCATATCGGCGGCCAGGTCGTCCACCAGCTCGCGCAGCGGCGCGATAATTTCCCGATCATAAACCGCGCGGTTTTCGCTAAACCATTCCCTGTTATTATTTTGGCTGAGCTGCTGCAGAAAATTCAGCCCGCCCTGAGTCAGCCCACTGAAATTACCCACTCTCTTCTCCTGGATATCGTTCGAGCTGGCCGGTGCCTCCGGCCAGGCCCATTATCGCGCACGCGCCGGATCAGCGAAACTTCTTATGATAAGTGTCCCGGGTCTGCTTAAACTCTTTAGCCGCCGCACGGGCTTCCGGCAGTTTGCCTTCATCCGCCAGCTTTAGCGCGCCATCGATCTGGCCAACCAGCAGCGTCAGCCCTTTATGATATTCCTGGATCTCCGGACTATCCGGCGCTTTATCCTCAAGCTTCGGCGGCGTGGCGTTCATGGCATCCATCGCCGCGGCACGCATGGTGGTCAGCTCGGTTTTCATCTCGCTCAGGTCGTCGGTTTTCAGCACCGTTTTATAACTGTCGTTCAGGATATCCATATCCTCTTCCAGATCCCGCGCCAGCGCGCTGGCGCTGGTGGCCAGCAGCACGCCGGCGGTCAACAGGGCGATGACAGGTTTTCGCATTGCTTGCTTCCTCTTACGTTTTTTTCTTTATAAAAAAGGCCGCGCGGGCGGCCTTTAGGGAGTGGGAGCTTACTGCCCGGCGATTTTCATCTCCGGCAACAGCACCGAACCACACTGAATATTGCTACGGGTTTCGATATCGTCGCCGGTGGTGACGATATTGCGCCACATGTCCTTCAGGTTTCCGGCAATGGTGATTTCGCTCACCGGATACTGAATTTCGCCGTTTTCCACCCAGAAACCGGCAGCGCCCCGGGAGTAGTCGCCGGTGATGGCGCTCACACCCTGGCCCATCAGTTCGGTCACAACCAGCCCGGTGCCCATCTCTTTGAGCATGCCGTCAAAGCTCAGACCATGACCCGCTATGCGCCAGTTATGGATCCCTCCCGCGTGGCCGGTGCTGTGCAGCCCCAGCTTACGGGCGGCGTAGCTGGTCAGCAGCCACTGCTGCAACACACCGTCTTTTACAATTTCGCGCTGCCTGGTCGCCACCCCTTCGCTGTCGAAAGGCGTGGAAGCCAGCCCCTTAAGCAGGTGGGGATGCTCTTCAATGGTGAGCCAGTCCGGCAGAATTTGCTGGCCCAGCGCATCAAGCAGGAAGGTTGATTTACGGTAAACCGCGCTGCCGCTAATAGCGCCCACCAGGTGGCCGAACAGACCGGTCGCCACTTCCGCAGCGAAAATGACCGGTGCCTTCATGGTCGGTAGCTTACGCGGCGCCAGGCGTGCCAGAGTGCGGCGGGCGCACTCTTCGCCGACCCACTCCGGGCTTTTCAGCGCCTCCAGCTCGCGGGAGATGGAATAAGCATAATCGCGTTCCATACTGCCGTCCTCTTCGCCAATCACGCAGCTCGACAGCGAATGGCGCGACGAACAGTAGCTTTGCAGCATGCCGTGGCTGTTACCGAACACCTTAATGCCGTAGTGGCTGTTAAAGCTGCCACCTTCGGTATTGGTTATACGCTTATCCGCTTTCAGGGCCGAATTTTCGGCGCGCGCCGCCAGTTCAATGGCCTGCTCGGGATCGATCTCCGCCGGATGGAATAAATCAAGATCCGGCGCCTCAAAGGCCAGTAGATCCTTTTCCGCCACGCCGGTGCAGGGATCCGGCGAGGTATAGCGGGCGATATCGATAGCCGCCTGTACGGTTCTGTCGATAGCATCCGGGCTAAGATCCGTAGAAGAAGCGCTGCCTTTACAGTTCTGGTGATAGACGGTAATGCCCAGCGCCCCGTCGCTGTTGAACTCAACGTTCTCCACCTCACCGTAGCGAGTACTGACGCTGATGCCAGTGGTTTTGGTGACCGCCACTTCCGCGCCGTCCGTACGCTGTGCCGCCAGTTCCAGCGCCTGCGCCACGGCCTGTTCCAGTGCTTTACGTTGTTGCGCTACCTGAGTGATTACTTTCATCGCCAATGCCATAATGTAAGGTGTGGGTCAGGCAACGCCGACGACGCGCCTAACCGCAGGAAAATTAAAGACGTCTTTTTTGAGTCTAACAGAGAACTCTTTGCTAGTATTAGCCTCTTTTTTTGAGGAGCCTGAGATGACGAAACAGCATGAAGAAGAGTGGCTCGACGATGTGTCTCCTGATGAGCATGACGATGACGACGAGATAATCTGGGTCAGCAAAAGCGAAATCAAGCGTGATGCCGAAGAGCTCAAGCGTCTGGGTGCCGAGCTGGTCGAGCTGGGGAAAAACGCCCTGGATAAAATTCCGCTGGACGAAGAGCTGCGCGATGCCATCGAGCTGGCGAGCCGCATTAAGAAAGAGGGCCGCCGCCGTCAGTTGCAGCTGATTGGCAAGATGCTGCGTAGCCGCGATGTGGAGCCTGTCCGCCAGGCGCTGGATAAACTGAAGAACCGCCATAACCAGCAGGTGGCGCTGTTTCACAAACTGGAAGCGCTGCGCGACCGACTGGTCGATGAAGGCGACGAGGCCATGGCCGAGGTGCTGAATCTGTGGCCCCAGGCAGATCGCCAGCAGCTACGAACGCTTATCCGTAACGCGAAGAAAGAGAAAGCGACCAGTAAGCCGCCGAAATCCGCGCGCCAGATTTTCCAGTATCTGCGGGAGCTGGCAGAAGAGCAGTAACGACAGATTTCCCTTCCCCGGCCCTCTCCCCACTGGGGAGAGGGGGATTACGGCGTGGAACTATGCCTTGCGCGCTTTGGCTTCCAGGGCATCCAGCAGTTTCTGGTGGATGCCGCCGAAGCCGCCGTTGCTCATCACCAGGATGTGATCGCCCGGCTGGGCGCTTTTCACCACCATCTCTACCAGCGCGTCGACATCGGCGCTCCAGTGCGCAGGCTGGATGCAGGCATCTGCAACCTCGGAAACCTGCCACGGAATATGGTGCGGCTGATACAGAAAGACTTCATCGGCACGGCCCAGCGAAGGCGCCAGATCGTCCTTGCTCACGCCCATCTTCATGGTATTGGAGCGCGGCTCCAGCACCGCCAGAATGCGCGCGGTGCCGCCCACTTTACCGCGTAGCGCCGCCAGGGTGGCCAGTATCGCCGTCGGGTGGTGAGCGAAGTCATCATACACCGTTACCCCGTTCGCTTCGCCGCGCAGCTCCAGGCGGCGGCGGGCGTTAATAAAGCTGCCCAGGGCGCGACCCGCTTCGTCCGGTGTTACGCCGACATGACGCGCGGCGGCAATGGCCATCAGACCGTTGTGCATATTATGCTCGCCCACCAGCTGCCAGTTCACTTCACCGACGCGTTCGCCGTCCAGCCACACTTCCCAGTGGGATGCGTCCTGGCTCACCTTCTTAGCCTGCCAGTGGCCCTGTTCGCCCACCAGTTCCTGTTCGCTCCAGCAGCCCATGCCCAGCACCTGCTTCAGATTGGCGTCGCTTTCCGGCCAGATAATCCGCCCCTGCCCCGGTACGATGCGGATCAGGTGGTGGAACTGTTTCTGGATAGCGCGCAGATCGTCAAAGATGTCGGCGTGGTCGAACTCAAGATTGTTGAGAATCAGCGTGCGCGGGCAGTAGTGGACAAACTTGGAACGCTTGTCGAAGAACGCGCAATCATACTCATCGGCTTCAATCACAAAGAACGGGCTGCCGCCCAGCCGCGCCGACACATCGAAGTTGCCGGGAACGCCGCCGATGACAAAGCCCGGCTGATAGCCGCAGGATTCCAGAATCCAGGTGACCATGCCTGCCGTGGTGGTTTTGCCATGAGTGCCGGCTACCGCCACAACCCAGCGATCGCGCAGCACGAAGTCATGCAGCCACTGAGGCCCGGACATATAGGGAATCCCCTGTTCCAGTACCGCTTCCACGCAAGGGTTACCGCGCGTCATCGCGTTGCCGATAATCACCATATCCGGCCGCGGCTCCAGCTGCGCGGGATCATAACCCTCGGTTAATTCGATTCCCTGCTGTTCCAGCAGCGTGCTCATCGGCGGATAGACATTGTCGTCCGAGCCGGTTACCTCATGGCCCAGCGAGCGCGCCAGCATCGCCAGCCCGCCCATAAAGGTGCCGCAAATCCCCAGAATATGAATGCGCATAGTCACTACTCTTTGTTTGGTTCGGCGCACATTCTACCCATATGTCCGCGCAGTGGCACCTGATTTCAGGTTTTTCTGGTGTCTGCTGATGCGATTCACCTGAGCGCAGAGTGTTCAATGTTTGTTAAGCTAACCCCCACTTTTTTTTAACCGACTGATGCAGGGATCGTGTTATGAAGACGTTAGGTGAATTTATTGTTGAGAAGCAGCATGAATTTCCTCATGCGACCGGTGAGCTGACCGCGCTTATCTCAGCGATAAAACTCGGCGCTAAAATTATCCATCGTGATATCAACAAAGCCGGACTGGTTGATATTCTGGGGGCCAGCGGCGCCGAAAACGTTCAGGGCGAAGTGCAGCAAAAGCTCGACCTGTTCGCCAATGAAAAACTGAAGGCCGCGCTGAAGGCCCGCGATATCGTGGCGGGTATCGCCTCTGAAGAAGAGGACGAAATCGTGGTGTTCGAAGGCTGCGAACACGCGAAATACGTGGTGTTGATGGATCCGCTGGACGGCTCCTCCAATATCGATGTTAACGTCTCCGTCGGCACTATCTTCTCTATCTATAGCCGCGTGACGCCAGTTGGCACGCCAGTCACCGAAGAGGATTTCCTGCAGCCGGGCAGCCGTCAGGTCGCGGCAGGCTATGTGGTTTACGGCTCTTCCACCATGCTGGTCTACACCACTGGCTGCGGCGTACACGCCTTCACCTACGATCCTTCCCTTGGCGTGTTCTGCGTCAGCCAGGAGCGTATGCGCTTCCCGGAAGCAGGCAACACCTACTCCATCAACGAAGGGAACTACATTAAATTCCCGATGGGCGTGAAGAAATACATCAAGTACTGCCAGGAAGAGGATAAAGCGACCCAGCGCCCTTACACCTCGCGCTATATCGGTTCGCTGGTGGCTGACTTCCACCGTAACCTGCTGAAAGGCGGGATTTATCTCTACCCCAGCACCGCCAGCCACCCGCAGGGCAAGCTGCGTCTGCTGTATGAGTGCAACCCGATGGCTTTCCTGGCCGAACAGGCGGGCGGCAAGGCCAGCGATGGTAAAGAGCGCATCCTGGATATCATTCCGGAAAGCCTGCATCAGCGCCGGCCGTTCTTCGTCGGCAACACCCATATGGTGGACGACGTCGAGCGCTTCATTCGTGAATTCCCGGACGATTAATTTCCCCGGTCATAAAGCCCTTCTCTCGCGAGAGGGGCTATCTGCAAATCACTGCGCCGTGGTTCGCGTCACAGGCGAACTCTGACGGTTTTCCCACAGTAGCGTTAACCCGCGCTGAAGAGCGATAAACACAAACAGCAGAATACCGATGGCGATTTTCGTCCACCAGGAGCTGAGCGTACCGTCGAAATTAATATAGGTTTGAATCAACCCCAGAATCGCTACGCCGAATAACGTGCCCAGCACGGTGCCAACCCCACCGCTCAATAGCGTACCGCCGATCACCACCGACGCTATCGCATCCAGTTCCACCCCGACGCCTGCCAGCGCATAACCGGCCTGGGTATAAATGGAAAAGACAATCCCCGCAAGCGTCGCCAGCCCGGTCGAAAGCATGTAGATACGGATAGTAGTGGCGCGCGTTGAGATCCCCATCAGATTCGCCGAGGTGGCATTTCCGCCAATCGCATAAACCTGATTGCCAAAACGGGTACGATGAGCCAGAAAAATACCGATGACCACCACCGCCAGCATCAGCAGCCCCATGGCGCTAAGCCGCCCGCCGCCGGGGATCTTCCACGCCAGACCAGAAAGCATATCGTAGACAGGATGATCGATAGGAGTCGATGTTTCAGAGATCAGATAGCTGACGCCGCGCAGGAAGAACATGCCGGCCAGCGTGATGATAAACGCCGGGATCTTCAGCGCATCGATCAAAAGCCCCATCAAGGCGCCGAAGACGCAGCCCACGATCAGCACCAGCGAAAACGCCAGCCATGGCGATATCCCCCAGGCACCAATCGCCTGCGCCAGAAACACCCCGGTAAACGCAATGGCCGATCCTACCGAGAGATCGATACCGCCAGACAGAATAACGAAGGTCATTCCAACGGCAATAATCCCCAGAAAAGCATTATCAGTCAGAATATTGCAGATAACCCGCGTCGTCGCGAAGCCCGGGAATTGCATCATGCAGTAGAGATAGCCCAGCACAAACACCCCCAGGGTTATCGTTAACGGCAAATTACGTTTTATCATTAGCTCGCCCCCTTTTAATCAGGCCGATAAAGCGCGGCGACTGAACAACCAGCACGCAAAGCACCACTATCGCTTTTACCACCAGGTTAAGCTCCGGTGGAAAACCGGACAGCAGGATACCGGTATTCATACTCTGAATAATCAACGCCCCAACGACGGAGAGCGTCATGTTAAAGCGCCCCCCCATCAGCGAGCCGCCGCCGATAACCACCGCCAGAATCGCATCCATCTCCAGCCATAAACCGGCGTTGTTCGCATCCGCGCCGCGAATATCCGCCGCCACGATAACGCCGGCGATCGCCGCACAAACTCCGCTCAGCATATAGGCCAGCATGACCATGGTTCGGGTTTTCACCCCGGCATTTTTGGCCGCCCGGATATTAATGCCTACCGCTTCAATAAACATGCCCAGCGCCGTTTTGCGCGTAAGCAGCCAAAACAACAGCAGCGTCACCAGCGAGATAATGACCGGCACAGGAAACAGCAGCAGCGAGCCGCTGCCCAACCATGCGAGGCTGGGATCGTTAAAGGTGACTATCTGACCGGCAGTGATCAACTGCGCCACTCCACGGCCGGCCACCATTAGGATAAGCGTCGCAACGAACGGCTGAATTTTGAGAACAGCCACCAGAATGCCATTCCACAACCCCGCCAGTGCGCCAGAGCCCAGCGCCGCCAGTAACACCACGGGAAGACTATGCCCGGCAACCGTCATCGTGGCCGCCGTAGCGCCAGCTATCGCCATCACAGCGCCGACGGAAAGATCGATACCGCCCGTGGCGATCACCAGCGTCATGCCAATGGCCAGCAGCGCCACCGGCGCCGCACGGTTGAGGATATCGATCGGACTACCGAACAGGCGACCATCCTGCAGGACTATCTGAAAAAAATGCGGCGCAACAAGGCTATCCACCGCCAGAATCAGCAACAGAGCCAGAATTTGCGGCGTGCCTGTAGGCCAGCTAAAGCGCCGCTTCTGCTGCCCGGTTTGAGGTACAGTCGAACCCATCACGCTTTACCTCCTATGTCGCAATGGCCGTCATGATGGCGGGAACCGACAGCTCAGCCAGCGGGATCTCAGCCACCTGCCGCCTGTCGCGCATAATAATGACGCGATCGGCATAGCCGACCAGCTCTTCCAGCTCGGAAGAGATAACCAGCAGCGCCAGACCGTCGGCGCACAGCGACTCCACCAGCCGGATAATTTCCGCGTGGGCGCCAACGTCAATACCGCGCGTTGGTTCATCGAGGATCAGGAAGCGGGGTTTGGTCAGCAGCCAACGCGACAACAGCACCTTCTGCTGATTGCCACCCGACAGGAATTCAATCGGCTGTTCAGCGTCTGGCGTACGGATGCCAAGCTGGCGTATAAAACGCCAGGCGATCGCATTCTGTTCCTTACGGGAGATGGGCCTAAGCCAGCCGCGCTGGGCCTGGAGCGCCAGCATAATATTCTCGCGCACCGATACAGCACCAATAATGCCATCGGTTTTTCGGTCTTCCGGGCAAAAACCTATTCCCAGTCGTGAAGCCTGCCAGGGCGACCGCAGCATCTGAGCTCGCCCCTTTATCTGAACGCTACCGCTGTCGGCGGGTTTAATGCCGAAGATCACTTCCGCCATTTCGGTACGCCCCGAACCCAAAAGCCCTGCCAGACCGACAATCTCGCCGGGACGCACCGCCAGATTGAATGGAGCTATCGTCCCTTTCCTGCCATAATTTTTGAACACCGCAACAGGCTTATCGCTTAACCGGGTGCGGCCCGCGCGCTGTAAAGCGTTATCCATCAGATCGCGCCCCAGCATCATCTTCACCAGTTCGATCTTCTCAAGAGAGCGGGTTTCACGACAGCCGACAAAGCTACCGTTGCGCAACACGGTAATGCGATCGCTCACCGCATAAACCTGATCGAGGAAATGGGTCACGAAGATCAGGCTCACTCCACGATCGCGCAACTGGCGCATCAGCGTAAACAGCCGCTCCACCTCCTGGGCGTCAAGACTGGCGGTGGGTTCATCCAGGATCAGCACGCTGGCGGAAAGGGAGACCGCACGACAAATCGCGACTATCTGCTGCATCGCGACAGAAAACCGGTGCAGCGGCTCGCGGACATCGAGTGAAAAGCCATAAGAGGCCATAAGCTGAGTGGCGCGCGCTTCCATTTCTTTACGTCTGAGCAGACCAAAGCGACGGGGTTCGCGGCCGATAAACAGATTATCCGCCACCGACATATTCGGCAGCAGATTCACTTCCTGATACACCGTGCCGATCCCTAATTTCTGCGCGTGGGCGGTGTTTTTCGGCGCAATCGCGACATCATTCAGCCAGATAGTGCCGCGATCGGGTTGATATACGCCGGTTAGCGCTTTGATTAGCGTTGACTTCCCGGCGCCGTTTTCCCCCAGCAGCGCCATAATCTCACCCCGATTAAGGGAAAAATCGACGTTATCCAGCGCCTTGACGCCGGGAAAGGATTTGCTAAGGCCTTCGGTACGAAGGAGCGCCTGGTGTGGCCTGGTCATATTTTCCCCTCACCCCGCCCCTCCCCCCACCGGGAGAGGGGAAGACTTTAGTAACCCATATTTTTCTTCTTCTCTAATTCCTGTTTCGCGGTATCCGGCAGGTAGAGAATGGACTTCGTCATGGTCATTTTTTCAGGCAGGGTGCCGTCTTTTTTAAATTTCTCCAGCGCATCGAACGCCGGGCCCGCCATATTTGGCGTCAGCTCCACGCTGGCGTTCGCTTCGCCGGCCAGCATCGCTTTATAGATGTCCGGCACGCCGTCAATCGAGCCTATCAGAATATCCCGCCCCGGCTTCAGGCCCGCCTCTTTGATGGCCTGGATAGCGCCGATCGCCATATCATCATTATGGGCATACACCATGCAGATGTTTTTGCCGTTGTTTTCCGCTTTGATAAAGCTTTCCATTACCTCTTTACCTTTGGTACGGGTAAAGTCGCCGGACTGGGAACGGACAATTTTGATATTGTCAGCCTGGCCGATAGCCTCGGCGAACCCCTTCTTACGATCGATAGCCACGCTGGCCCCCACCGTGCCCTGCAGCTCAACCACGTTGCACGGCTTACCATCAACCTGCTTCACCAGCCAGTCTCCGATCATCCTGCCTTCCAGAACGTTGTCCGCCGACACCGTGGTCATATAGAGCGATGTGTCTTTTACATTGATGGAGCGATCGAGCAGGATGACCGGAATTTCCGCGTCTTTCGCCTCCCTTAACACCGGCTCCCACCCGGTTGCAACGACAGGTGCGATAAAGATGGCGTCCACGCCCTGAGCAATAAATGAACGTACGGCTTTGATTTGGTTTTCCTGCTTTTGCTGACCGTCGGCAATTTTCAGGGTAATACCACGCTTGTGCGCTTCGGTTTTCGCCACATTGGTTTCCGCCGCCCGCCAGCCGGACTCCGATCCGGCCTGCGAAAAGCCGACGGTTAAAGAAGAGGCCAGCGCCATAGACGACATGGCTGCTGAAACGGCCGTCACAAGAAGTAAACGTTTCCACATATCCCCATCCCCTCAGGTTGTTAATTATTGGTTAACAAAAATATGTGAACAAACTATAGACAATAAGAAACCCGACTCATTGCGCAACTTCACATTTCAGCAACGTGAATAAATAGTTAAATAAAAATCTGTAATCGCTTTCACTTTGTCATGAAAAAACCGACTGTGTTTATGGATTTTTAGGTTATGGAAACGCTCCGAAAACGGAGCGAGAAGCTGGCAGAAACCAAAACAGGCAAAGACTTTCAGCACCAGTTAGCTATAATACCCGCCACGTGTTTGCTACACATTTCAAAGGAAACAGACATGAGCTTAAACAACGTTCCCGCAGGCAAAGAACTGCCGGAAGACATCTACGTCATCATCGAAATTCCGGCCAATGCCGACCCTATCAAATACGAAGTGGATAAAGAGAGCGGCGCCCTGTTCGTGGACCGTTTCATGTCCACCGCGATGTTCTACCCGTGCAACTACGGCTATATCAACCATACGCTGTCCCTGGACGGCGATCCGGTAGACGTTCTGGTTCCAACGCCGTATCCGTTGCAACCGGGTTCCGTCATCCGCTGCCGCCCGGTTGGCGTTCTGAAAATGACCGACGAATCCGGCGAAGACGCCAAACTGGTTGCCGTACCGCACACTAAGCTGAGCAAAGAGTACGATCACATTAAAGATGTGAACGACCTGCCGGAACTGCTGAAAGCGCAGATCACCCATTTCTTCGAGCACTACAAAGATCTGGAAAAAGGCAAGTGGGTGAAAGTCGACGGCTGGGACAATGCCGAAGCCGCGAAAGCTGAAATCATCTCTTCCTTCGAGCGCGCCGCGAAGAAGTAATCCGCCTTCGCTGAAATCTGTGATCAAAACACCGCCGCCAGGGCGGTGTTTTCTTATCCATACAGCCTATTCTTTCACCGAAGATAAACAAACCATAAACAAAATTTAAAAATAACTTTACTGCGTTGATATAACCACGTAGCGAATTATTTCCGGGACGACGGAAACCATAATAAGACTGGTTTCATTCGAGCACGCTCCTTATAATGACGAGCCCTACTTCCTGGCGTGCTGATTATTCATGCATAAAGGAAATGTAACCGTCGGTTAATATATTTATAAAAACCAGGTATCTTCATGAGAAAGCTTTTTCTTTTTACGTTATTTAATGTTTTTCTTTCCGCCCTTATTGCCATCAGATATTTCATGGTGCCAGGGGCATCGGTTACCCTTTACGGCGGCACCTTCTCCTTTTTTGCCGTACTGGGTCACTTTTTCTCGCTGTATCTGATCCTGTTTCTGATTTGTACGCCTCTGCTGTGGCTAAATAAATATGTCAGATACTCGCTACTGGCCATCGTGTTCGGCTTTGCACAAATCGCCCTTTATGTCGACACTATCGTCTTTGAGCAGTACCGTTTCCACATCAATGAATCGGTGTTGATGATGGTGCTGTTTGGGCAGGTGGTGGATTTCTCCTTTGCGACCTGGCTGATGATGGGCGCGCTTGTCATCGGGGTATTCGCCATCGAATACCTGGCCGCGACCTGGATAGACCGCAAACTGACCCAACGTGCGCAACGCCACGCGCCCAAATCCCGTATGATGCTGACCACATCGCTATTTCTGGTCGGCGCCCTGCTGGTGGGGAATATTGGTTATATGATCGCGTTCTACTATGCGTACTCCCCCATTATGGTGGTGAAAGAGTATCTGCCGCTTTATTACCCTCTGACGTCAAAGAAAATCATGGGTTTCTTTGACAAAGATGGCCAGCACCGTAATCTGCTGGCCAACCCCGATTCACAGAAGCATATTCGTTATCCATTACGGGAACTGGTGATTAATCCGGAAAATAAAAGACCTGCCAACATTATGTTTATTGTGGTGGACTCCTGGCGTTTCGATACTTTTAGCGAATCCGTCTCTCCGAATACCTGGAACTTTGTTAAACAACATAACGGCGTCGCTTTTAATAATCACTATTCCACCGGCAACGCCACCCGAACCGGTATCTTCGGTCTGTTTTACGGTATCCCCGGAACCTACTGGCAACCCTTTCTGAATAACAGCATTCCGTCGCTATTTGTCACGACTATGCAGAAAGAAGATTACAACATCGGGATATTCACCTCAGCCAAAGTGACCTTCCCGGAATTCGATCGCACGGTTTTCGCCACCATTAAAAACCTGCGCATCAATAGCGAAGGTAAGAGCACGCCGGAGCGCGATGCCCGTCTGACCACAGACTGGCGCGAATGGTACCAGAAGCGCGACGCCAGCCGTCCAACCTTTTCGTTCCTGTTTTACGATTCGGCGCACGCCTACGACTTTCCAAAAGATGCGGAGTTAAAATTCGGGCCGGTTAACGATCTGAACTATATGACGCTGAAGAACGACACCGATCCGACACCGCTGTTCAATCGTTATAAGCAGAGCGTGTATTACATCGATCAACTGTTGCAGCAGGTTTACGATCAGCTTGCCGCCTCCGGCGATCTGGATAACACGCTGATAGTCCTGACCGGCGATCACGCTCAGGAAATGAACGACAATAAGATGGGCTTCTGGGGCCACAACGGTAATTTCACCGATGCCCAGACCAAAGTGCCTTTTATAATTGTCGGCGCGAAAGACGATAGCAGACTGCGCGAAAATGCCAGTAAGCTCACCAGCCACGAAGATGTGGTACCGTCGCTGATGAAACACTATCTGCACGTTGCCAATGATACCCGCGACTACGCCACCGGCTACGATCTGTTCAGCCAGATGCCGGAACGTAAGTGGCTGCTGATGTCCAGCTACAGCGCTTACGCCGTGCGCACGCCGGAAAATATCTATACCGTAAACGGCGTAGGGATAAGCCACTACCTGGACCGCCATAACCGACAGGCGAGCGGCCATCCTAATTACAGCTACGTCTATGACGCCATGAACGAGATGAAATATTTCGTCGACCAGGGCGGAAAAGCAGCGCACTAGCCGTTATCAGCGTCTGACTCAGGCCTCGCCAACTGGCGAGGCTTTTTTTGTATATAAAAAAAGCGACCGTGCCGAAGCACGGTCGCTCTGGATTATCCGCAGAGACTGGCGACTCATTTATACTTATCGCGATCGATCCAGTCACCGCTCTCGATCAGCGTCAACCCGCCAGTTGGACGCTGGTAGACATACATCCACGCGCTTCCGTAGGGCGTCTGAATCAGCTGACGCTTATATTCGCCTCCCTGGGTACGCAGATCGTCAAGCTCAGCCAGGGTCGAGGCATCGATCCGGTACACTTCACCGTATACCGAGCCTTCTCCCGGCACCGCGCCGGGATAATGCCCCAGGCTATACAGCTGATAACCCTCAATACTAAAAGCGCCCAGTAACTGCGCGTTGGTCATCCAGTGGCTGTTGCCCTGTTTGTGCCTTAAACTGCCGTAGACAAATATTCGCATTGCTAAAACTCAAACTGATAAAGCAGATCCAGTGCCTGATCTACGCCAGACACCGCTTCCAGATACAGTTTAGGCATCAGGCGGTAACGTAAAGTCAGCGTCGCCAGCGAATCAAAAATGCCCATCCCATATTTCACCTGCAGGCCCGGTAACACATAGCCGCTGACCACCACCTGGGAGGAGTCGCCCACCCCTTCGGTATCCAGCGCCAGATTACTTACGCCAAAGGTTTCGCCGATTTTACCCACAACCTGACCACTCTGTGCAACCCCCAGGCCAATTAGCATTGAGGTCATGGCCTGGCTGTCAGTGCCAGAGGCATCCAGCCCCTGGCCGCGCAGCAGGTAGGAGAGCGCTTCCTGCTGAGAGAGAACCGGGTCAGAGAAGACCTCCACCTTAGGTTCATCGGCAGAACCGGTAACCCGCACCCCGGCGGTCACATCGTCTTCAGTGGCATCCGGATTACGGATCGCCTCGATATTCAGCAGCGGCTGATCCGGCGGGCCGGAAAACAGCAGTTCTCCTTTACGCACCAGCAAATCCTGGCCGTAAGCGTGGAAACGCCCTTCCGGAATATTGATCTGGCCGTTCAGGCCCAGCCCCTGCTTATCCTGAGCCACTTTCAGATCGCCGTTAAGCTTCGCCTTCAGCCCGAAAGCGTCCAGCCGCACATTATCGCCCACGTGGATATTCAGGTTGCTGTTGATTGGGATCCCGGCGCTGACCGCCTCTTTGGGTTTGAGATCTTTATCCAGCATCACTTCGTCGCTGGAGACCCCAACCGCACTTTCCGGCAGCTCCTGAACGGTGATCCGCGCCCAGGGCACGTCCACATTACCATTCAGCGTAAACAGGCTGGGGTTAGCTTCAAACACCACGTCCGGCGATACGTCCAGCCTCACCATCGGCGGCACGGTGACTCGCACCCGATTCCCCTTCGCCGCGACTCTGGCGCGCCAGTTATCGAGCTGGCTCCAGTCAGCGTCACCGCTCAGGTTTATCTGACCGCGACCGGTGCGTACCACGCCCTGCAGGGTGGAGCTCATACCGTTAAAGGCGAGCGTGAGTTCGCTGGGCACCATATCGAAGGGCATAAAGTTGCCGTCGATATCCAGATTGCGTAAACGCAGATCGCCAAACATTTGCGGATTACGGGCATTGCCTCCCAGCCGCAGATTCGCGTTCAGGTTCCCCGCCGCTTTCTCGCCGCGCGAGAAGATGGCGTTCACCATCGCCAGCGAGAAGTCGCGAATGTTAATGTTGCCAGCCAGATTTCGCTGGCCCTGCGGATCGTTGACCTGTACCTGACCGTCGAACTGACCGTTATTGGCGATGCGAATCATCCAGCCCATCTGGGCGCGATTGTTACGCAATTCGGCATCCAGGTTCAGGGTATCAAATGCCACCGGCAGCGGGTTGTTATTCACCTCCTGCACCACCTTCACGCCGCGTCCCTTAAGAGCCACTTTGCCCTGCGGCAGGCCACCCTCACTGTTCCAGGTCACATCGGCATTGCCGCTGAATACCCCACTGGCCTGGGTGGTATCCGGCATAAAGGGTTTGAGCATCGCCAGGTCGAAGCGGTTAAGATTAACAACCGCATGACCGCTGGCTCCGGCTTCAATGGTCTGCGGTACGCAGAGTTCGGCATTCGGGTTATTCCAGCAGTGCGGCCCGATATTAATCTTCTGCTGCTGATTGTGATAATCCAGCGCAATGGCGCGCGACAGCGACCAGGGCCCGACCGGGGTATCGAAACGGGTATCGCTAAGCTGCCCCTGCCAGCGTTCGGCTTTACGATCGAAGCTGCCGCTCAGATGCAGTCGGCCAGAGACCGGTTCCCCCTGAATGTTGAGCTGTAGCTGATGCTGTTGCTCGTTCCCTTTCGCATCCATGGTCACCTGGCTGATATCCAGGCCCGGCTGTTTGACGCTATTCACCTGGAGTGAAAGGTTGCCGGCTATCTGATCGCTGGACGTGACATCCCCCGACAGCCGTACGCGATTGATGGAAAGCTCCTGCCAGCGCAGCCCGTTAGCGGTCAGATCCGCCAGCAATTTCGGCGCCTGCAGATTACCGCGTAGCTGAATCATCCCTTTAGCCGTACCGCCCAACCCTGGCAGCGCATTATCCAGATTAGGAGCGTCAATGTTGGCATCCAGCGCCATCGACTTATCGCCTACCTGCCCCTTCACATCGGCGCGGTTACGACCCAGCGCCACGTGCAGACCCGGGATATCCCACTGCATGTAGCTGTTGCCTTTGAGCTGACCATCGACGTTAACCGGGTTCTGCTTCACGTTGCCGTTGAGCTTCAGTTCCGGCACTTCCATCTGCCAGGTTCCGCCGTACAGGCTGCCGCGGGTTTTCACCAGACCGTTCAGCTTCGCCGGCCAGTCCGGGTACTGCTTCGCAGTATTGATACCGTCCAGACGCAATTCGCTGCGCCAGCTAATGGCCTGCTCCCAGTCCAGCACCGCGTTAAGATCGATATTCCCCTGTAGCGCCGCGACCCGCAGTTTATCCAGGTTTATCTGACACTCGTTTCCTTTCGCATCCAGAGTGATAGTGGCGGGTGGCACCTGATCGCCCTTCACCGCGGTGCGCAACGACAGAAGATAGTCGGTCGCCTTACCGCTGAGCTTCAGGTGGAGATTATCCGCCTGATACTGCTTCGCGCCGCTCAGGGGCCAGTAAAGTCGCGGGCTGTTAATCTCGACGTTCATCGGTAGCCCTGCTTCCGCCAGACGGGCATCGGCCTTTAGCGCTACCGCCACCGGGCCGCTCAGATTCAGTCCCAGATTCAGCGTGTCGCGCAGCGCGCCGTTCACTTTCAGCTTGATCTTCTCACCCTTAAGCGGCTCGACGTTCAGCGCGCTATTCAGGGTGATATCCACCGGCCAGTCGCCGCGCAGCTCAGCGCCGCCGCTGGCGGTAACCTTGCCCTGATCGGAATCGATATCCAGGGTGTCGATCTTCATGTGTCCATCGCTGCTGCTTACCTTCAGCAGCAGATTGTGCACCATCAGATCGGTGTCGCCAGTCATGCGTAACTGCTCGCCCTTAAACGACTGGATATTCAGGTTTACCGGCAGATGAACATCGGTCATTTCCGGCAGCAGCGGTTTAGCGAACATCTGGCGTAGCGTCTCACCCAACGGCGGTGCATTGGGATCCGGTTTCTCGACCGGCTCCACCACCTGTTCCTGCGCCACATCGGCGGCCTTCGGCAGTGCTATCAGCAGCCCCTTGAGCGAGGTAGGGGTCAGCGTCAGGTTACGCTGCTCCCACGCCATTCCCGAGGAAAAATCCATCACCGATACGGTGGTGTCGTCGATTTTAATATTGACGTTATTCAGCGCCAGGCGACTGAGGCTAATGGGATAAGGCGTACTGAGGTTCAGCGGCCCGCTCTCTTCCTGCTCCGGCTGCGCGGCGGCAGGCGGCATCTTTTTGGTATCCACCACCACGTTGACATCGCGCAGCGAGATGTCGTTAACGCACAGGCTGGAATTCCACAAACAGGCGGGTTTGAGCGCGAAATGAAACTCGCCGGCGCGCACTGCCACGCCAGGCTGCTCATAACTCACGCCTTTTACCGACAGATTACGCCAGCCGCCGGTCACCTGAGCTATCTCCAGCCCCGGCACCCAGCGATTCGCCGCTTTAAAGATCAGATGCAGACCGGTAGTGGTTCCGACCAGAAACGCCACACTGCCGATAAGCACCAGCAGAACCACCAGCACCGCAAGGCTTATTTTCTTCCATCGCCTCATAATTCAGGCCCCAGACCGATGTAGAACTGCAAACCATGCTCCTCGTCATCGCCGACCGGCACCGCGAAGTCCAGCTTGATGGGGCCGACCGGCGACTGCCAGCGTACCCCGACGCCAGCGCCGGTCTTGAAGTTACTGCGTTTGATGTCGTTTACCGCTTCACCGGCATCGACGAAGACTGCGCCCCACCATTTACCGGTCACATTGTACTGGTATTCCACTGACCCCGTGGCCAGCTTCGAGGCACCGGTCAGTTTGCCTTCGCTGTCTTTAGGCGAGATCGATTTGTAGTCATAGCCACGAATACTGCGATCGCCCCCGGCAAAGAAGCGCAGATCCGGCGGCACCATATTGAAATCATTGGTTTCTATCCATCCCAGGTTGCCGCGAAAGACAAAACGATGGCGATCGAACAGGGTGCGGATCCAGACGTTTTGCGCCTGCATCACAATAAAGTCGACGTCGGACCCCCACAGGGTGTTGGAGTAGTCCACAGAATAGCGCTGAGAATCGCCCCAGGTAGGCATCAGACCGCCGCGCGAGCGGGTACGGCTAATGCTGGCGCCGGGATACAGCAACATGGTGGTGTTGGTGATTTGCCCCTGGGTAAAGTGGTCGAGACTCCAGCGCAGGTTGAGCGCCTTTTTCCAGCCGCTTTCGTTATCCCAGTTGCGCGATACCGCGAGCGTGGTGGAGTCCGCCTCGGTATCGTTAAGGTCGGTGCGCTTAAAGCCGCCCTGCACCGTGTAGTACTGCTCCAGCGGACTTTTCAGCAGCGGGATCTTATAGCTGAAATCCAGAATCTGTTCCGGGGAAGAGATGCTGGCGCTGGTGGTCAAACTGTGGCCCCAGGAGTTAACCCAGGGCTTCTTCCAGGTGGCTTTAACCCGCGGGCCGACGTCCGTGGAATAGCCAATCCCGGTTTCAATGGTATTGCTGCTGCGCGGTGACATGACGCCATTCAGCGGCAGCACCTTAGTTTTACGTGACTTTTCGAAGTCCGGCGCCACCACCACCGAGTTAAACCATCCGGTCGCGGCCAGTCGTCGGTTCAGCTCAGCCAAATCGCTGGAGTTGTAGTAGTCGCCCTCTTTAAAGGGCACCAGCTTATCGAGATATTCGGTACGGATCTGCGACCCCTGGAAATTCACCTTACCAAAGCGGTAACGTTCGCCGCTGTCATAATCGAAATCCCAGAAAGCCTGATGCCGTTCAAGAGAAATGCCAAGCTGGCTCTTTTTAAATTCACTGTCGAAGTAACCACGGCGCAACGCAATGCTGGTAAAGCCTTTTTTAAAGCTTTCATAGTCGCCGTGATTCAGAACCGTGCCCTCTTTCGGACGCTTTTTCAGGTGATTCAGATAGGCTTCATCGGTACGCGCACCGCCGCGCAGGATCACATTGGTACCGCCAATGCGTACCGGCTCGCCGGCTTTTACATTAACCAGCAGCACCTGACGACCGCCTTTGGATGGGGGCGGTTTTAGATCGAAGTCGATAGTCGGCTCATAGTAACCCAGCGCTTTTAGTCCTTCGCGGATCGCGTCATCCACGCGCGCCTGGAAGCGCCGGTCAGGTGTTACCTCATCGCTCTGGATAGTAGATAGCTGCGCACGGACGTTTTTTTCCAGCTCTCCGCTGAGTCCCTCGACTTTTAGCCTCACGCTGGCCGCATTCGCCAGACCGCTTACCAGCAACAAGCTGGCCAGACAAATAATTCGAATTCGTGGCACGTATTCTCCTGATATCCCTTGTCTCCATTCCCTGAAAAAGCGTCTCGCCACTCCGCGGCGTCGCAAAACCCTAAAACCAAAGGGTTGAAAAGTTATCGATGTCCCAAATAATTCTTATAGTTTATGGATAACCCGATTGAAGCGTTTATTGTCCGCAAATGAGCGCCGGGTTACAACCTTGCAACGCCAGTCTGTTAATTTTCTTACTCTCTTCGGGGGCAATACCGTGACACTCTTTGATAAAACCCACCTTGTGGCGCCGTCGGAAGCACTGCCAGGCCGCAGTACGCCAATGCCGGTTCCCACGCTAAATGCCGTCACCGGCCACTCGATGACCAACGTGCCGGAAGGCATGGAAGTGGCGCTGTTTGCCATGGGCTGCTTCTGGGGCGTGGAGCGCCTGTTCTGGCAGCAGAAAGGCGTCTACAGCACCGCTGCGGGCTATACCGGCGGCTATACCCCCAATCCCACCTACCGCGAAGTGTGCAGCGGCCAGACCGGCCATGCCGAAGCGGTTCGGGTGGTTTATGACCCCAAAATCATCAGCTATGACCATCTGCTGCAAATCTTCTGGGAAAATCACGATCCGGCTCAGGGCATGCGCCAGGGCAACGATAAGGGTACCCAGTATCGTTCCGCCATCTATCCACTGACGCCGGAACAGGAAACCGCGGCCCAGGCGAGCCTGGAGCGCTATCAGCAAGCGATGGCCCAGGCCGGCGACTCACGCACCGTCACCACCGAAATCGCCCACGCGACGCCATTCTACTACGCCGAAGAGGAGCACCAGCAGTACCTGCACAAAAATCCTTATGGATACTGCGGCATTGGCGGCATCGGCGTCTGCCTGCCCCCTGCCGGCTGAGCCACTGGCGGCCTGAGGTGCCCCCCTGCTATAATGCAGGACGTTACCCCGCGATATTAATGGCTTTATTGCTGTGACATCGCGGGGAAGTTAACCGGCCTTGTACCCTTCGGCCGGTTTTTACGTGTTTACCTGTCATACTTCAGGCTGCCGATACGTTGGCTGCGCTTGCCCACCCCAGTCACATAGTACGGCTATGCTCCCGGGGATTCACAAGCTTGCCGCTTTCCTGCAACCTGAAGGATTTAGGGTAAAATTCACACGGATTATCAACTTTCCTTCCGAGGATCTGGCCAGACGGCCGGATAAGATATGTTAAACAGTATTTTACTGATACTTTTCCTGATCGCTGTCAGTGCGTTCTTCTCGGTATCCGAGATCTCGCTGGCCGCTTCCCGTAAGATTAAGCTGAAACTGCTGGCGGACGAAGGCAACGTTAATGCCCAGCGGGTGCTCGCCATGCAGGAAAACCCGGGTACCTTCTTTACCGTGGTACAGATTGGCCTGAACGCGGTGGCCATTCTGGGTGGTATTGTCGGCGACGCGGCGTTCTCCCCGGCCTTCCGAGAAGTGCTCGACAAATTCCTGTCCCCCGAACTTTCGGAACAAATCAGCTTTATCCTCTCGTTCTCGCTGGTCACCGGCATGTTTATTCTGTTCGCCGACCTGACCCCGAAACGCATCGGTATGATCGCGCCGGAAACTATCGCGTTACGGATCATCAACCCGATGCGCTTCTGTCTGATAGTCTTTAGCCCGCTGGTGTGGTTTTTTAACGGTCTGGCCAACTCCATCTTTCGCCTGTTTAAGCTGCCGATGGCGCGCAAAGACGATATCACGCCGGACGATATCTACGCCGTGGTGGAAGCCGGCGCGCTGGCCGGGGTGCTGCGCAAGTCGGAGCATGAGCTGATCGAAAACGTCTTTGAGCTGGAGTCACGCACCGTGCCCTCTTCAATGACCTCGCGTGAAAACATCGTTTGGTTCGATCTCCACGAAGATGAACAGAGCCTGAAGACCAAGATAGCCGAACATCCGCACTCCAAATTCCTGGTGTGTAACGAGGATATCGATCACATCATCGGCTATGTCGACTCCAAAGAGCTGCTGAACCGCGTGCTGGGCAACCAGAGTCTGGCGTTGACCAGCGGCGTACAGATTCGCAATACGCTGATCGTACCGGATACCCTGACGCTCTCAGAAGCGCTGGAAAGCTTCAAAAGCGCGGGCGAAGACTTCGCCATTATCATGAACGAATATGCGCTGGTGATGGGGATTATTACCCTGAACGACGTAATGACCACCCTGATGGGGGATCTGGTGGGCCAGGGGATGGAAGAGCAGATAGTCGCCCGCGACGAAAACTCCTGGCTGGTGGAAGGGGGTACCCCCATCGACGACGTGATGCGCGTACTGGATATCGACGAGTTCCCACACTCCGACAATTACGAAACCATCGGCGGCTTTATGATGTATACGCTGCGCAAGATCCCCAAGCGTACCGATTCCGTAAAATACGCCGGCTACAAGTTCGAGGTGGTGGATATCGACAACTTCCGCATCGACCAGTTGCTGGTGACGCGCCTGGACAAACGGCCAACGCCGCTATTGCCCAGACTGCCCGACGAGCAGAGCGCGTCCTGACGCCAGAAACATCAACGGCCCCAGCGGGGCCGTTAAGACTGTTGATAAACCTGGGCCGAACGCCTTCGGCCAGAATCATCATAAAAATAAACAAGGAAAATCAATTCATTGATTTTCGGCTGATAACCGCAAAGAGGAAAAACCACGTTTTTTCCTCTTTGTTATAAACCTGAACGGCCCCAATCGGGGCCGTTTTTACTTCACGCCATTCATGTTCCGAACGATTACGCCATATCTGTCTGTAAACGCATAACCTGACGATTGACCTCGGACATAACGGATAAGTGAAGCTTATCTTTCACTTTCGGGATCAGGATCTTACCCTTATCGAACTCGAAAGCGCCAACGTCCTTGATATACAACCGTCCACGGAACAGGATCTTCACGTACTTCGCCACCTGAAGCGGGTTGTAACGTTGGAAAATTTTCATTCTCAATTCTCTCCTGCTTTTTGGGTCTACGCCTCGCGGAGCCAAATCTGGCTAACCGACGTAGTGAGACGCAAATTTTGTTGCCCAAAAACTATAGACCATAAATCACAGGGCACCCAGTCTGCCTGATGTTATTTACCGTTTTATTACAATTTTTCAGAGCTTTCTTTTCAGTTCCCCACAGAACTCAGAATAAGGATCCAAATATTTCAGGATATGTGCGCCAGCCCCCAGACTGGCATTAACCTTGCGTGAAAGGGGTTGAAAGCAGACATATGCTTTAATGAAACGCTGAAAAGAGGAACCGCTATGTCTCTACGTGCCGTACTGCCCCTGCTTTGCCTGCTGCTGCCGACAACCATTAACGCCCATAACCTGAAAAACGGCCATCGCGTGGCGCCGGTGGGGATAAGCGAGCGGGGGGAACTGATGTTCAACCAGGATAAGTTTAGCTATAAAAACTGGAACAGTAGTCAGCTAACGGGAAAAGTGCGAGTGGTGCAACATATTGCCGGACGCGCTTCGGCAAAAGAGATGAATGCTTCGCTGATTGAAGCCATCAAACAGGCCAGACTGCCCAAAGACCGCTATCAGACGACCACTATCGTCAACACCGACGACGCCATCCCTGGCACCGGCATGTTTGTGCGCAACAGCATCGAGAGCAACAAAAAGCAGTATCCCTGGTCACAGTTCGTGGTAGACGACCAGGGCCGGGTGCAGCACGCCTGGAAGCTGGATTCCGGCGGCTCTGCCATTGTGGTACTGGATAGCGACGGACGGGTGCGCTTCGTCAAAGACGGCGCCCTGACCGCTCAGGAAGTGCAGCAGGTTATCACTCTGCTGCATCAACTGGTTAAAAAATAGAGACCCGAAACCCAGGATTCAGGAAGGATTCGCGCGGCGTGTAGTCCAGGGGACGCCCCTGCCAGTCATTAACGTGAGCGCCAGCGGCCACCGCCACCGCGTGGCCCGCAGCGGTATCCCAGATATTAGTCGGTCCAAAACGCGGATAAAGTTGGGCCTTGCCTTCCGCCACCAGGCAAAATTTCAGCGACGAGCCAATCGATGTGGTCTGGTGCTCACCCAGTTGCTGAAGGTACTCATTCAGCTCAGGATCGTTACCATGGGAGCGACTAATCACCACCAGCGGCGGCTTGCCGTCGCGAATATGGATAGGATTATTTACGCCCCCCTCTTCCTTCCAGGCCTTCCCTTGTGCCGCGCTATACATCACCTTCAGCGCCGGAGCATACACCACCCCCATCACCGCTTTACCGTTTTCGATCAGGGCGATATTCACGGTAAACTCATCGTTACGCTTCAGGAACTCTTTAGTGCCGTCCAGCGGATCCACCAGCCAGTAACGCTGCCAGCCCCGGCGCTCTTCCCACTGCTGGGGAGCCTCTTCTGAAAGCACCGGAATTTCCGGCGTCAGCGCCTTCAGTCCTTTGATTATAATTTCGTGCGCAGCGATATCCGCCGCCGTTACCGGTGAATCGTCTGATTTACTGCTGGCCTCCAGCGGCTGCTCACCATCGTAGACCCGCATAATGGCATCGCCGGCCTCCCGCGCGAGCTGGCAAATATTCTCTAACATCGTTCACCTCGTGTTGTGTTGCTGCGTTAACCGCCGCCCGGCGATTAACCTGTTGTTTTAACATATGAGTTTTTATATCTCATTATGCCTGGCTGCGCTATCTGTGAAGGAATTCCGGTTTCCCCGCTTTGTTTTCTGGCAGGATTCACATTTTTAATCGCAATTTACTCTCTCCTGCACAATGTTTTGCGAAACAGCTCGGAAAAAAGGACGTTAATGATGATTAAGTTTAGCGCAACGCTTATTGCCACGCTGGTCGCGGTCGGGGCCCATGCCGCTATCCTCGATCTGCGCATCATGGAAACCACGGACCTGCACAGTAATATGCTGGCCTTTGATTACTACAAAGATAAACCAAGCGAAAAATTCGGTCTGGTACGTACCGCCAGTCTGATCAAAGCCGCCCGGGCAGAAGCGACGAACAGCGTGCTGGTGGATAACGGGGATCTGATTCAGGGCAGTCCGCTCGGCGACTACATGGCGCATAAGGGGCTAAAACAGGGCGAAGTGCATCCGGTCTACCAGGCGATGAATACCCTGGATTACGCCGTCGGCAATCTGGGAAATCATGAATTTAACTACGGGCTGGACTACCTGCACAAAGCGCTGGCCGGCGCCCGTTTTCCCTACGTCAACGCCAATATCCGCGACCTGAAAACCGGCAAACCGCTGTTTACCCCTTACCTGATAAAGAAAACCCGGATAAAAGACCGCGACGGGCAGAGCCACACGTTGAATATCGGTTACATCGGTTTCGTACCACCGCAGATTATGGTCTGGGATCGGGCCAATCTGAACGGCCGGGTTACCGTGGACGATATCACCGAAACCGCTCGCCGCTACGTACCGCAGATGCGTCAACAGGGCGCGGACATTGTGGTGGCGGTGGCCCACTCCGGCCTTTCCAGCGATCCCTGGCAGGCTATGGCCGAAAATTCAGCGGGCTACCTTAGCCAGGTACCGGGCATCGACGCCATCCTCTTCGGTCATGCCCACGCCGTCTTCCCGGGCAAGGATTTCGCCAGGGTTCCCGGCGCCGATATCGAAAAAGGGACGCTTAACGGTATTCCCGCGGTCATGCCGGGGATGTGGGGCGATCACCTCGGCATCGTGGATCTGACGCTCAGTAACGACGAAGGTACCTGGAAGGTGATTCAGGGCCGCGCGCAGGCGCGCCCCATCTACGATAACGGCGCTAAAAAGTCGCTGGCGCCGGTGGATAAAAAGCTACAAAGCATTCTGAACGACGCCCATAACGCCACCCGTGACTTTGTCAGCCAGCCCATCGGTCGCTCGTCCGACAATATGTACAGTTATCTGGCGCTGGTGCAGGACGATCCCACGGTACAGGTGGTCAATAATGCCCAGCGCGACTACGTTAAACGCTATATTCAGGGCGATCCCAACCTGGAAAATCTGCCGGTGCTTTCCGCCGCCGCTCCGTTTAAGGTTGGCGGCCGTAAAAACGATCCAGCCAGTTTTGTGGAAGTAGAAAAAGGCGAACTCACCTTCCGTAACGCCGCCGATCTCTATCTTTACCCCAATACGCTGGTGGTGGTGAAAGCCAGCGGACAGGAGGTTCAGGAGTGGCTGGAATGCTCTGCCGCCCAGTTTAACCAAATCGACATTCACAGCAGCAAGCCCCAGCCGCTTTTGAACTGGGAAGGTTTTCGCACCTATAACTTCGATATTATCGATGGCGTGAATTATCAGATAGACGTTACCCAGCCCGCACGTTACGACGGCGAATGCCAGTTGATTAACCCGCAGGCCCATCGTATTAAGGCGCTGACCTATAACGGCAAACCCATCGATCCTCAGGCGGCCTTCCTGGTGGCGACCAACAACTATCGCGCCTGGGGCGGTAAATTCGCCGGTACCGGCGAAAAGCACATCGCTTTTGCTTCACCGGACGAAAATCGCGCGGTGCTGGCTGCCTGGATTGCCGAACGCACAGGCCGCGACGGCGAGATCCACCCGGCAGCGGACAACAACTGGCGACTGGCCCCCATTCACAGCCAGACGCCGCTGGACATCCGCTTTGAAACCTCACCAACAGAGAAAGCCACCGCCTTTATTAAAGCCAACGCGCAGTATCCGATGACCCGTGTGGGCAGCGATGATATCGGCTTCGCTATCTGGCAACTGAATCTGCAACGGCCATAGCGGGCTTTTCCATCTCGCCGGCGCCGCCATCTGCGGGCCGGCTGGCCTCCTGCACCCGCGGCAGATTATCCTCAATCCAGTCCGCCAGCGCCGCGACCCTCTCGCTGACCTCCCGACCCAACGGCGTCAGGCTATACTCCACATGAGGTGGCACTACCGGATGAGCACGCCGTAGTACAAAGCCATCGGCTTCCAGCCACTGCAGGCTCTGAGCCAGCATCTTCTCGCTCACGCCGCCCATTTTACGGCGCAGTTCGCTAAAGCGATGGGTGCCATCGCGCAGCGCCACCATAATCAGCACGCCCCAGCGGCTGGTGAGGTGCTTCAGGACTTCGCGCGACGGACATTTTTCTGCAAACAGATTCCCGGTTCGCAGCTTTTCGCTCAGGGAATTTACCGACTCGTTCTGTTTCATGGTTACCTTCTGGTACGTACTTACTAAAAGTTAGTTATGGTGCTATTGTGCCACAGCCAACCCGAAATAAGGAGCAGAAAAATGATTGCGATTACAGGCGCATCCGGCCAGCTGGGCCGTCTTGCCATTACCGAGCTATTAAAAAGCGCTCCTGCCAGCCAGCTTATCGCTATCGTGCGCGACCCCACAAAGGTCAGCGACCTGGCGGCGGCGGGCATTAACATCAGGCAGGCCGACTATCGCGATGAAGCGGCGCTAAACGCCGCACTAAACGGCGCGGAACGCCTGCTGTTTATCTCCTCAAGCGAAGTGGGCCAACGTAGCGCCCAGCACCGCCATGTGATCAATGCGGCCCATCAGGCTGGCGTTAAATTCATTGCCTATACCAGCCTGCTGCACGCCGACCGCTCACCGCTGGGACTGGCGGCAGAACATGTGGAAACGGAAGCGATGCTGGCCCAAAGCGGCATTCCTTATGCGCTGCTGCGCAACGGCTGGTATGTGGAAAACTACCTGGCAAGCCTGAAGCCAGCCCTTGAGCACGGCGTCCTTATGGGTTGCGCCGGTGACGGCAAAATCGCCGCCGCGCCGCGTGCCGACTATGCTGCCGCCGCCGCCAGCGTCATGACTCAGGCGGATCCAGCAGGCCGGGTCTGGGAGCTGGCCGCCGACGAAGGCTGGACGCTGAGCCAGCTGGCGGCGGAAGCGGCGCGCATCAGCGGAAAGCCGCTGGTCTACCGAAATTTGAGCGAAGATGACTATAAAGCGGTGCTGCTTGACGCCGGACTGCCGGAAGGGTTGGCCGTCATGCTGGCGAATTCCGACAGCGGCGCGGCTCAGGGCGGTCTTTATGACGACGGCCACCAGCTCAGCCAGCTGCTGGGACGCCCCACCACCCCGCTGACCCGGAGCCTGAGCGCGGCGCTGTCATAATCCCGCCATCTCCCTATAATGGGAGGATGATAACGGGAGAACAGCATGCAGGGCGTTCCTGACGAGTTTAACGATATCCGCGATCGTGCCAGCTTCCGACACCTGCCGGACTTGCCTGGCGTGGAGCTTTATCGCGCCCATATCGCGCGCTACGCCTTCGAACCCCATACCCATGAGGGCTTCGGCATTGGCGCCATCGAACAGGGCGCCGAACGCTTCCGCTATCGCGGTGCCTGGCACCTCGCCGGGGCCGGTTCGTTGGTCACCATGAATCCGGACGAGCTACATACCGGCCAGGCAGAAAGTCAGGACGGTTGGCGCTATCAGATGATCTATCTGGAGCCGCAAACCCTTAGCGACATCAGCGGCGAGCCGATCTGGTGGTTCCGGGACGCGGTTCGTCAGGATCCAGCCCGCGCCAGCGCCACGCTGGCGCTGATTCAGTCCCTCTGGGGAAACGACGACCCGCTGACCCGTCAGGGAATTCTGCTACAGCTGGTGGCGCTGCTGCGCCCGGTCGCCTCGCCGCCCCCTGCGCCGCGTGAGGCGACCTGCCGCTTCTCACGGGTTCAGGAATATCTGCACGATAACTACATGCGCCCCATCACCCTGGATGAGCTGGCCACTGTCGCTGCCCTGAGCCCCTGGCATTTCCAGCGTCAGTTCAAAGCCCACTACCACGTTACGCCGCACCAGATGCTGATGGCGATTCGTCTGTGGCGCGCCAAACAGCTGCTGACCAGCGGCATGGCCCCTGCCGCCGTCGCCGTCGCGACCGGCCTGAGCGATCAGGCCCATCTGACGCGCGCCTTCTCCTGGCGCTACGGCATTACCCCCGCCCGCTACCAGAAGCAGGTAAGGCGCTAATACCGCAAGCTGCGACAATATTTCCGCCTCGCCTCTCCTTACACTCACCGCCAGTGGATGAATAAGGATAAGAAGATGCTGAGTGGTATTGTCTGGGCCCTGATGGCGGGGCTGATGTGGGGGCTGATCTTTGTGGGGCCGCTGCTGGCGCCGGATTACCCGGCCGTGCTGCTGTCTACGGGACGCTATCTGGCCCTGGGCGTTATTGCGCTGCCGCTGGCCTGGCTCGGACGCCGGCGTCTGCGCCAGCTCAACCGCCGGAACTGGCTGACGGCGTTGCGCATCTCCGTCATCGGCAATCTGGTCTATTATCTGTTCCTCGCCGCCGCAATTCAGCGCACCGGCTCGCCGATCTCCACCATGATTGTCGGCACGCTGCCGGTAGTGCTACCCATCTGTGCGAATCTGCTCTACAGTCGGCGCGACGGCCATCTACCCTGGCGCCGGTTGCTGCTGTCTCTGGCGGTCGTCACCGTCGGACTGGTGCTGGTTAATATTGCCGAACTGCGCCATGGCCTGCCGGATTACAGCCCCCTGCGTTACGGAGCAGGACTGGGCATGGCGCTGCTGGCAATGATCTGTTGGGCCGTCTACGCCCTGCAAAATGCTCGCTGGCTGCGAGAGAATCCCGATAAGAGCCCCATGATGTGGGCCACTGCACAAGGGCTGACGATTCTGCCGCTGTCGCTTATCGGCTATCTGGTCGGTTGTCTCTGGCTGGCCTGGCAGAAGCCAGCCTTTCCACTCCCCTTTGGCCCGCAGCCGGGCCAGTTCATCGCGCTGATGTTCGTCATTGCCATCCTCTGTTCCTGGATAGGCGCCCTGTGCTGGAACGAAGCCAGTCAGCGGCTTCCCACGGTGATCCTCGGGCCGCTTATCGTCTTCGAAAATCTGGCCGGATTATTTTATGCCTTTCTGCTGCGCCACGACTGGCCGCCGCTGGCGACGCTATTGGGCATCGCGGCCCTGATTATCGGCGTGGTGATGGCGCTTCGGGCCAGGCCTGCGCCAGGTGTGGTCAGTGCTGACATAAAAGAGTGATAGCTTTCCCATAAAGATGCATTTAAAATGCATTTTATAGTTCACTGATGAGGATTTTGGCTATGGCTTTTCGTGACCAGGCTTTAGGGGAACTGGCGTTAACCATTCCACGGGCGTCGGCGCTGTTCCGTAAATACGATCTTGATTTCTGCTGCGGCGGTAAACAGACGCTGGCGCGCGCAGCGGCCCGCCGCGAGCTGGATCTGGAGGCTATCGAGGCCGAACTGGCGGCGCTTGCCACTGAACAGCCCGAAAAAGAGTGGCGAACCGCGCCGCTGGGCGAAATCATCGACCATATCCTCGTGCGTTACCACGACAGACACCGCGAGCAGCTACCGGAGCTTATCATGCAGGCTACCAAAGTAGAGCGCGTGCATGCGGACAAACCAGGCGTACCGCGCGGCCTGGCGAAATATCTGACCATGCTGCATGAAGAGCTGGGCAGCCACATGATGAAAGAGGAGCAGATTCTGTTCCCAATGATCAAGCAGGGGATGGGCGCCCAGTGCGCTGGCCCCATCAACGTGATGGAAAGCGAACACGATGAAGCGGGTGAACTGCTGGAAGTTATCAAGCACACCACCAATAACGTGACGCCGCCGCCGGAAGCCTGCACCACCTGGCGCGCCCTGTATAACGGCATTAATGAAACGATCGACGATCTGATGAACCACATCAGTCTGGAAAACAACGTTCTGTTTCCGCGCGCCCTCGCTGGAGATAAATAACGAAAAAGCGCCAGTAAGGCGCCTGTATTGTCTCTCATTCGGCCCCTGTTACGGGGCCATTTTTTTACGGGTTAGCGCGTCGCCTTACGGCGCAGCATCAGCCAGCCCAGTCCCAGCACCGCAAACCAGAGAGGCGTGACCATCAACGCCTGACGGGTATCCTGCTCCAGCGTCAGCAGTACGATCACGCAGGCGAAGAACGCCATGCAAACCCAGC
Organism: Rosenbergiella sp. YN46; assembly: GCF_036620675.1. Taxonomy (NCBI): domain Bacteria; kingdom Pseudomonadati; phylum Pseudomonadota; class Gammaproteobacteria; order Enterobacterales; family Erwiniaceae; genus Rosenbergiella; species Rosenbergiella sp. YN46. The sequence continues at coordinate 61,230 of NZ_JAZHEE010000003.1, forward strand.
ACATCAGTTTCCCCATCGGCATTTTGTACACCGACCTCTGGTGCAGCTCCGGGCTACGCTTACGGTAGACCAGGTAAGAGCAGAGGATAATGGTCCAGACGAACATAAACAGAATGGCGGAAACGGTGGTCACCATGGTGAAGACCTTCATCACATCCGGAATCAGATAGATCAATACCACGCCGCCCAGCAGGCAGATACAGGAGAAGGTCAGACCGGATGCCGGTACCGCGCGGCGCGACAGGCGGGCAAAGCGCTGAGGCGCCACGCCGTCCTGAGCCAGGCCGTAAAGCATACGGCTGGTAGAGAAGACCCCGCTGTTAGCCGAAGAGGCCGCGGACGTCAGCACCACGAAGTTAATGATACTGGCGGCAGCCGGCAGCCCGACCAGCACGAACAGCTCCACAAACGGGCTCTTGTTCGGCACCACCGAGCTCCAGGGGGTAACCGACATGATAATGATCAGCGCGCAGACGTAGAACATGATGATACGCAGCGGAATGGAGTTGATCGCCCGCGGCAGCGTCTTTTCCGGATCTTTGGTTTCCGCCGCGGTGGTTCCCACCAGCTCAATCCCCACAAAGGCGAAGACCGCTATCTGGAACCCGGCAAAGAAGCCGCTGATGCCTTTCGGGAACCAGCCACCGTCATTCCACAGGTGGGTAAACGACGCCTGTACGCCGGATGGCGCCTGGAAGTGCATCAGCACCATCACCAGCCCCACCACTATCAGCGCCACGATGGCGACGATTTTAATCATCGCGAACCAGAATTCCATTTCCCCGAACATCTTCACGGTCGCCAGATTCAGACTCAGCAGCACCAGCACCACCGCCAGCGACGACACCCAGTCCGACAGGCCGGGAAACCAGAACTGGGCATAAGAGGTAATCGCTACGACATCGGCCATCCCCGTCACCACCCAGCAGAACCAGTAAGTCCAGCCGGTGAAGTAACCCGCCCACGGTCCGAGGAGATCGGCGGCGAAGTCGCTAAAAGATTTATATTGCAGGTTAGAGAGCAGCAGTTCCCCCATGGCCCGCATCACGAAAAACAGCATAAAGCCGATAATCATGTAGACAAAAATAATCGACGGCCCGGCAAGGCTAATGGTTTTTCCCGATCCCATAAACAGACCGGTGCCAATGGCGCCACCGATCGCAATCAGTTGAATATGGCGGTTGCTTAGATTACGCCGTAGCGAACGTTCAGCGGGATCGTCAGATACCTGTCCATCCACGCTCTTTACCTCATCTACCATGTTATTTTCCTGTACTTGTGTTGTGTTTTGTCGGGCTCTGATGGCCCTTAATCAGTCCTGCGAACTTACGTCGGATGGTTTATCGGGTATAACCAGTCGTAAAGCACTTCTTACTCTATATTCAATAAAATGTTAATATTTCGTTGTAACTTAGTATTAAGTTATTCTCATTTCGCGAAATGACTCACAAAAATACCCCTGACAAGGGGATTTGCAAAATAAAATTATACATTCACTGAAAAAATAAAACGAAACTTCGGATTTAGCGGCGATATTGTCCTGCGCCGGCGTTCATACAGTCTGGTAAGGCCGCCGCAAAGTAAAATAACAAATTAAGATGACCTGAAACGACCAAACAAAAAGAGGCGGGCCAGTGGCCCGCCTCTTTCGTGGCATTACGCTGCGCTATTACAGAATATCCAGCAGCTCGACTTCGAACACCAGGGTGCTGAATGGCGGGATAGACGCGCCAGCGCCGCGCTCACCGTAAGCCAGCTGGTAAGGAATCGCCAGTTCCCATTTGGAGCCGACCGGCATCAGGGTCAGCGCCTCGATCCAACCGGCAATAACGCCGCTCACCGGGAATTCAGCCGGTTCGCCACGGGCGACGGAGCTATCGAACACGGTGCCGTCAATCAGCTTACCGGTATAGTGAACACGTACGCGATCCTGACGGGAAGGGATCGCGCCCTCGCCCTGAGTAATAACCCGGAACTGAAGGCCAGACTCGGTGGTGCTGACGCCTTCTTTCTTCTGATTCTCTTCCAGGAATTTCTGCCCTTCTGCCGCCATGGCCTGCTGGCGTTCACGGCGTACGCCGTCTGCACGTTCGTGCACTTCACGCAGGGCGCGATGAACCACATCAACCGGGACTGCCGGTGCGTTCCCTTCCAGCGCGTCGCGCAGGCCTGCCAGCAGAGCTTCCGGCAGCAGTCCCTGCAAACCGGACTCACGCAGTTGCTGGCCCACCTGTAAACCAATACCGTAACTTGCTTGCGCCTCTACGCTTTCAAAAGAAGGGGTCGTCATGGCTTTTCCTTTATTGCGATTTATGAAAATTAGCGGGCAGCATATCAGCCAGGTCGCGTCGGGTAAAATGCTCATCGGTGATGACAAATCAGCGCGAAAGAGAAACAATAGCGAGGATAGGGTCACGGAACCTGACATTGCTACCTGCATCAAGCAGTTAGCGGTCTATACTAAAAGACAGACGTGGCGCCGGACAGGCTATGCCACGCCAACCATCGGGACACGGCATGGTGCAAACATTTTTCACGGAGCAGGAGGCCGCATGCCAAAGCGAGTCATAAATAACCCCATTCTGGCGCGGATTTGGCACGCCCCGGACCAGGTTCGCCTGATGGATCCCCTACCGCCCATGCATCGCCGCGGTATTATTCTTGGCGCGCTGCTGATTGTTATCGGCATTCTGCTGCCCGGCGCAGACTCCGCGCCAGAGCCGAACAGCGACTCCCGCGAAGCGCAGCTGCATATGGATAATAAAGCGCCTTCCCCTGAGCCTTCCGTGGTGAATAACCGCGACCATGCTTCTGCCCGACCCGGTCAGCAGGCGACGCTGCCGACGGAGTCCGCCGAAGTGCAGGAGCAGGAAGAAAGTCAGGCGCCCATTCCCTATCAGAACAACGATATCGAACAGCAGTGGCGCAGCTACCGCGTAGAGTCGGGTAAAACCCTGGCGCAGCTGTTCCGTGACCACGGTCTACCGCCGGCGGACGTTTACGCCATGGCGAAGGTTGAAGGACAAAGCAAACCATTAAGCAGCCTGCAACAGGGCCAGGTAGTAAAGATCCGTCAGAACGCAGGCGGCGTGGTAACCGGTCTGACGGTTGAAGGCAGTGAGCAGCAGGTATTATTTACCCGCCAGCCGGACGGTAGCTTCCTGCGAGTGCGCTAACGCCCATCCTAAATGCAAAAAGCCGACCCAAAGGTCGGCTTTTTTACTTAAACGAAACGCTTAGCTTATTCAGCAACCACGTTCACGTTCAGTTTAGCGAATACTTCGCTGTGTACCTGGAAGCTAACTTCGTGCTCACCGGTAACGCGCAGAACGCCTTCCGGCAGACGAACTTCGCTCTTGGCCACTTCAACGCCCGCTGCACTAACAGCATCAGCGATGTCGCGAGTACCGATAGAACCGAACAGCTTGCCTTCGTCGCCCGCTTTAGACGCGATGGTGACAGAACCCAGCGCGTTGATTTTCTCAGCGCGAGCTTCAGCTGCCGCCAAAACCTCAGCCAGTTTGGCTTCCAGTTCAGCGCGACGCGCTTCGAAGAACTCGATGTTCTTTTTGGTTGCCAGGACAGCTTTGCCCTGAGGAACCAGGAAGTTACGTGCGTAACCCGCTTTAACATTTACCTGATCGCCCAGGCTACCCAGGTTTGCTACTTTATCAAGCAGAATAACTTGCATTACCTTATCCTCTCAAAGTCGTATTAATGGACCGTGGCCGATTACTGATGACGATCAGTGTACGGCAGCAGAGACAGGTAGCGCGCGCGCTTGATAGCGCGGGCCAGCTGACGCTGGTATTTTGCACGGGTACCGGTGATACGGCTCGGGACAATCTTACCGCTTTCGGTGATGTAGTTTTTCAGCGTAGCGATATCTTTGTAGTCGATCTCTTGAACGCCTTCCGCGGTGAAACGGCAGAACTTGCGACGACGGAAATAACGTGCCATTTGGCTAGTCTCCAGAATCTATCAATTCAATCTGTTCGGCATGCAATACCAGTTTATTTAGCCCATTTCGCGCCTGATGGCAGCTGATAAAGCCATGAACAAGGATGTGCGTGCCGACCGTTATACTGTGAGTAATGGCCTGGTTGTCCTGCCCGCTAACGATAACCGGCATTCTGCACCACGCCTGCCGGTGAAAACCGGCCTCCTCCTGCACTGAACGGTGCTCAAGCACGAACTGGCAATGAGGAATACCTGATGGACTGACCTTTCGAAGGGGCTCCCGACACACGGTACCGGACAGCGCCAGACGGTTGGCCATCAGTAATTACTCTTCAGAATCCCCAGCATTAGAGGCTTCAGTGTTATCGCTGGTAGAAGCGCTCTCTTCACGACGCTGCTCGCGGCGCTCATCTTTCGCTTTAACCATCGGGGAAGCTTCAGTCACAGCGTGCTTGGTACGCATGACCATGCTGCGGATAACGGCATCGTTGAAACGGAAGCTGGTTTCCAGCTCATCGATCGCTTCCTGCGGAGCTTCCACGTTCAGCAGAACGTAGTGCGCTTTGTGCAGTTTGTTGATCGGGTAAGCCAGCTGACGACGGCCCCAGTCTTCCAGACGATGGATCTTGCCTTCAGCACCAGTGATGATACCGGTGTAACGCTCGATCATGCCCGGAACCTGTTCGCTCTGGTCAGGATGGACCATAAAAACGATTTCGTAATGACGCATCGATTTTGCTCCTTACGGATTATTCAGCCTCCTGTCTGGGTCAGCCGGGTCCCGGGGAGGCAAGGAACGTGTTTAGTTCGGCTGAAAAATTGACGCGTCATTCTACCGGGAGCCGGTTACAAACTCAACGCCGCTCTGACATAAAAAGACGAAATAAAGGCACTCATCGCCACAATCGCTGCATCGGGAAATCTATAATTACTTACGTATAGTGATTATATCGCTTCGTTATCGCATAGCGAAGGATTCAACGATCGCCGGTTCACAGCGAGCGGGGCGCCACAGGAACGGGAGCGCCGCTCACGCAGTCGTGGAGCGCATCATGATGAAAACCCTGATCTTACTTATCGCCGCGCTGATGCTTATGCTATCCGCGCCCGTTGTCGCCGTTATTAGCGCACAGTCGCCCCAGGCGCTGGCGCGCAATATGGATGACGTCCAGAGCCTGGGGGTTATCTACATTAACCGCAATGGCGCCGACGCCCCCCTGGCGAGTCCTGCAAGTGAAACGCCAGAGGATTTACAACAATCCATGGCGCAGGGGCCCGGCATATCGCCCGTTCCACGGCTCTGACCTCCGCTCCTGAGAGCCGGGTGAAAAAACACCGTATATGCCAGCGTTTCTGCGCGTGATATGGCGTCGCACGCCCTTGTGCTATTCGCAGCGCAGATTACCGTCCAGCCCCGGGTTTCCGGTGCGGCGGCCGGTGCCGGGAAGGCCTCAAAATTACGCCGCAATGTCTGCCACACATGCCCCATTCGCCCTTCACCATCCCCGAAAAAGTGCTCACCATACCCAATAGCATCAATCATGATGGCCCGGCCCCCCCTGGTATCCGCGCTCTGGAGCCCACTTCCACGCAGATTCCTGGCGCAGGCAAGCTCTGTTACGTAACGGAGGATCAATTGTTGCCAAACGGTAACCTGAAGCCGTTCTGGTTAACAGAATTGCGATCCCGTCCCTGGTGATACCGTATCTACTGGCTACAATAATTCCTAAAAGGAAATGGACAATGTTTATACGATGGTTTGTATCCGTGCTGCTGACGCTCTCCCTGACGGCCTGTTCCGTACTTCAGGGAACGCCGCAGCCACCGCCGCCGGTAAGCGATCGGCCCCAACAAATTCAGCGCTATCAGACTCAGGGGCTGCAAAGAATCGGTTCGGCGAGCGCTATCGTCAGGGGTGCCCCCTCGGACGGTGAAGCAGCCATCTATAACAAGGCCGTGGCCGCTGGCGCCGATTACTACGTTATCGTCATGAATGATGAAACGGTGGTACCGGGCCAATGGTACATACAGGCAGTGCTGTATCGTGATCCAGGACACGCACCCTTTTCCTAGTCTTACATGTCTTTGCACGCACTTATCGTTTCGTGTGCACAATGGAAGCCAGACCTGCGGCAACAAAGGACGAAGTTAATCAAGGAAGACCCTGAGACCGGGGTATATGAAAAGGAGCTGCTTATGACACGAACGCTGGTACTACCCGCCGTATTGTCGTCTGTCGGATTGATCACTCCCTTTGCGCGCTCTGCTGAAGAAGCGCGCGCTGACCGGGTGACCGGTCTGAATGAGATAGGCACCATCTGGGTGAATGCACTCAGTGAAGATATGCAGGATATGGAACATATTGTGGCGCAGAAGGCGGATGAACAGGGCGCCTCTTACTACCGCATTGTTCGGGTTCAGGAAAATCAGGTTCCGGACAACTGGCGCGTGCAGGCGATACTCTATGCCTGAACAGACGACGCTCTGACAACGGCCCTGCTCAATCCACTCATCTGACAGGGCCGTTCCCCTTCCTTCGCTAGTGCACGCCTCCTGATGCCCGCAGCAGTAAATCCTCCAGTTGACGTTCCGGCAACGGCATATCGCCGCGTGAATCCAGCCGCATTCTGCACCAGGCTTCGGCCAGCGGCGGCGAAAGATGGCGCAGCAACTGAGCACCGCTTGCCAGCAGAGCCAGCTGCCGGGCAATCGCCTGACCGTACTCTTCACGTGGACTGGCCAGCCGTCGCTGCAGCTGGCGCCAGGCGCGATCGAAATGACGGCTCTGGCCTTTCACCTCGTCAAATTCCGATTTCAGCATCTCCATCATACCACTCCGGGTGGCCAGCGCCCGCAAGACATCCAGACACATAATGTTGCCGGAGCCTTCCCAGATGCTGTTCACCGGCATTTCACGATACAGACGCGGCAGCTCGCTCTCTTCGCAGTAACCAATTCCCCCCAGCGCTTCCATGGCCTCAGCCACAAAGGGAATGCCGTCCCTGCAGAGAGTAAACTTGGCCGCCGGCGTAAACAGCCGCCGCCAGGCGTGCTCCTGCTCGTCGTTTCCCCCCTCCCAGGCCCGGGCCAGCCGGAACAGAAAGGCAGTTTGCCCCTCCAGAGTTAACGCCATCCGCCCCAGAGTCTGGCGCATCAGCGGCTGGTCGATGAGCGCCTTTCCGAAAGCCTGGCGCTGGTGGGCATGATAAAGCGCGATGGAAAATGCCCGGCGCATCAAGCCGTGGCTGCCAAGCGCACAGTCGAAACGCGTCATTCCCCCCATTTCCAGAATACGCCGCACGCCCTCACCCTCTTCGCCAATCAGCCAACCTGTGGCATCCTGAAACTCCACCTCAGCGCTGGCGTTAGAGCGATTACCCAGCTTGTCTTTCAGACGCTCCAGCCGGATGGCATTACGCTGGCCGTCAGGCAGGAAGCGCGGCACAAAGAAACAGGAAATGCCCCCTTCAGTTCTGGCCAACACCAGATGGGCATCGCTCTGCGGTACCGAAAAGAACCATTTGTGCCCCACCAGCCGATAGGCTTCGCCAGGGCCACGTCGTTCGAAAGGGGTGGCCTGAGTGGTCGTACTCAGCACATCGGAACCGCCCTGCTTTTCGGTCATTCCCATGCCGATCAGTAACCCTCGTTTCTGACTGCCGGGCAGCAGATGGGCATCGTAGCGATCGCTCATTAGCGATTTTCGCCAGTCGGAAAACGCCGCAGGCAGGTGGCGGATCAGCAGCGGTGTCGCGGCAAAGGTCATGGTCACAGGACAGAGCGTGCCCGCTTCCACCTGGGCGTGCAGCATAAAGCGCGCCGCCCGGGCCACAAAGGCGCCTTTACGGGCATCCTCCTGCCACGGCAGATTATGCACCCGGTTAGCGCACAGCCCCTGCATCAGCAAATGCCAGGCCGGATGGAAACGTACGTCATCCAGCCGCCGTCCACCGGGATCGTAGCGCAACAGCTCGGGTGGATTGACGTTCGCCAGCCTGCCAAGCTCCAGCGATTCGGCGGTTCCCAACTGCTGACCAATACTGGCGAGTACGTCATTATCCCAACCGCCCCCCTCGCGCCTGACCGCCTCGCGCAACGGGCAGTCGGACAGAAAGAGGTTACTGTTGTGTAACGGAGTGGGTTGATTAAAAACGGTGTGAGTTTGCCATTGCATCACAGGAATCCCTCCATAAATGTGGCGATGGCTTAAGTATGGACAAAATTATCATCAACGCTCATTTCTCAGAAGGTATTCAGGTGGTCAGTATTTGACCATGTTTGATGAATAAATTAAGCCTTCTAAGGATAGTAAACCTACACAAACCGGAGACGCTATCCATGGCCCTTATTGATGAATAATATCGCTGATAAAAATACCATCATACAATTTGAAGGTTTTGTTCCTGTCATTAATCTGAGACCCGCACGCCAGGGAGACCGTGAAAGTCGTCTGGCAGTCGCCAGGGCGATTGGACAAACTTGTGAATCCAGTGGTTTCTTTGTGATTACCGGACACGGTGTCCCTGACAAAATTGTTAATAATGTCAGACAATCAACAAAAGATTTTTTCGCCCTTTCACACGAAGAGAAAGCAAGCTTACTTAGCGATCAGGACGATCCCCTGATGCGCGGTTTTGGACGGGATGGCAGCGTAGCAGCAACCAATGATCCCTCTCAGGCCACCCTGGAACGACAAAATCCAGATCTGGCTGAAACCTATACTATCAGTCGGCCAGGCGATCCTGGCGGTGTCGATGATGTTCCCGGCGAAATAGCCAGACGAATTGGTTATCCCAATAAGTGGCCCCGGATTGCCCATTTTGAACAAAACTATCGCGCTTACTATCAGGCAATGGAAACACTGGCCCGGGAAATTATGCAACTGTTTGCATTGTCGCTTAACCTACCGGAAAACTGGTTTGATAAGCAGATAGACCGCCATATGACAAATCTGACCGCTAATTACTATCCGGCGCAGAAACAAGCCCCCGCTCCCGGACAGCTCCGCAAGGGTAAACATAGTGACTGGGGGAGTCTGACGATTCTTCAGCGAGACGAAGCGCCAGGAGGACTACAGGTTGCAGGGAGAATGGCAGGATGTCCCGAATGTTCCTGGCTCATTTGTGATTAATATTGGCGATCTCATGGCAATATGGACAAATAATCGCTGGGTCAGCACAGTGCACAGAGTCGTCAATCCCCCACGCGAATATGCCAGTTCAAAACTGGTACTCTATCGCTTTTTTCCATCAACCCAATTTTGATGCCGTTATTGAGAGCATTCCCGGCTGTTCAACCCCTGACAATCCTTCTCAATATGCGCCAGTTCTTTCAGGAGAATACATCATGGAAAAATTCCGACTGGCATACTGAATATACAGACAGGAGCCATTCACCCTGAATGGCTCCTGTTATTCAGCCGCGCTGTCTGACGACTTCGAACAGGCATACGCCGGTCGCGACCGATACGTTGAGCGACGAAACGCTGCCCGCCATTGGGATGCCGATAAGCTCATCGCAGTGCTCGCGAGTCAGACGGCGCATACCTTCGCCTTCTGCGCCCATAACCAGCGCCAGCGGCCCCACCAGCTTACTCTGGTAAAGCGTATGGGAGGCTTCGCCTGCGGTTCCCACAATCCAGATATTCTCCTGCTGAAGCATGCGCATAGTGCGAGCCAGGTTGGTTACGCGGATCAGCGGAACGGTTTCCGCCGCCCCGCAGGCCACCTTCTTCGCCGTCGCGTTCAGTTGAGCAGAACGATCTTTGGGAACGATAACCGCGTGAACGCCGGCCGCGTCGGCGCTACGCAGGCAGGCGCCCAGGTTGTGGGGATCGGTAACGCCGTCCAGGATCAGCAGAAAAGGCTGAGCGACGGCGGCGATCAGATCCGGCAGATCGTTTTCCTGATACTGACGCCCGGGACGCACCAGCGCAATGATCCCCTGGTGCACTGCACCGTCGGACTTCTCATCCAGCCACTGGCGGTTGGCCATCTGAATCACCACGCCCTGCGCTTCGAGCGCCTGAATCAGCGGATGCAAACGTTTATCATCGCGCCCTTTCAGGACAAAAACTTGCAGAAAGCGTTCCGGCGCGCGTTCCAGCAAAGCCTGAACGGCGTGGATACCATAGATGGTTTCACTCATGAAGACTACTCGTTATACATTCTGTTTAATAAACTTCCCCTCCCCGAAAGGGAGAGGGGATCAGAGGATGGAGCCCTATTGAGGGGCCTGGTCCGCTTTCTTCTTCGCGCGCTTCTCTTTCGCGGCGGCGGCTATCTTACGGGTTTTCGCCGACGGTTTTTTGCCTTTCTTCCCTTTATCCGACTTCTTCCCGGATTTGCTTTCTGATTTTTTGCTGTCGCGAAAAGCGCTGTCCGGTTCGAAATTGACCCGACGGCTGGCATCGCGGCGCCCGCCGCTTTTACCTTTGCCTGTGCTCCTTTTCGCTTTATCACGCGCGGTCTTTCCCGCCCCGCGCACACCGCGCTGGCTGGAGATCAACGAAAAGTCGATCTTACGCTCATCCATATTGACCGCTTCCACCCGCACTTCCACGCGATCGCCCAACCGGTAGGTCTGGCCGCCGGATTCGCCAATCAGACGCTGGCCCACCTGATCGAAGCGGTAGTAATCGTTATCAAGCGAAGAGACATGCACCAGACCATCGATAAACAGTTCATCCAGCCGCACAAAGAAACCGAAACCGGTCACGCTGGAGATAACGCCGCTAAAGGTGTTCCCCACCTGATCCAGCATAAAGTCGCACTTCAGCCAGTCCGCCACTTCGCGGGTGGCTTCGTCAGCGCGACGCTCGGTCATCGAACAGTGGTCGCCCAGTTGCAGCATCTCTTCCATGCTGTAGTGCCAGCTGCCGGTCTGCCCCGCATGCGCCTCTTCGTTCCGCTGTTTTTCCAGCAGATATTTGATAGTGCGATGCAGCAGCAGATCGGGATAGCGGCGGATCGGCGACGTAAAGTGGCCGTAGGAAGAGAGCGCCAGCCCGAAGTGGCCGCGGTTTTCTGGATCGTAGATCGCCTGTTTCATGGAACGCAGCAGCATAATCTGCAGCATTTCGTGATCGGGGCGATCGGCAATGGAATCCAGCAGTGCCGCATAGTCGCCCGGCTGCGGCTTATTGCCGCCCGGAAGCTCCAGTCCCAGCTCCGACAGTACCGAACGGAACGCGTTGATCGCTTCGGTAGTCGGACGGTCATGTACCCGGAACAGCGCCGGCTCTTTGTGTTTTTCCACAAAGCGCGCCGCCGATACATTCGCCAGGATCATGCACTCTTCAATAAGCTTATGAGCGTCGTTGCGCTGGGTCTGTTCAATGCGCTCGATACGGCGTTCAGCGTTAAAGATAAACTTCGCCTCTTCACTCTCAAACGAGATGCCGCCGCGCTCGCCGCGAGCCTGTTCCAGCGTCTTGTACAGATGATGCAGTTCCTCAATGGGCTTCACCAGCGGCTGATACTGCTCGCGCAGCTCGGCGTCGCCCTGCAGGATATGCCACACCTTGGTGTAGGTCAGACGGGCGTGGGAGCTCATCACCGCTTCATAAAATTTATACGACGAGAGATTACCGCGGGCGGAGATGGTCATCTCACACACCATACACAGACGGTCTACCTGCGGGTTCAGCGAACAGAGGCCGTTAGAGAGCACCTCTGGCAGCATCGGCACCACCTGAGAGGGGAAGTAAACCGACGTACCACGGCTGCGCGCCTCTTTATCCAGTGGCGTGCGCGGGCGCACATAGTAGCTGACATCAGCAATAGCCACCCACAGGCGCCAGCCGCCGCCGCGCTTCTTCTCGCAGTAAACGGCGTCGTCAAAATCGCGGGCGTCTTCGCCGTCGATGGTGACCAGCGGCAGATCGCGCAGATCTACCCGACCCTGCTTGGCCGACTCTGGCACCTGTTCGCTCAGACCAGAGATCTGCGTCTCCACCTCTTTCGGCCACACGTAAGGAATGTCGTGGCTACGCAGGGCGATATCTACTGCCATGCCGGTGCCCATATTATCGCCCAGCACCTCGACGATCTTACCGACCGCTTTGGTGCGCCGCGTCGGGCGCTGGGTCAGTTCAACCACCACCACAAAGCCCATACGGGCCCCCTGAATCTCTTCCGGCGGGATCAGGATATCAAAGCTCAGGCGACTGTCGTCCGGCACCACGAAGCCGACGCCAGCTTCGGTAAAGTAGCGGCCGACGATCTGGCCGGTGCGCGGCTCCAGTATTCGAACGATGCGCGCTTCGCGACGCCCTTTACGATCTGCGCCCAGCGGCTGGGCCAGCACCTCATCGCCGTGAATACAGCGCTTCATCTCTTCTGACGAGAGATAGAAGTCGTCTTTGCTCCCTTCAACTCTCAGAAAGCCATAACCGTCGCGATGACCAATGACCTTGCCCTTCACCAGATCGAGGCGTTCCGGCAATGCGTAGCACTGGCGGCGGGTAAAAACCAGCTGCCCGTCGCGCTCCATGGCGCGCAGGCGGCGACGCAGCGCCTCTTCCTGCTCTTCGCCTTCAATCTTCAGTTCGTGGGCCAGCTCGTCGCGGCTGGCCGGTTTTTCGCGTTTGGACAGGAGATCGAGAATAAATTCACGGCTGGGAATCGGGTTGGTGTATTTCTCGGCTTCTCGTTCCTGAAATGGATCTTGTGACATTGCGGTTCCTCCGTTGTCATCCGCTGGCGGAATTTTCGTCATTCCACCAACAATAATTTGTATAACGCCTGGTTTTCATCCACTAAATCGGCCAGCGTGTAGTTATCCAGTTCCTGAAGGAAGCTTTGCACCGCCTGAGAGAGCGCCAGTTTAAGACGACAGGCCGGTGTTATATGACAAAACTCGCTACTGCAGTTAACCAGAGTCAGCGGTTCCAGGGAGCGAACCACGTCGCCCACGCGGACTTCATGCGCCGGTTTACCTAAACGGATGCCGCCGTTCTTACCGCGCACTGCGGTCACATAACCAGCCCGACTAAGCTGATTGATGATCTTCACCATATGATTACGGGAGACACCATACACCTCTGTGACTTCTGAGATGCTGGTCATGCGCCCTTTCGGCAAAGACGCCATATAAATTAAAGCTCGCAGGCCGTAATCCGTAAAACTCGTTAACTGCACATAAACCTCGGGTAAAGGGAGGGAAAACGCTCTATGCCCTGCCGGGCAATCTTTATAATGATGATAAACCAGCCATCGGCCTGGCAGCTAATTAATTTGGGCTGACCTGACAGAAAGTGGATGTTGTAGCGGACGGGGGATAAGAGATGGGCCTACCAGAACCAGGTCGGGCGCGTTACCGCGCCCGACCTGTTGATTATGCATCGTACGGGTCGCGCAAAATCATGGTTTCACTGCGATCCGGGCCAGTAGAGATAATATCCACGGGAACCCCGGTCAGCTCTTCGATACGCTTGATGTAGTTCAGCGCAGCCTGCGGCAGCTGGTTGCGATCTTTAACGCCAAAAGTGCTTTCAGACCAACCCGGCATGCTTTCGTAGATAGGCTCAATGCCGTCCCAGTTTTCCGCCGCCATCGGAGTGGTGGATACTTCGCGACCATCCGGCAAACGGTAAGCCACGCAGATCTTGACCTCTTCCAGGCCGTCCAGAACATCCAGTTTGGTCAGGCAGAAACCAGACAGCGAGTTGATCTGTACGGCGCGTTTCACCGCCACGGCATCCAGCCAGCCGGTACGGCGACGGCGACCTGTAGTGGCGCCAAATTCGTTACCCTGCTTACACAGGTACTCGCCCACATCATCGAACAACTCGGTCGGGAACGGGCCGGCGCCTACGCGGGTAGAGTAAGCTTTCAGGATACCCAGTACGTAGTCAACATAACGCGGCCCCAGACCTGAACCGGTGGAAACACCGCCAGCGGTGGTGTTGGAGGAAGTTACGTAAGGATAGGTGCCGTGGTCGATATCCAGCAGCGTGCCCTGCGCACCTTCAAACATAATAAAGTCGCCGCGCAGACGCGCCTGATCCAGCAGATCGGATACGTCCACCACCATGCTGGTCAGCAGGTCGGCGACTGCCATCGCATCGTCCAGCACCTTTTGATAGTCCACCGGGGAAGCCTTGTAGAAGTGCTCCAGCTGGAAGTTGTGATATTCCATCACCTCTTTCAGCTTACTGGCGAAGGTTTCTTTATCGAACAGATCGCCCACGCGCAGACCACGACGGGCCACTTTGTCTTCATAAGCCGGACCGATACCGCGACCGGTAGTGCCAATAGCTTTAGCGCCGCGCGCTTTTTCACGGGCAACGTCCAGCGCAACATGGTAGTCCAGAATCAACGGACAGGCCTCGGATAACAGCAGACGTTCGCGCACCGGAACACCGCGATCTTCCAGCTCTTTCATCTCTTTCAGCAAAGCCTGCGGAGAAAGCACCACACCGTTGCCGATGATGCTGATGACGTTCTCGCGAAGAATACCTGAGGGAATAAGATGGAGGACGGTTTTTTCACCGTTAATGACCAGCGTATGACCTGCGTTGTGACCGCCCTGATAGCGCACAACATATTTGGCCCGTTCAGTCAGAAGATCAACAATTTTGCCTTTACCTTCGTCACCCCATTGGGTGCCCAGTACGACGACGTTGTTACCCATTTTTCAATATCACCGTTTGCTTAAAAATGGATTCTACCATCGGTTTTGCAGATGTTCAGCACCTTTTGGCTATAAAAACGCGCATGTTATGCCGGTTTATTCATCAGACAATCGTTTTCCTCAACATGTAGTAGATGACGATGCCAGCAACCACAAGAGCGCCGCCATAGCGCCTTAATATTCCATCAGGCAGTTGGGTAATACTGCCGATCATTCGGCGCCACAGGTCGGGAAACAGCATCGGGCCAAGGCCTTCCAGCACCAGAACCAACGCCAGTGCAGTCAGAATTGTTGCGTTCATTCGCCTTCCATCACATAAAAAAAGAACCGGAGAAATTTCCGGCTCTTTATATCACACTCAGCGGGACGCTGGATTAACGCGAGCTATGAGTCGGCGTCTTCATATAGCGGAAGAAGTCGTTTTCAGGGCTCAGCACCATCACATCCTGGTTAGAGTTAAAGCTGGACTCGTAAGCACGCAGGCTACGGATAAAGGCATAGAAATCCGGATCCTGGCTAAAGGCGTCGGCAAACAGCTTCGCCGCTTCAGCATCGCCTTCACCACGCGTCATTCGCGCCTGACGTTCGGCTTCAGCCAGCGTGCGGGTCACCTGATAGTCCGCCGCGGCGCGCAGCTTCTCGGCCTCTTCCTGCCCCTGAGAGCGATGACGACGGGCAACGGCAGCGCGTTCGGCGCGCATACGGTTGTAAATCGCCTCGGACACCTCGGTCGGCAGGTTGATCTGCTTGATACGCACATCCACCACTTCGATACCCAGTGCCGCCATGCTGTTCGGGTTAATAACCGGCACCTTGCCATCGGTCTCTTTCGCGACACGCTCCGCCGCTTTGGCGATAGCGTCGTCGGCCGCCGGCGTTTCGACTTCATCCTCGGTACCGGCGGAGCCGGAGTTCAGGGCTTCACGCACCTCAATGGTCAGACGACCGCGGGAATCGGTAACGATATCCTTCACGTCCAGACGACCAATTTCAGAACGCAGACGGTCACTGAACTTACGCTTCAGCAGCACCTCGGCCTGAGAGACATCACCGCCGCCCGTCGCCAGGTAGTAGCGGCTGAAGTCGCTGATGCGCCACTTAATGTAAGAATCGACGATCAGATCTTTCTTCTCTTTAGTCACGAAGCGATCTGCCTGGTTATCCATGGTCTGGATACGGGCGTCCAGCGTCTTCACAGACTCGATAAACGGCACCTTAAAGTGCAGGCCCGGCGCATAAACCAGCGGCTTATTCTCGTCGTCGCGCACCACTTTACCAAAGCGCAACGTAATCCCGCGCTCACCCTCTTTCACCACAAAGATAGAGGCATAGAGCACGACCAGTACAATCACGATGATTGCGATTAATGACTTCCGCATCGTTATTCACCCCCCCGGCGCTGGGTATCGTTGCGCTGCGCGTTAGCGCGACGCTGATCCATGATGTCTCCACTGCTGGACGACGATGAATGGCTGGCGCTGCTGTTAGACTCCGACGCTGGCGGCAAACGCAGCAGATCGCTGCTCTGTGAATTCGCGGCCGGCGCTTTAGCGCCGCCCTTCAGCATCTGATCAAGCGGCAGCACCATCAGGTTGCCCCCTTTGTCGTTGACCAGCACTTTCCGGGTATGGCTAAGCACTTTCTCCATAGTTTCAATGTAGAGACGCTCGCGGGTGATCTCCGGCGCGGCTTTGTATTCCGGCAGGATCTTAGCAAAACGCGCGACTTCCCCCTGAGCTTCCAGAACGGTCTGGGTCTTATAGGCCCGGGCCTCTTCCAGAATACGCTGCGCGCGACCATTGGCGCGAGGCTGTACTTCATTCGCGTAAGCTTCCGCTTCGCGGATATACTGCTGCTCGTTTTCACGGGCGGCAATGGCATCGTCAAACGCGGATTTCACCTCTTCCGGCGGACGCGCAGCCTGGAAGTTGACGTCCAGCAGCGTTATCCCCATGTTGTATGGCTTGATGGTTTCTTCCAGCTCGCGCTGGGTATCGCTACGGATAACGGTACGCCCTTCCGTAAGGATACGATCCATGGTGTATTTGCCGATCACGCCGCGCAGCGCGCTGTCAGTGGCCTGACGCAGGCTATCGTCGGCGCTGGTGACGCTATACAGGTAGCGTTCGGGATCGGTCACGCGGTACTGTACGTTCATTTCCACACGCACCACGTTTTCGTCGGAGGTCAGCATCACGCCGGATGCGGCCAGTTCCCGCACTGATTCCACGTTAACTGCCCTGACGTTATCGATAAAGGTGGGTTTCCAGTTCAGACCGGGCTCGACCAGATGGCTAAACTTGCCGAAACGCGTCACAACGCCGCGCTCCGCTTCTTTAATGGTATAAAAACCACTGGCCGCCCAGATAATCACCGCCGCCGCCGCGACGATGCCGACCAGCTTACCGCCTATATGGCCGCGCGGGCCTTGCCCACTGCCGCCTTTGTTGCCGCCGCCGAAGCCGCCAAGCTTTTTGCTCAGCTTGCGGAAGATATCATCCAGATCGGGAGGCCCCTGCTCGCGGCCCCCTTTATTTCCCCCAGAGTCGCCGCCAGGTTTGCTGCTTCCCCACGGGTCGCGGTCCTGTCCGTTATTACCGGGCTGATTCCACGCCATGTATGTGCTCCATATTTGTTGTGCGGTGATATCCCCTTCATACTTCAAGCTGCCTCTCTGTTGGCTGCCTTCACTCACCCCGGTCACATAGTACGGTTATGCGCCCGGGGATTCATTCAGTTGCCGTCGCGATGCAACTTGAATTATTTTGGGTATCCCCTTCATTCAATATTTCAGGTATACCCCTCTCAGGGGAAAGTCTTCAGGTAAGCCGAGGCGATTAAACAAGATAATCGACCAGTGCCGGTTCCTGCTTACAGAGGCGACGCCATTCCACCACGGGCAAACGAACCTCCAGCCCGACGCTGCCGTCTTCCTCCATCCACTCTTTTTCTATCGCCTGAAGCTGATAAAACCGGCTTCGCAGGCGACCTTCTCGCGGAGGAAGACGCAGAATATGCTGCGCTATCTCCCCGGAAAGCCTCTCCGTCAGAGCCTGGAAAAGCAGTGGCAAACCGTCACCAGTCTGCGCTGAAAGCCAGACCCGTACCGGTACGTTCTCTTCATCACGATCGATGCGCGGTTCAAAACCATCCAGCATATCGATCTTGTTCATCACCAGTAGCGTCGGCAGTTCCCTGGCATCAATTTCCTCAAGCACCGACTCTACGGCTTCAATATTTTCCTGCACCCGGTGATCCGCTGCGTCGATCACGTGCAGCAGCAACGTAGCCTGACGGGTCTCCTGCAGCGTCGCCTTAAAGGCGGCGACCAGGTCGTGGGGCAGGTGACGGATAAAACCAACGGTGTCCGCCAGCACCGTTTCACCAACGTCTGCCACGTCGATACGACGCAGCGTGGGATCCAGCGTGGCAAACAGCTGATCTGCTGCATAGACGCCGGACTCGGTGACCCGGTTAAACAGCGTGGATTTACCTGCGTTGGTATAACCAACCAAAGATACGGTCGGCACGTCGGCACGGGTACGGGCGCGTCGGCCCTGTTCACGCTGCTTTTCAACTTTTTCCAGCCGCGAGAGGATCTGTGTAATACGGTTGCGCAGCAGACGGCGGTCCGTCTCAAGCTGGGTTTCCCCCGGCCCACGCAGACCAATCCCCCCTTTCTGACGCTCAAGGTGAGTCCACCCCCGAACCAGTCGCGTCGCCAGATGACGCAACTGCGCCAGTTCTACCTGCAACTTACCCTCATGGGTACGGGCTCGCTGGGCAAAAATATCTAAAATCAGTCCGGTGCGATCGATAACACGGCATTCGCACAGGCGCTCAAGGTTACGTTCCTGAGCGGGGGTTAACGCATGGTCAAAGAGCACGACTGATGCCCCAGTGGCTTTAACTGCGTCGGCAATTTCAGTTGCCTTGCCCTCACCAACAAAGTACTTCGGGTGCGGCGCCTTTCGGGTACCGGTCACCACCTGCAAAGCATCGACACCAGCGGAAGAGACCAGGGCTTCAAACTCCTGGAGATCCTCCATGTCTTTGTCTTGCGAAAAATAGATGTGTACCAGTACCGCCTGCTCACCGGCATCATAACGGTCAAACAAGCGTATAACCTCTCAAAAAGACCAGCGGGGAACGCAGATAAACTGGTTCCCCGGCATGGAACTACAGCCCGCCACCTTATTCGGTTGCGTCGCTGTCCTGCTGCCCGGCGGAACCCGCCTGCGCGTTATTGCTGTTGCCATGGTGATAGTTGCTGGAACCGCCGCCGGCATTGTTGCTGTGATGAGATACCGGACGTGACGGAACAACAGTAGAAATCGCGTGCTTATAGACCATCTGGCTGACCGTGTTTTTCAACAGGATCACAAACTGATCAAAAGACTCAATCTGACCTTGCAGCTTAATACCATTCACCAAATAAATAGAAACCGGAACACGTTCCCGACGCAGCGCGTTCAGAAACGGGTCTTGCAAAGATTGCCCCTTAGCCATTCTATCTTTTCCTTATAGCTTGTTGTTTGTACTCATGAACCCTTGGGCTCTGAAAAAACTGTCTAAAAAATTTGCACACACACGAGTCGCCGTAATTGTACACGTTCAATGTACT
Source organism: Rosenbergiella sp. YN46 (assembly GCF_036620675.1). Classification (NCBI taxonomy): domain Bacteria; kingdom Pseudomonadati; phylum Pseudomonadota; class Gammaproteobacteria; order Enterobacterales; family Erwiniaceae; genus Rosenbergiella; species Rosenbergiella sp. YN46. The sequence goes on from NZ_JAZHEE010000003.1 coordinate 80,449, forward strand.
CACGCACCAACTACCTGCAACACTCGCTGCAGAGATTGCCGGGGATTGTCGCTATCCAGCCATTCCACCCCATCCCAGCCCCGCAGCCAGGTCATCTGACGTTTAGCCAGCTGCCTCGTGGCACAAACACCGCGATAAACCATCTCATCGTAAGCGATCTCGCCGGACAAATATGACCACATCTGGCGATATCCCACACAACGAACGGAAGGCATATCCGTATGCAAGTCTCCGCGGGCAAAAAGTGCCCGAACTTCTGCTTCAAAACCTGAAGCCAACATCTGATGAAAACGCTGCTCGATTCGCTGATGGAGCAGTTCACGGCTCGCCGGGGCGATGGCGAACTGATGCACCTGATACGGTAGAGCGTCTCCGGAAGTTTGCGTCAACTCCGTTAAAGTTTTACCCGAAATGAAAAAAACTTCCAGTGCCCGGGAAAGTCTTTGCGGATCATTCGGATGGATTCGCCGTGCCGCCACCGGATCAATAGCTTCAAGCTCCCGGTGCAGCGCCCCCCATCCCTGCTCTGCCGCCTGTCGCTCAATTCGCTCACGCACCGCGGGATCCGCGGAGGGCAGCGGCGAAAGTCCTTCGAGTAACGCTTTGAAATAGAGCATGGTACCGCCGACCAGCAGCGGAATTCGGCCGGACGCCGTTATTTCTGCCATCTGTTCCAGCGCGCTGCGACGAAAATCCGCAGCCGACCAGCTTTCAGCAGGATCCAGAATATCCAGCAGGCGATGCGGCGCCAGGGCCTGCTCATCCGCCCCCGGCTTGGCCGTTCCTACGTCCATGCCCCGATAAATCAGAGCCGAATCCACGCTAATCAGCTCCACCGGCAGCAGGCTACGCAGCTTAATCGCCAGCGCGGTCTTACCAGAGGCAGTGGGCCCCATCAAAAAAATAGCCTTAGGCAGGCCTGCCTTACTTTCGTTACTCATGCTTCAGGGCATTCATCGCCGGATGTATATCTACAGGTTGCAACAGACCACCAGGCGGTGATTTCACCAGTTGCGGACAGAGCTGCTCCAGGGAGGCCAGTAGCGTTATCGCCTGAGCCTGGCTCCACTCGGCTTGCTCGCTTGCTAAATGGCGAGCCAGCCAGTGGCCAATATGGGAACTTTCGCACTCTGTCTGCTGCGCCAGGTAGCCTATCAGTTCAGGAATCAAGATTTGTAAATTTTGTTGTCGTAAGGGTAAAGGCACCGCGCGAACCGTCACATGCCGGGCATCGATGGCGAATTCTACGCCAGTTTCCGCCAACTGCGTCTGATACCGTTTCAGGGTATCACGCTCTGGCGCCTGAAGCTGTAGACGAACCGGAATCAATAGCGGCTGCGCCCGTAACCTTTCGCTACCAGGCGTCAACTGAGCCTGGCGCAACCAGCGTTCCGCTACCGGCAGCGACAGCAGCATCAACGCGCCGTCGCGCTCCAGCAGCGCCAGTTCGTTCTGAATGACGGTCAGCACCCGGCCGAAGCTCTGGCTGTGAGCCGCCAGCGCGGCCTCCTGCGGCGGCGGAGAAGCCGTCTCTGCTGCCACTTCCCGGGGCGTATCCAGTAACTGGCGATACAGCGCGCCCTGGCGTTTCTGATAGCCCGGCGCGGCATGGGGCCAGTCGCCCGAACTCTGACTGCGTCCCCCTGCCGAGCCACTGCTGCTTCGCGCTTCTGTTGTCGCAGGGGCGGTTGATGCGCGATAGCCTGCTTCAGGCTCCCTGGCCGGGCGGGAAAAGTGGTTCTCGCCGGCAGATATTCGGGTTTCCGGCTGCCAGCGCGGCGATGCTGCCTTCCCGGTTTCTTCCAGTGGAAGAAGGCTTTCGGTCTGCTGATGCAGGACGCTCAACACGCCCTGGTAGATAAAATCGTGTACCAGCCGCGACTGATGAAAACGTACTTCATGCTTGGCCGGATGAACGTTCACGTCCACCTGATGAGGGTCCACCTCCAGATAGAGCACGTAGGCAGGCTGACCGGCATCACCTCTCCCCTCTTCGCAGGCCTGGCGAATGGCATGATTGATCAGACGATCGCGCATCATGCGTCCGTTAACGTAACAGTACTGGATTTCAGCGCACGAAGCGTCGGTACCGCGGGGATCCGCCACCCAGCCCCGCAGGGCCAAATCGCCATGCTGCCACTCAATGGCCAGCGCCTGTTCCATAAAGGCGGCGCCGCAAATCGCGCCCAGACGCCGCTCGCGCTGACCGCCTTCCTGAACCGCCCGGTACTGACGCACCAGTTTGCCGTTATGAGTCAGATTAATAGCGACATCGAAGCGCGCCAGCGCGATGCGCCGCACCACTTCGTCGATATGGCCGAATTCGGTCTTTTCCGTGCGCAGAAACTTGCGACGCGCCGGAGTGTTATAGAACAGATCCAGCACTTCCAGCGTGGTTCCCACAGGATGCGCCGCCGGTTTTACCGTCACCGCCATCTCACGCCCTTCGGCATAAGCCTGCCAGGCTTCCTGCTGGGCTTCGGTGCGGGAAGTGAGCGTCAGCCGGGAAACCGAACTGATACTGGCCAGCGCCTCGCCGCGAAAACCGAGGCTGATAATCGCCTCCAGATCGTCGAGCGTGGCTATCTTACTGGTGGCATGGCGAGCCAGAGCCAGCGACAGCTCCTCTTTATTGATGCCGCAGCCATTATCGCGAATGCGGATAAGCTTTGCGCCGCCGCGCTCAATATCGATATCGATGCGGGTCGCGCCGGCATCAAGGCTATTTTCCACCAGCTCTTTAACCACCGATGCCGGCCGTTCCACCACTTCGCCCGCAGCGATCTGGTTCGCCAACTGCGGCGGTAAGAGCTGAATCGGCATACTTTCTCCTTAGTGAGCCACAGCAGCGCGGTCTCCCACGCCTTCCGTACTGGCCAACTGGGGTTGTTCCGGATCCGGCGCAGTCTGTAGCGGATGCGCCTGGAAGTAATCACGCAGCCCCTGATAGATAGCGTTAGCGATCTGCTGCTGATAGCTGCTGCTTCCCAGTAAACGCTCTTCACTGCTGTTACTGATAAACCCGGTTTCAACCAGCAAAGAAGGGATGTCCGGCGCCCTCAGAACCCCAAGACTGGCATGCTGAGGCCGCAGTTTATGAATCTGCCCGACGCCGTCCAGTCGGGACAATACGCTACGAGCCACATCGTAGCCAACGCGCTGCGAGTGGCCAAACTGCAAATCAAGCACCGCCTGGCTGAGATAGGGATCCGACTGGCTGTTTGCCAGAACATCTCCGGCGCCGCCCAGTAGCTCGGACTGTTTTTCGTGCTGCTCCAGCCAGCTGGCCATTTCACTATTCGCCCGGCGGTTAGAAAGCACCCAGATAGAAGCGCCTCTGGCCTGGCGATTCGGCGCAGCGTCGGCGTGAATGGAAACCAACAGGTTGGCGTTATGGCGGCGCGCCACGTCGGAACGCCCCATCACCGAAATAAAATAGTCGCCGTCGCGCGTCAGTACCCCTTTAAACTGCGGATCGTCGTTCAGCAGGCTCTTCAGCTTTCGGGCGATGGCGATCGTCACATTCTTCTCACGAGTGCCGCCCTGACCGATAGCCCCAGGATCCTGACCGCCGTGACCCGCATCAATGGCAACGATAATCGGCCCACTGGTGGCGCCGGTGTTGCGCGCCTTCGCCGGGCGGAGCGATCGGTTGTCACTAACAACAGCCGTTGCGCTGTTGCTGTCTGCCCGGAAGGGATTTTTCGCTGGCTGAGCAGGTGCCCGCGACGTCACCGGCGTAGGCGCTGGTGACGGGGCTGGCTGGCGCCGGGCCACAACCGGGGCCGGAGCAGACTTCGGCTTATCCGCGTCAATGGTAAAGACCAGGGTATAGCTGGCGCCGCTGTTATGTTTTTCAACCCGCGGCTTACCATCGCGGGTGAGATCCACCAGCAAACGCAGCATCTGGCTGCTTTCCGGCGTACCGGAACGGATACGCTGTACCAGATTCTGCCCGCTAAAATTAAGCGGCAGCCCCTGAATAATGCCAGTCTGTCGAATATCCAGCACCAGCGTACGGCTCCCCTGGCGGGACCAGGTATATTCGGGGTCCCCCATAAAGCTAAAGGTAATACGAGCCTGGTCATCCTTGTTGGAGACCTGAATATCGGACAGACTCGCCGCCTGAAGCGGTGCACACAGCACCACCAGTGCAGCCAACAGCCAACCTTTAACGCGCCACATAGTTAAATCCCTGTTAAGCCAGACGAGCCAACAGCGCCTCTCCCGCAGGTGATACGGCACGGATTTCCGCCTCACGCCCCTGCGTCTGGTAGCTCAGATAAATTTCTAAATCCGGTTCAGGCAGCACGCCTGCTCCCTGCTGCGGCCACTCCACCAGGCAGATTGCATCCCGGGTGAAATAGTCGCGGATCCCCATGAATTCCAGCTCTTCGGGATCCGCCAGCCGATATAAGTCAAAGTGATAAACCCGCTTATCGCCCAGCTCATAGGGTTCGACCAGGGTATAGGTCGGGCTTTTCACATTGCCCTGATAGCCCATTCCCTGAAGAAATCCACGGCTGAAAGTGGTTTTCCCGGCGCCTAAATCGCCATACAGCCAGATCGTAGTCATCCCCTGAGTCGCCCGGGCGATACGCTGCCCCAGCGCCAGAGTGGCGGGTTCATCAGGTAAAGGCATTACAAGGTTCGTCATGATTCAGTTACTTCACATCCGGGTTAACAAAACGATAAAGCGCGGCAAACAGATCGCTGGCCAGCATCCCGCGCTGACCATAGCGCCGGGCCAGCTCATCCGCTGCGGCGCCGTGTACCACGCAGCTGGCGCACAATGCCTCCCAGGGCGGAAGCTTTTGTGCCAGCAGGGCGGCGATAATGCCGGTCAGGACATCTCCCATACCGCCGCTTGCCATACCTGGGTTTCCGGCATCGATAATCCCGAGCGCCCCCAGTTCATCCGCCACCACGCTACCGGCCCCTTTGAGCACCACGCCGCCGCCATATCTTTTTACCAGAGCTTTAGCCGCAAGTAAGCGATCGCTTTCAATTTGCGTCACGCTACAGTTGAGCAGGCGTGCAGCTTCGCCGGGGTGCGGCGTAATAATGCGATTCTGACGTTTATCGGGATTGATTGCCAGCAGGTTAAGCGCATCTGCGTCCCAGACCATCGGCCCACGAAAGTTTTCCACCTTTTGCAGCGCCTTTTTTCCCCAGCTTCCCTGACCCAGCCCCGGGCCGATGGCCACTACATCGGCCCATTCCAGGCTCTGGCTCAGGCTTTCTGAGGTCAGTTCATGCACCATCAGTTCCGGCCGGGCACTCAGCAGCGGCGCGATATTCTCCTTGTGAGTAAGCACTCGCACAAGCCCTGCTCCAGCGCGTAACGCGGCTTCACCGGTCATACGTATGGCGCCGGCAGTTCCCCGATCGCCGCCAATCACCACCAGACGCCCGTTATCACCCTTATGGGCTGTTGCACGGCGCGGCTTCAGCCACTGCGCCAGTTGCGTGGCGTCATAGCGCGTGACGGGAGCGTGCTGCGCGTCAAGCCAGGACTCCAGTCCCAGCGCATTATGATGCAATTTTCCGGTAAAATCGCGGCCGCGTCCGGTCAGCAATCCGGGCTTAAGGGCAATAAAAGTGACGGTATGGTTGGCGCAAACGGCGACGCCAGGCGCTGCGCCTGTTTGCGCGCTCAGACCTGACGGCGTATCCAGCGCCACCACCGGCGCAGGGTGCTGGTTGATATGGTCAATCAGTTGCGCTGCCGACGCCCGTGGAGCCGCTTTCAGCCCCGTGCCCAGCAGACCATCGACGATGAGATCGACCCCCTCCGGCCAGGGCACCTGTGCGCTGTGGATAGTTCCCCCCGCATCGAGCCAGGCCGTGCGGGCGCGCTGAGCCTCTTCCGGCAGGGGCTTGTCGCCCTCCAGGGCCAGCAGCGTCACGCTAATGCCGGCGCCCCGCGCCAGACGCGCCACCACATAGCCATCGCCGCCGTTATTGCCATGCCCACAAAGTACCAGCCAGTGGCGGCTGTCAGGATAGTAAGTATTTACAATATGAAACGCGGCCTCGCCGGCACGCTGCATCAGCTCATACAGCGTCAGCCCCAGTGCGTCCGCCGCCTCTTTTTCAGCAATGCGCAGCCAGTCCGCAGGCCAGACCTCATGTGGTATACTGACGTCGTTGTTCTTCAGGTTATGGTCCATCATGTCACAGCCCCTCGATCTCAATCAGTTAGCGCAAGATATCAAACAGTGGGGCAAAGCGCTCGGCTTCCAGCATGTCGGCATCACCGACACCGATCTTTCCGCCAGCGAGCCGGCGCTCCAGGCCTGGCTGGATAAGCAATACCACGGCGAAATGGAATGGATGGCCCGCCATGGCATGATGCGCGCGCGTCCCCACGAACTGCTGCCCGGCACCCTGCGGGTTATCAGCGTACGGATGAACTACCTGCCTGCCAAAGCGGGCTTCGCCAGCACGCTGAAGAATCCGAACCTGGGCTATGTCAGCCGCTACGCGCTGGGCCGCGACTATCATAAATTACTGCGTAATCGGCTTAAAAAGCTGGGCGAAACTATTCGCAGCCACTGCACTTCCCTGAATTTTAGACCCTTTGTTGACTCAGCGCCGCTGCTGGAGCGGCCGCTGGCCGAAAAAGCCGGGCTGGGCTGGACAGGTAAGCACTCACTTATTCTCAGCCGGGATGCCGGTTCTTTCTTCTTTTTGGGGGAGTTACTGATCGATCTACCGCTGCCCGTCGACCAGCCGGTAAATGAGGAGTGCGGCCGCTGTGTGGCCTGTATGACCACCTGCCCCACCGGCGCCATCGTCGAACCCTACGTGGTGGACGCCCGACGCTGTATCTCCTATCTGACTATTGAACTGGAAGGTGCGATACCTGAAGAGTTCCGCCCGCTGATGGGTAACCGCATCTATGGCTGCGACGACTGCCAGCTTATCTGCCCATGGAATCGTTTTTCGCAGCTAACCGATGAAGCGGACTTTAGCCCCCGTCAGGCGTTGCATGCCCCGCAGTTGGTTGAGCTGTTTGCCTGGAGCGAAGAGAAATTCCTGAAAGTCACCGAAGGTTCTGCCATTCGACGTATCGGTCATCTGCGCTGGCTACGTAATATCGCCGTGGCGCTGGGCAACGCCCCCTGGGATCCGGCCTGCCTGGCGGCATTACAGCAGCGCCAGGGCGAACATCCATTGCTGGATGAACATATCGACTGGGCTATCGCCCGCCAGCTTGAAAAACGCAGCGCCGACGCGGTAGAAGTACGCCCCGCCAAACAGCAGCAGCGTCTGGTCAGAGCCATTGAAAAAGGGTTGCCGCGCGACGCCTGATTTACTTTCCCCAGGCTGTGTATAAAAAATAAAAGCCCTTGCCATTCAATAAAGAAAAAATGGTCAAGTGATCTGGTTAACAGTTTGAAGTGAAATTTATATATTAAAAAAGAGTGAGTTACAGAAATTTTGTCAGCAAAATTCTCCAGCTGCGAATGCAAGCCAGATAGAAGAGGCTGTGGATAACTCTGTTCACAAAAGTATGAAATACAGAAAACAGGAGCTCTTCTTAATGAGCACCTGAACAACAATAAAACGAGCTGTAAAAACTGGAGCGGGAAACGAGACTCGAACTCGCGACCCCAACCTTGGCAAGGTTGTGCTCTACCAACTGAGCTATTCCCGCATATTCTTTTGCTTTTGAGTACCACTCAAAACGCGTTGAATCTGAACAGACTGCAGTCTCATGACTGCGATTTGCGATGGCGGAAGATCTTAGAAATCTAACCTGCTGATAATTAACATCTTTCCTGGCCTTACCCTCAAGGCGTGGACGCAATTTTGGCGCCGTTTGGGTTCAGAGTCAAGCCTTGTGTTTAAAAAAATCCTTCCCTCTGACCAGCCGCCACCAGGAGCGCACTTTTTCAGCTATAGCGGGAGCTGCAGCCTGGTAATAACGCGAATTTACACCGGTGCTGGATAGCGAATCGACCCGGTAAAAGATACAGGAAAAAGCGTAGACGAAAATCTGAAAATTGCAGAGAAAAAAGAGTATGAAGAGAAAATCTGGAGCGGGAAACGAGACTCGAACTCGCGACCCCAACCTTGGCAAGGTTGTGCTCTACCAACTGAGCTATTCCCGCATTAGAGGTGTGCTGCCCACAGGGCTAAAATTTGGAGCGGGAAACGAGACTCGAACTCGCGACCCCAACCTTGGCAAGGTTGTGCTCTACCAACTGAGCTATTCCCGCTCTGCGTAGCTACGCATTTCTGCGTCGTTACGGGAGGCGCATTATACGAGAAATCCGGCACGCCGCAAGCCCCGGGACAAAAAATTTGTCGTTTTTTGTTTAAATGCCGCTTTCTTCGACAATCTGGCGATTTTAGCGGCATTTTTCCGGGCGTTATGCCATTTATTGCTGAATAAAATGTTCGCGATAGTACGCCAGTTCAGCCACCGACTCGCGAATATCATCCAGTGCCTGGTGAGTATTACGTTTTTTAAAACCTGCCAGAATTTCCGGCTTCCAGCGGCGCGCCAGCTCTTTCAGGGTGCTGACATCCAGATAGCGATAGTGGAAATACGCCTCCAGCTCCGGCATGTACTTAAACAGAAAACGCCGGTCCTGGCCCACGCTGTTGCCGCAAATCGGCGATACGCCCTGGGGTACCCACTCTTTCAGGAATTCAATGGTGGCAAGCTCGGCGGCACGATCGTCGTAACGACTCGCCTTCACCCGATCCACCAGTCCGCTGCCGGTATGGGTACGCACGTTCCACTCGTCCATCAGCGCCAACTGAGCGTCCGACTGATGCACCGCAATCACCGGCCCTTCGGCAAGAATATTCAAGTTAGCATCGGTCACCAGCGTGGCAATCTCAATGATGCGATCCTGCTCTGGATCCAGTCCCGTCATCTCCAGGTCAATCCAGATCAGATTGTTTTCATTTCCACTCATGCTCTTTTCCACCTGTTCCACGATAGCGCCACCCCATAGGATGGGTTATTTCGTATAAAATAGCGTGTATCATAGAGGTTTTGTTCATCTGGAGCGACCAGGAGCCAGACGATTGAGTAAAAACAAGCTCTCCAAAGGCCAGCAGCGGCGCGTAAAAGCCAACCATCAGCGTCGCCTTAAAAAAACGGAAAGCGTCGATTACGACGATAGCCTGTTTGGCGAACCGGGCGAAGGCCGGGTCATTAGCCGTTTTGGTATGCACGCCGACGTAGAAGCCGATGATGGTACGGTGCACCGTTGTAATATACGTCGAACAATCCGCTCGCTGGTTACCGGAGATCGCGTGGTCTGGCGCCCTGGCAAGGAAGAAGGGCTCGGCACCAGCGTTAATGGCATTGTCGAGGCCGTACACGATCGCACCTCAGTGCTGACGCGTCCGGATTTTTACGACGGCGTGAAGCCCATTGCCGCGAATATCGATCAGATTGTCATCGTCTCGGCTATTCTTCCTGAGCTGTCGCTGAATATTATCGACCGCTATCTGGTGGCCTGCGAAACGCTGAACGTTGAACCGCTGATTGTGCTCAACAAAACCGACCTGCTGGACGATGAAGGAATGGCCTTCGTTGAAGAGCAAATGACGATCTACCGTGATATAGGCTATCAGGTACTAATGGTCTCCAGCCTGCGTGAAGAAGGTCTGCAAGAGCTGGAAGCCGCGCTGACAGGGCGCGTCAGTATTTTCGCCGGGCAGTCCGGGGTGGGAAAATCCAGCCTGCTCAATGCACTGCTGGGGCTGAAAGAGGCCCGGATCCTGACCAACGATGTTTCCGATGTCTCGGGACTTGGTCAGCATACGACTACCGCTGCCCGCCTTTACCATTTTCCCCACGGCGGCGACGTAATCGACTCGCCAGGGGTACGTGAATTCGGCCTCTGGCACCTGGATCCGGAACAAATTACCCATGGTTTTGTCGAGTTTCATGCATATTTAGGCAGTTGCAAATACCGCGACTGCAAGCACGATACCGATCCCGGCTGTGCAATTCGCGCCGCCGTGGAGCGGGGTGAAATTGCGGAATCCCGCTTTGAGAATTACCACCGAATTCTGGAAAGCATGGCGCAGGTCAAAACCCGCAAAAGCTTTTCTGCAACCGGTGACTGACATTTTAACCGGGCGTCGCTACAATTCGCCCCCTTTTCTGCAATGCCCGCTCTTCTTGCCGATGAGCGGGGAAGGACTGACAAATCAGAGGCCTGGAGGCTACTTTGCTGAACGACATCAAGCTTTCGCTTCAATATATTCTGCCTAAACAATGGCTCACGCGTCTGGCTGGCTGGGGCGCAAGCAAACGCGCTGGCTGGCTGACCAAACTGGTCATCGATCTGTTCGTTAAATATTACAAAGTGGATATGAAAGAGGCGCTGAAGCCGGATACCGCCAGCTACCGCACCTTTAATGACTTCTTCGTCCGTCCGCTGCGTGAAGAGGTTCGCCCGATCGATACCGACCCAGGCGTGCTGGTGATGCCGGCCGACGGCGTTATTAGTCAGTTAGGCGCGATAGAGCAGAATAAGTTGCTACAGGCTAAGGGTCATTACTACACCCTGGACGCCCTGCTGGCAGGCAACACCCAGATGGCGGATATGTTCCGCGACGGCAGCTTTGTAACGACCTACCTGTCGCCGCGCGATTATCACCGCGTGCATATGCCCTGCAACGGCATTCTGCGGGAGATGATCTACGTGCCGGGCGATCTGTTCTCGGTCAACCATTTGACCGCTCAAAACGTCCCTAACCTGTTCGCCCGTAACGAGCGCGTGATCTGCCTGTTCGATACCGAATTCGGCCCAATGGCGCAAATTCTGGTAGGTGCCACCATCGTCGGCAGTATTGAAACCGTGTGGGCAGGCACCATTACGCCGCCGCGCGAGGGGATAATTAAGCGCTGGAGCTGGCCGGAAGGCGAAAGCGAAGGCAGCGTCGCGCTGCTGAAAGGCCAGGAAATGGGGCGCTTTAAGCTGGGCTCGACGGTCATTAACCTGTTTGCCCCAGGACAGGTCGAGCTGCTGGACTCGCTACGCAGCCTGTCGGCAACCCGAATCGGGCAGCCGCTGGCGCTTTCCGCCGATGCAGCCAAAGCAGCAACTGAGGCGAAAGCTGCCGAAGAGGCTAAAGCCGCCGCGGAAGCGAAGGCCGCCGAAGAAGCTAAAGCCGCCGCGGAAGCAAAGGCCGCCGAAGAGGCTAAAGCCGCCGCTGAGGCGAAGGCCGCCGAAGAAGCTAAAGCCGCCGCGGAAGCGAAGGCTGCCGAAGAAGCTAAAGCCGCCGCTGAGTCGAAGGCCGCCGAAGAGGCCAAAGCCGCCGAAGAAGCTAAAGCTGCCGCTGAGGCGAAGGCTGCCGAAGAGGCCAAAGCCGCCGCAGAAGCGAAGGCCGCCGCAGAAGCGAAGGCCGCCGAAGAAGCTAAAGCCGCCGCGGAAGCGAAGGCTGCCAAAAAATCCAAAACCGGAACCCAAGCGACCGCAGGCCGCTCTTCGGCACCGGCACAGGCGCCGGGCAGCTCTCAGGATGAGCAGCCTGCCTCCTCTGCCCGCGATAAAACTGAACGCTAAGCTCCGTCAGGGATAGAGGTAACGCGACGTGCGCCTGTTAATGATATTTTTGCTGGCCTTTGGCCTGAGCATGGGGGCGCATGCCGCTACCGCCGTTCCTGACGAAAAACAGATTGTCCAGGAACTGGAACAGGCCAAAGCGGCCAAAAACCAGGCGGGGCAGACGGAAACGATTGATGCGCTCCAGTCGGCGTTAAACTCGCTGGAAGAACGTAAAAGTTCTCTGGAGCGTACTCGTCAGTATCAGCAGGTGATCGACAATCTCCCAACGTTGACCCGCACCCTGCGCCAGCAGCTCAGCAACCTTAGCGATGAAGCCCCGGCAATCAGCGCCAGTCTCTCTACTGACGCACTGAACCAGGAGATCCTCCAGGTCAGTAGTCAACTACTGGAAAAGAGCCGTCAGGCGCGTCTGGAACAGGAGCGCAATCGCGAAATAGCCGACTCCCTGGGCCAGCTTCCCCACCAGCAGACCGAAGCCCGCCGTCAGCTCAGCGAACTGGAGCGACGGCTGGATACCCAGACGACGGCCACCACGCCTCTGGGCCAGGCGCAACAGCTGGCAAGCCAGGCAGAAAGCGCGCGACTTAAAGCCCGGGTGGATGAGCTGGAGTTGGCCCAGCTTTCCGCCAGTAATCGCCAGGAGCTGGCGCGGCTGCGTGCTGAACTGGCCCAAAAGCAGGCGGTACAGTTGGATTCCCGACTCCAGGCGCTGCGTAATCATCTTAACGCTCAGCGCCAGCGTGAAGCGGAAAAAGCGCTGGAGAGTACCGAACTGCTGGCGGAAAACAGCGCCAACCTGCCGCCGGATATCGTGGCGCAGTTCCGCATTAACCGCGAACTCTCCCAGGCGCTGAATCAGCAGGCGCAGCGTATGGATCTGGTGGCTTCCCAGCAGCGCCAGGCCGCACACCAGACCCTGCAGGTTCGTCAGGCGCTGGACACCCTGCGCGAGCAGTCTCAGTGGCTCGGCGCCTCTAACGTCCTGGGCGAGGCGCTACGCGCCCAGGTGGCGCGTCTGCCGGAAATGCCCAAACCTCAGCAGCTGGATACCGAAATGGCGCAGCAGCGGGTACAGCGCCTGCGCTACGAAGACCGGCTCAATAAACAGGGTCAGCTGCGCCAGATTCAGCAGGCGGACGGCAGCCCCCTCACTGCCGAACAGCGGCAGATCCTGGACGCGCAGCTAAAAACCCAGCGCGAGCTGCTGAGCTCTCTGCTACAGGGCAGCGACAGCCTGATTCTTGATCTCACCAGGCTCAAGGTCGCCAACAGTCAGCTGGAAGAAGCGCTGAAAGAGATGAACGAAGCGACCCACCGTTACCTGTTCTGGACCGCCGACGTCAGCCCGCTGGGACTCTCCTGGCCCATCAGCGTGTTGCAGGATCTACGGCGCCTGATTTCGCTGGATACCCTCAGCCAGTTAGGGAAGGCAAGCGCCATGATGCTGACCAGCCGCACCACCCTGCCGCCGCTGTTCTTCGCGCTGGTGCTGGTCGCCTTCAGCATCGGTTCCCGGCGCCACTTTACCGCCTTTCTGGAACGCTCCAGCGCCCGGGTGGGCAAAGTCACCCAGGATCACTTCTGGCTGACCATGCGTACCGTGTTCTGGTCGATTCTGGTGGCATCGCCGCTGCCGGTACTGTGGGCCACGCTCGGCTACGGCCTGCGCGAAGCCTGGCCCTACCCGCTGGCGGTCGCCATTGGCGAAGGGGTCACCGCCACCGTCCCCCTGCTCTGGGTGGTGATGATCTGCGCCACCTTCGCTCGCCCTAATGGGCTTTTTGTGGTGCACTTCGGCTGGCCACGTCTCCAGGTGGGGCGGGCGATGCGCTACTACCTGATGAGCGTCGGCTTTATCGTGCCGCTGATTATGGCGCTTATCATGTTCGATAAGCTTAACGATCGCGAGTTTTCCGCCTCGCTGGGGCGCCTGTGCTTTCTGTTAATCTGCGGCGCGCTGGCGATTGTCACCCTGAGTCTGAAACATGCCGGTCTGCCGCTCTATCTGGATAAAGAGGGCAGCGGCGATAATCTGGTGAACCGCGTACTGTGGGGCATGCTGATCAGCGCCCCACTGCTGGCGATGATGGCGGCGGGCATCGGATATCTGGCCACCGCCAAAGCGCTGTTGGCGCGCCTGGAAACATCGGTCGCTATCTGGTTCTTCCTGCTGGTTATCTACCATATTATCCGGCGCTGGATGCTGATTCAGCGCCGACGCCTGGCCTTTGACCGCGCCAAACAGCGCCGCGCCGAAATGCTGGCCCAGCGCGCCCGGGGCGAGGAAGATGCCATTCATCCACACAGCACCGAAGGGACGCAGGATATCGAAGAGCCGGTGGTGGATCTGGATACCATCAGCGCTCAGTCTCTGCGGCTGGTGCGTTCCGTACTGATGCTGATAGCCCTGGTATCGGTGATCCTGCTGTGGTCTGAGATCCACTCTGCTTTTGGCTTCCTGGAAAATATCTCGCTGTGGGACGTCACCTCCACGGTCCAGGGCGTTGAGAGCGTGGAGCCAATTACCCTGGGCGCGGTGCTGATCGCCATTCTGATCTTTATCATCACCGCTCAGCTGGTGCGTAATCTTCCTGCGTTACTGGAGCTGGCGCTATTGCAGCACCTGAGCCTGACGCCGGGCACCGGCTACGCCATCACGACCGTCACCAAATATCTGCTGGTGTTGATTGGCGGTCTGGTGGGCTTCTCGATGATCGGCATCGAGTGGTCAAAGCTACAGTGGCTGGTGGCCGCGCTGGGTGTGGGTCTGGGTTTTGGTCTGCAGCAGATCTTCGCCAACCTGGTTTCCGGCCTGATCATCCTGTTTGAAAAACCGATCCGCATTGGCGATACCGTGACGATCCGCGAACTGACCGGCAGCATCACTAAGATCAACATCCGCGCCACCACCATCAGCGACTGGGATCGCAAAGAGATCATCGTGCCCAACCAGGCGTTTATTACCGAACAGTTCGTGAACTGGTCGCTTTCCGACGCAATTACCCGCGTGGTGCTAACGGTACCAGCGCCGACGGATGCGAACAGCGAAGAAGTCACCGAACTGCTGGCCACCGCCGCCCACCGCTGTTCGCTGGTACTGGATAACCCGGCTCCGGAGGTTTATCTGGTCGATCTGCAACAGGGCCTGCAAATCTTCGAACTGCGCATCTATGCCGCCGAGATGGGGCACCGGATGCCGCTGCGCCATGAAATTCATCAGTTGATCCTGCAGGGCTTCCGCGAACACGGAATCGATCTGCCGTTCCCGCCGTTCCAGGCGCGCCTTGAAACTCTGGGCGGCGCCCAGCGCACGATCTCTTCCGCCGGGCGCCGTAGCGCAGGGAGCCTGTAAGGCTCTCCGCTTCACCCGTTATTTTGCCGGTACGTCACTCACGACCGGCTCCATAGTTTCAGGATTAAGCGTTATCCAGTGGCCGCTTTTCTGATCCACGCCTGCATACCTTATCATCTTGCCGCGAGCCTTAATCACCATGGTGTCGTCAGCAAACTTCTGCCAGGCTTCACTAAGCCTGCGGACTTCATCGGGATGGCTGGCGGCAAGGTCACGGGTTTCCAGCGGATCCTGGCGCAGATTGAACAGCCCCCATGGGGCATCCCCGGCTTCCGGCCCGCGCTTCACCAGACGTCTTAGCTTCCAGTCGCCGTCTATCCAGGCGACCTGATTATGCAGCTCCACCCCAATCTGGCGACGCGGCCCCTGAGCCTCTTCTCCGGTCAGATAGCGTTTAAAGCTCACCCCTACCATCGGCAGCGTGGGCTTATCCTTAATCTGGCGCCGGGGATCGATCCCCGCCAAATCATAGAGCGTTGGCGCAACGTCATAGACCGCCATCGGAGTATGGCTGACGCTCCCCTGACGGGCTATCTGCGGCGCAGCGATAATAAAATCGGTATTAATGCCGCCCTGGCCGCTGGTGGTCTTATGGTAACGGGCGTAGGGGGCATTACTGACATTCGCCCAGTGTGGGCCGTAAGAGACGAAAGAGCCTTTGCGCCCGATATTGTCATAGCTGTTATCGAACTGCTTCCAGTATTCCGGCTTCGAGCTGTAGTGGAATCCCGGCGCCGCATTAGCGCCGTTATCAGTCAGAAACACCACGATGGTGTTTTTATCGCGTCCGGTCTGCTTTAATGTCGCCATCACCTTGCCGATCTGGGCGTCCATATTGGCAATCATCGCCGCATAAACCTGCATCACCTTCGCGGTATAGCGCTGCTGCTCTTTGCTCAGGCTGTTCCATTCCTTATCGAGATCGAGATCCGGCAATGGCGTCCTGTCGTTGATAATGCCCAGCGACTTCAGGCGGGCGAGACGCTGGCGATATACCGGCGCATAGCCCTCTTCATACTGGCCTTTAAATTTCTCTATCCACTCATCCGGCGCCTGCAGGGGATCGTGCGGCGCGGTAAAAGCCAGATAGCCAAAAAAGGGCTGGTCGCGCGGCGTTTCTTCAATCCAGCGACTCATCTGCCGCGCATAGGATTCGCTCGAATAGAAATCCGATGCCAGCGTGGTACGTTTGCCGTCCAGAGTGTACCAGGTCTGGAAGGCTTCGCCGGTGCCCAATGGCATCGCATCGCTATAGTGGCTGGCGCCGCCCCCCATCAACGCGAAAGCGTGGTCGAAACCGCGGTCGGTCGGCATCATGCCCGGCTGGTGTCCCAGATGCCACTTCCCCGTCATCAGCGTGGCGTAACCGGCATCCTGAAAACGTTCCGCCATCGTGGTCACTCGCCGGGTCAGGTGTAGCTCATAGCCATCTTTCCCCATGGTATTCTGATACCACCACATTCCCCCCATACCCGCCTGCTGATTGGTATTTCCGGTCATTAGCATCGAGCGAGCCGGGGCCGACATCGGCGAAGTATAGTACTGGCTCATTCGCAACCCCTGCTCGGCCAGGCGCTGCAGATTAGGGGTGGGGATCTCTCCACCGAAGGGGCTGATATCGGAATACCCCATATCATCGGCGACAATCAACAACACGTTAGGACGTGCCGGTTCGGCACCGTGGGCGCTACCGGCCATCAGGCCACCAAGCGCCAGTGCGACAGCTGTCTTTCTCACTGATTTCTCCCATGTCACTCTCAGAAGCGAACTGACCGGCGCTTACAGCGTGGCCCGCCAGCCATCGAACCCCGCCATATCACGCGGCCAGCGCCGCAGCGGAGTCATTAACTCGTTGAAGAAGCGGAAATATCCGGCGCACAAGGCATTCTGGCCGCGAGCATCGAGATGAGCGGGACATCCCCCCTGGCACAGCATACGCACGCTGCATCGCTGGCATTCCGGCCGCGTACTTTTACGGCGCCCGAAAGGCAGTTGGGTGGAAGCCTCCACCATCTCGGCCAGTGGACGGGAGCCATTCAGGCTCCCCAGCCGGTGTCTGTCATCGATCAGATGATCGCAGGCGTAGATCTGGCCGTCAGCCTCCAGCACCAGGTTGGTACCGCAGCGCGCCGAATGAACGCACACCGGACTGACGCCGGTAAAATATTGCGCCAGGGCATGCTCAATATTCATCACGAATACCCGACCAATATCGCGCCGCTTCTTCCAGCGCCGCAGAATCGTCACCATAAAGCGCCCCCAACCGTCGGCGCTAAGCTGGTAGCCCTGTTCGATTGCGTCGCCTTCCGCCATGAGCGGCTGAAACTGAAGCAGACGCGCCCCCAGCCCCACCAGATGGTCATAGATCTCCCCTGCCCGCTCCACCACGCCGTTATGCACCACTACCAGCACATTGAACTCCACACCGTGCTGTTGCAGCAGGCGTACGCCACGCAGCGCATCCTGATAGCTACCGTTACCACGCTTATCAGGCCGATGGCTATCCTGCAGCGGCGCGTCGCCGTCCAGACTGACGCCGATAATAAAGTCATGCTGGCGAAATAACTGACACCAGGCTTCCGTCACCAGTGTCGCGTTAGTTTGCAGGCTATTACTGACAGTCACGCCCGGCGGGGCGTAGCGCTGCTGTAACGCCAGCGCCCGTTTGTAGAAGCCGATACCCGCCATTAACGGCTCCCCTCCTTGCCAGACGAAGTTAATCTCCCGTACGCCCGGCGGCTGAGCTGCAATATACTGGCGAATAAAGTTTTCCAGCAGCGCATCATCCATTTTTCCCGGCGGCGTATCGCGTTGCGGATAGTAACAGTAGCGACAGGCCAGATTGCAGGATGGCCCAACGGGTTTAATCAGCAGGTTAAAAGGAACGGCGGCACGCGGCGCCGTCTGAACCGGAATCTGATGCTGGCGCAGGGTGGAAATATTCATGGGCGAACGACCCTTTTATTTATGGCAGATCTCCGGGATATCCGTCGCAAAGACGCCAGACGTCCGTCAACCGGCAAATGAATAAAACATATTTCTCAGAAAGGACTAAAGGATGAAAATATAGTGAAGCAAGAAATAAATAAAGAGCGATATGACAGGTAATTCAATAAACTGTGACCAATGCACGAACATTCCAACAAAAATAGTCACAAGAACATAACCACATGTGTAAAAAGGATTATTTTTTACAGGATTACATTAAAAATAATTCATAAGCCAGATAGAAAACGTATAAACAAGTTTCATTCATTGAGTGACAAAATAAAATAGCGGCGCGGTTTCATATATTAAACCGCGACGCAGTACGCCTGTAATAATATATAAAATCAGGCGCGATCGACCGTAAAGGCAATCACCTCGCTGAGACTTTCTGCTCCCAGCGCCAGCATAATCAGACGATCGACGCCCAACGCTACGCCGGAACAGTCGGGCATTCCCGCTTCCAGAGCCGCCAGCAAATGATTATCTATCGGTTGCTGCGGCAGGCCCATCGCGGCACGCTTACGGTTATCCTGCTGAAAGCGCTGACGCTGCTCTTTAGCATCGGTCAATTCATGAAAACCGTTCGCCAGCTCTACGCCTTTAAAGTAAACCTCAAAGCGCTCCGCCACCCGGTGATCCTCCGTGCTGATCTGCGCCAGCGCCGCCTGAGTGGCGGGGAAGTGATAAATAAAGGTCGGCCGCTCTTTGCCAATGTTAGGCTCCACCCCGGTCACAAACAGTAGCTGCAACAGGGTATCGCGATCTTCTTCGTTATCGGCTACGTTGCTCACATCGAGCCGCGCCGCCACTGCACGCAGTTGTGCCTTATCCGCCGATAGCGGATCCACTTCCAGATAGCGCTGAAACGCCTGTTGATAAGAGAGCGTTTCGGCAGCTTCACATTCCAGAATCTGTTGCAGCAGATCGTCGACCTCGTTCATCAACCGGTACATGTCATAGCAGGGGCGATACCACTCCAGCATGGTGAATTCCGGGTTGTGATAACGGCCCATCTCTTCATTACGAAAGCTGCGGCAGATCTGATAAACAGGCCCACAGCCAGCCGCCAGCAGGCGCTTCATATGGTATTCCGGACTGGTCATCAACCAGAGGGGCGTCCCTTCGCTATGACCGGGGCCGATAAGACGGGTTTCGAACGGGAACAGATGGACATCGGTCACCGTGGCCTGACTCATGCAGGGCGTTTCCACCTCTACCACGCCGCGATCGGCAAAAAAACGCCGGATTTCCGACACCAGCTTCGCGCGTTTCAACAGATTAGGAACCGGGGCGCCAGGCTGCCAGGTCGCCGTCTCGCTCATGGGAACGTCTCCAAAAATAAACCAGCCCGGAAGTCTACTCGCATCTCCTGGACGAAACAAACTTTGGCCAGGGGTTTTCGCCCTTTTTATCCCCAGGCATTTTTTGAGAGCTGCATCATCAAATCCAGTGATAAATAGCCAGCGATAACCACAAAAAAATCGAACACATCAAATTTCCTTATTAACACCCCGGTTATACTACATTACCCACAAAGGGGCAGGTGAATATGCTGCGACTCATGGCTCCCCGCCGCAGTGTGGTCTATACCTTTGGTCAGCAATGCCTTGCGAACGATAAAAATTACGGAGGAATGTCGTGCAAACTTTTCAAGCCGATATCGCTATTATTGGCGCTGGCGGAGCGGGATTACGAACCGCCATTGCGGCGGCTCAGGCAAACCCTGAAGCAAAAATTGCGCTGATATCTAAAGTCTATCCCATGCGTAGCCACACCGTGGCGGCCGAAGGCGGTTCCGCCGCGGTAGCTCAGGATCACGACAGTTTTGAATACCATTTTCACGATACCGTCGCTGGCGGCGACTGGCTATGCGAACAGGATGTCGTCGATTACTTCGTTCATCACTGCCCCACGGAAATGACCCAACTTGAGCAGTGGGGATGTCCCTGGAGCCGCCGCCCGGATGGTTCGGTCAACGTCCGCCGTTTCGGCGGTATGAAGATCGAACGCACCTGGTTCGCCGCCGATAAAACCGGCTTTCATATGCTGCACACCCTGTTTCAGACTTCGCTCCAGTTCCCGCAAATTCAGCGCTTTGACGAACATTTCGTCCTCGACATTCTGGTCGATGACGGCCACGCACGCGGCCTGGTGGCGATGAATATGATGGAAGGCAGCCTGGTGCAGATCCGCGCCAGTGCGGTAGTCATGGCCACCGGCGGCGCCGGACGCGTTTATCGCTATAACACTAACGGCGGAATAGTAACCGGTGATGGCATGGGCATGGCGCTAAGCCACGGCGTACCGCTGCGCGATATGGAGTTTGTGCAATATCACCCCACCGGCCTGCCCGGCTCCGGCATCCTGATGACCGAAGGCTGCCGCGGCGAAGGGGGCATTCTGGTCAACAAAGACGGTTATCGCTACCTGCAGGACTACGGTATGGGGCCGGAAACGCCACTGGGTCAGCCGAAAAACAAATATATGGAGTTAGGCCCGCGCGACAAAGTCTCCCAGGCCTTCTGGCATGAGTGGCGCAAAGGCAACACTATCTCTACACCACGCGGCGATGTGGTGTATCTGGATCTGCGTCACCTGGGCGAAAAGAAACTGCTGGAGCGCCTGCCGTTTATCTGCGAACTGGCCAAAGCCTACGTCGGCGTTGATCCGGTCAAAGAGCCGATTCCGGTGCGCCCCACCGCGCACTACACCATGGGCGGCATCGAAACCAACCAACAGTGCGAAACCCGTATCCAGGGGCTGTTTGCCGTGGGTGAATGTTCCTCCGTCGGGCTGCATGGCGCCAACCGCCTGGGCTCCAACTCGCTGGCCGAACTGGTGGTGTTTGGTCGTCTGGCCGGCGAACAGGCCATTGAGCGCGCCCGTCAGGCTACCCCCGCCAACGACGCCGCACTGGAGGCGCAGGTTGCCGATATCGAACGTCGCCTGAAGGATCTGGTTAATCAGCAGGGCGGTGAAAACTGGTCGAAGATCCGCGACGAAATGGGTCTGAGCATGGAAGAAGGCTGCGGCATCTACCGTACGCCGGAGCTAATGCAGAAAACTATCGACAAATTGGCGGAGCTACAGGAGCGCTTTAAGCGCGTGACCATTACCGACAATTCCAGCGTCTTTAATACCGACCTGCTCTATACCATTGAGCTGGGCCACGGGCTGAACGTCGCCGAGTGTATGGCCCATTCGGCCATGGCGCGTAAAGAGTCGCGCGGCGCCCATCAGCGCCTGGATGAAGGATGTACCGAGCGCGACGACGTCAACTTTCTGAAGCACACTCTCGCCTTCCGCGAGGCGGATGGCGCCACCCGTCTGGCGTACAGCGATGTGAAGATAACCACGCTCCCGCCCGCGAAGCGCGTCTACGGCGCCGAAGCGGAAGCCGCTGAGAAGAAGGAGACGACCCATGGCTGAGATGCAGCAGATGAAAATCGAGGTAGTGCGTTATAACCCGGAAACGGATGATGCGCCGCACAGCGCCTGGTATGAGGTTCCGTGGGATGAACAAACCTCTCTGCTGGACGCGCTGGGCTATATCAAAGATAACCTGGCGGCGGATCTGAGCTACCGCTGGTCCTGCCGCATGGCGATCTGCGGCTCCTGCGGCATGATGGTCAACGGCGTGCCTAAACTCGCCTGTAAAACCTTCCTGCGCGAATATACCGGTGGAATGAAAGTAGAGGCGCTGGCGAACTTCCCCATCGAGCGCGATCTGGTGGTGGATATGACCCACTTTATCGAAAGTCTGGAGGCAATTAAGCCCTATATCATCGGCAACTCCCGGACGCCGGAGCAGGGCCCTAACCGCCAGACTCCGGCCCAGATGGCGAAGTACCACCAGTTTTCCGGCTGTATCAACTGCGGGCTGTGCTACGCCGCCTGCCCGCAGTTCGGTCTGAATCCTGAATTTATCGGCCCGGCTGCAATTACCCTCGCCCACCGCTATAACCTCGACAGTCGCGATCGCGGACAGAAAGAACGAATGCCCCAGCTCAACGGTCAGAACGGCGTCTGGAGCTGTACCTTCGTGGGTTTCTGCTCTGAGGTCTGCCCAAAACATGTCGATCCGGCGGCGGCCATTCAGCAGGGCAAGGTGGAAAGTTCGAAAGATTTTCTTATCGCTACCCTTAAACCCGCCTCAGGGAGTGACGCATGACAACGAAACGTAAACCTTATGTACGGCCCATGCCGTCTAACTGGTGGAAAAAGCTGGGCTTTTACCGCTTCTATATGCTGCGTGAGGGCACTGCGGTACCCGCCGTCTGGTTCAGCATTGTGCTGCTAATCGGCCTGTTTTCTCTGAAAGGCGGCCCGGAATCCTGGGAAAGCTTTGTCGGCTTTCTGCGTAATCCGATCGTGGTGCTCCTGAACCTGATCGCGCTGGCAGCAGCACTTCTGCACACCAAAACCTGGTTCGGGCTGGCGCCCAAGGCAGCCAATATTATTGTGAAGGATGAAAAAATGGGGCCGGAGCCGGTGATTAAAGGGCTCTGGGTGGTAACCACCATCGTCAGCGTGGTGATTCTGCTGGTTGCCCTATTCTGGTAAGGAGAAAACCGTGATCAATCCTAATCCTAAACGTTCCGACGAGCCGGTCTTCTGGGGACTGTTTGGCGCCGGCGGTATGTGGAGCGCCATTGTAGCGCCGGTCATTATTCTGCTGGTGGGCATTCTGCTGCCGCTTGGGCTGTTCCCCGGCGATGCGCTGGGCTTTGAGCGGGTTCTGATCTTTTCCCAAAGCTGGGTCGGCCGTATTTTTATCTTCCTGATGATTGTACTGCCGCTGTGGTGCGGCCTGCACCGTATTCACCACGGAATGCACGACCTGAAAATTCATGTGCCTTCTGGTAAATGGGTGTTCTACGGTCTGGCGGCCATTCTCACGATTGTTACGCTGATTGGCGTTATCTCGCTCTAAAATCTTAAGGGCCAGCACTCTGCTGGCCCACCTTTATGTGTCGCTACCGTTTACCCTATTTCTCTCACTCATGAACTCAGCTTCAGGCCCACAATACCGGTCACCACCAGTACCAGACTCAGGATGCGCGCCGGCGTCGCCGATTCCCCCAGCAGCAGTATGCCGGTTATCGAAGCGCCGACCACGCCAATACCCGTCCAGATTGCGTAAGCAGTTCCCACCGGCAGTGATTTCATCGCCCAGGAGAGCAACCCCAGGCTGACAATCATCGCAGAGACGGTAATTACGCTGGGCACCAGACGGCTAAAACCATGAGTATATTTCAGGCCAACGGCCCAGATAACTTCGAGTACACCGGCAATAAAAAGAATAATCCAGGACATAACGGACTCCCAACAGGATATGGGGCCGTCCCCTTTCATTTCAGACGCGCCTGCGGGTCGTCCCACAGGGCTATTGGATATAAACGGGCCTATAGTGTCACACCGGGGGAGATTTTCAAGCCTATTGATGACATAAAGCGCGATACGACGCCACGCCGTATCGCACTTTATTCGTCACGGATCAGTTCTGCGCCCGATCCGCGGCGTTAGTGATGATTGAACCGCCCTCTTTCACATCCTCACCGAAGCCACGGGTGGTATTACAGCCAGCCAGTAGCGAAGAGACCACCATCAGAGAGAAGAGCGCTGCAACGATTTTTTTGACCATAATCGATTCCTTTTATTGCCAATACACAAGGGACAGCTAGCCAGAGGCCGGCCGTCAGGCGCCACAATGACGGGCCCATCCCAACGGTCTGGCTATAAAATAGAATAGCGAAAAACCCGCCACTTCGACGGTATAAAAAAGTGCGGAGGAATCAGTTTGTTGCGCGCTGGATAGCACCACCAAGGTGCTGGACATCCTCACCGAAGCCGCGGAACGTATTGCAGCCATTCAGCAGAGTGCTGGCAACCAGAAGCGGGAGCAGAAATCGAATTAAACGGTTCATCATCCATGCCTTTTGCAAGCAGCGGCGTGATAAGCACCACGCCGCGACGAATCTGCGCAGTGATTACTTCACGCGAGAAACGTACTCACCGGAGCGGGTGTCAACTTTGATCACTTCGCCAATCTGTACAAACAGCGGTACTTTTACCACAGCGCCGGTGCTAAGGGTAGCCGGTTTACCGCCGGTACCCGCGGTGTCGCCCTTCAGGCCAGGATCGGTATCCACGATCTCCAGCTCAACGAAGTTCGGCGGAGTCACAGAGATAGGCTGACCGTTCCACAGGGTAACGATACATTCCGCCTGATCCAGCAGCCATTTAGCGTTATCACCCACGGCTTTGGCATCGGCAGCCAGCTGCTCGAAGGTGTCGTTGTTCATGAAGTGCCAGAACTCACCGTCGTTGTAGAGGTAAGTCAGGGTCATATCCATAACGTCTGCGCCTTCTGCAGAGTCAGTGGATTTAAAGGTTTTCTCAACGCGCGTGCCGGTCAGCAGGCGGCGCAGCTTAACGCGAGCAAAGGCCTGACCCTTACCCGGTTTGACGAACTCGCTGGATTCAACCGCGTACGGTTCCCCATCCAACATGATTTTAAGACCGCTGCGAAAATCGTTGCTATAGTACGTTGCCATAAAGGCCCTCTGAATATGTTAACTGGTAGCTAGCCAAAAAAATGGCACACATTGTAACCCCAAACGCCCCCTCCCGAGAAGATTGGTTATTACAACTTGCCGATGTAATCACCGATCCGGAGGAACTGCTGCATCTTTTAAATGTAGACCCCGATGAGACCCTGCGGGCGGGATATGACGCCCGGCGCCTGTTCGCCCTGCGCGTTCCGCGCGCCTTTGCCGCCCGAATGGCGAAAGGCGATCCGAACGATCCGCTGCTGCGCCAGGTTCTGACCGCCCGCGAAGAATTTATCGCAGCGCCAGGCTTCAGCACCGACCCGCTGGAAGAACAGAGCAGCGTCGTGCCGGGTTTACTGCATAAATATCGTAATCGCGCCCTGCTGATGGTCAAAGGGGGCTGCGCCGTCAACTGCCGCTACTGTTTTCGCCGTCACTTTCCCTATGCGGAAAATCCGGGGAATAAACGCAGCTGGCAGACAGCGCTCGATTATATCGCCCGACACCCGGAACTGGATGAGATTATCTTTTCCGGCGGCGATCCGCTAATGGCACGCGATGCGGAACTGACCTGGCTTATCGAACGACTGGCGGCGATCCCTCATCTTAAGCGGTTGCGTATCCACAGCCGTCTGCCGATTGTCATTCCGGCCCGTATAACCGATGCGCTGACCGGCCTGCTACACAACACGCGCCTGCAGGTACTACTGGTGAATCATATCAACCATGCCAGAGAGATCGATGATGAATTCCGCGCCGCGATGGCGCGCCTGAAACGGGCCGGCGTGACGCTGCTAAACCAGAGCGTACTGCTACGCGGCGTTAACGACAGCGCTCCGGCGCTGGCAGATCTCAGCAACGCGCTATTTGATGCCGGGGTACTGCCCTACTACCTTCACGTGCTCGACAGGGTTCAGGGCGCTGCCCACTTTATGGTGGACGACGAGACTGCACGCCGCATCGTTCGCGAACTTCTGACCCTGGTTTCCGGCTACCTGGTTCCCCGACTGACCCGCGAGATTGGCGGCGAACCCAGCAAAACCCCACTCGACCTGCATCTTCCCTGACGCTATATCCCGGTCACCGGCCGGGATGTTCTTGCCTACATCGACCCAAACAAAATTTTAACTTTCAATGCGAAATTTTAGCCATCCGTCGCTAACTTGATCTACATCTGTAAAAATACATTAACAATAAGTTATACAAATAGAGCATCTAACCGCCTCTGGTTAAGGAAAACTTCTGTACCCTAAGGAAGAATAATAATGAACGACTACCTGCTGTTCTTGCTGGGCGTCTTCCCGCTGCTGGTGATGATCGTCCTGATCCTGAAAGTGAAAACCCCTATCCATTACGCCGTTCTGGTCACCCTCGCCATTACTCTGGCCTTCGCCTGGCTGTTCTGGGACACCCCACTCCAGACCCTGGGTTCCGCCGTAGGCTATGGCATCGGTAAAGGGCTGTGGCCGATAATCATCGTGATTCTGGGCGCGATTTACAGCTATAACCTGATGCTCAAAACCGGCGGAATGGCGGTTCTGAAAGACGTCCTCGCCAGCATCAGCGACGACAAACGCATTCAGGTACTGCTAATTTCCTGGTGTTTCGGCGGCTTTCTGGAAGCGGCCGCCGGTTACGGCACTGCCGTGGCGATCCCCATCGGCATTCTGATTGCACTGGGCTTTAATCCGCTAAAGGCAGCTGTCGCTTCACTGGTGGCTAATACCGTTCCCACAGCCTTCGGCGCGGTGGGGATTCCAGTCTCGATACTGGCGGAGCAGGCCAGTTTGCCGGTCACCACTCTGAGCGGTGTGGTCATCACTCAGCTGGCGCTGTTCAATATTCTGCTGCCTTTTGTCATTGTCGCTATCATCGGTGGCGGTATTAAAGCCATTCGCGGCGTCTTTCTTATCACCCTGCTGTGCGGCGTCACCACCCTGATTCCTCAATACATTGTGGCGATTCATCTGGGCGCCGAGCTGCCCGCCTTTGCCGGTAGCCTGGTCAGCCTGATTGTCGTGGTGGCGATAGCGAAGAGTCGCAAGGCACCCACCGACTCCGCCTGGCGAATTGAAACCGCTGACGAGTCCAAAGAGCTGCACTACTCTGGCGCTCAGATCCTGCGGGCCTGCACTATCTACATTCTGATCTTTGTCTTCATTATGCTGTGCTCACCGCTGTTTCCGGGGCTAAAGGCCAGCGTGTCGCAGCTGGCCAGTACTTTCCATTTCCCGCTGGCTGGCAGCGGCTCACTGGCGCTGAAGGTAGAATGGATAGCCACTCCCGGGATACTGATTATTATCGCTTCACTGCTGGGCGGCGCCATTCAGGGAGCCTCGGTGCCCACCATGTTTAGCGTCTTCTTCAGCACCGTGAAACAGCTTAAAAATTCGATTATCGCCATTACCGCTATTGTGGCGATGGCGACTGTGATGGACATCAGCGGCCTGATCGCTTCAATGGCACATACTATGGTGGATGTCACCGGCGGTGCTTATCTGTTTATCGCTCCCGTTATCGGAGCGGTCGGAACCTTCGTGACCGGCAGCGACACCAACGCTAACGTGCTGTTCGGTAAGCTTCAGGTGATGGCCGCCGATAAGCTGCATGTCGATCCCAACTGGCTGGCAGCTGCGAATACCGCGGGCGCCACGGGCGGAAAAATGATTTCGCCACAGAGTATCGCCATTGCCGTCTCCGCCACCCGTATGGATGGCCAGGGCGACAAGATTATGTCCGGCACCCTGAAGTACTGCTGTGCCTATATCGTCGGTCTGGGCCTTATAGTAGGTCTTGGCTGGTATCTGTTTATGGCCTGAAGCCGCTAAAAAATAAGATTAAATTGCATAAGCAATGGGAGAAATGTCGTGAATGTTAACTTTTTTGTCACCTGTATCGGTGACGCCCTGAAGTCGCGCATGGCGCGTGACTCAGTTCTGCTGCTTGAGCAGTTAGGCTGTAACGTTAACTTCCCGGAAAAGCAGGGCTGCTGTGGGCAGCCCGCCATCAATGGTGGCTACATTAAAGACGCGATTCCGGGAATGAAAACGTTAATCGCCGCGCTGGAAGAGAACGACGATCCCATCATTTCCCCTGCCGGCTCCTGTACCTATGCCATTAAAGGCTATGCCCAGTGGCTGGACGGGGAACCTGAATGGGCCGAGCGTGCCCGACGCGTAGCCGATCGGATGTTCGATCTGACCACCTTTATCGTTAAAGAGTTAGGGGTCACCAATGTGGGCGCCCGGCTGCCCGGTAAAGCGGTCTATCACCCCTCCTGCAGCCTGTTTCGTAAAATGGGAGTGAAAGATGAACCCCTGGCTCTTCTGAATCACGTAGAGGGGCTGGAGCTGCTGCCGTTCGATGCCCAGGAAACCTGCTGCGGCTTTGGCGGCACCTTCTCGGTTAAGATGGCGGAGATCTCCGGCGAAATGGTGAAGGAGAAGGTCGCCCATATGATGGAAGTACAGCCCGACTATCTGATCGGCGCCGACGTTAGCTGCCTGATTAATATCGGCGGCCGTATGCAGCGCGAAGGCCAGCCGGTGAAAGTGATGCATATCGCCGAAGTTCTGATGAGTCGTTAAGGAGACGCTATGTACCTGAAAACCAGCGACCTCAACTTTAAGGATCGCATTCGCGAAGAGATTAACGACCCCATCATGCGCCATGCGGTGGCCAAAGCGCAGGAGACCATCGGCGCCAATCGCCAGAAAATGGTAGACGAGCTTGGCCACTGGGAAGCCTGGCGCGAACGGGCGGAACAGATTCGTAATCACGTGCTGGCAAACCTGGATGCTTACCTGTATCAGCTTTCAGAAAAAGTCACCGCCAACGGCGGTCATGTATTCTTCGCCAGTACCAAAGAAGAGGCTACCGACTATATCGTTAGGGTCGCCCGGGAACAGAACGCGCGCAAGGTCGTGAAAGCGAAATCGATGGTCACCGAAGAGATCGGTATGAACCACGCGCTGAACGAAGCGGGCGTCGAGGTGCTGGAAACCGATCTGGCGGAATACATCCTGCAGTTGGATCACGATGCACCATCGCATATTGTGGTTCCCGCCATCCATAAAGATCGCCAGCAAATCCGCCGGGTGCTGAACGAAAAGCTGGGCTATGACGGCCCGGATACTCCGGAAGCGATGACGCTGTTTATCCGCCGCAGGATCCGTGAGGATTTTCTGAGCGCCGACATCGGCGTGACCGGCTGTAACTTCGCCGTGGCCGAAACCGGCTCTGTTTGCCTGGTCACCAACGAGGGCAACGCACGTATGTCCACCACGCTGCCGAAGACCCATATCGCGGTGATGGGGATGGAGCGTATCGCCCCCACCTTCAAAGAGGTGGATGTGCTGATTACCATGCTGGCGCGCAGCGCGGTCGGTGCCCGCCTGACCGGCTACAATACCTGGCTAACCGGCCCCCGGGAAGCGGGCGACGTCGACGGCCCGGAAAACTTTCACCTGGTGATTGTCGATAATGGTCGTTCAAAGGCGCTGGGCACCCAGTTCCAGGACATCCTGCGCTGCATCCGCTGTGGCGCCTGTATGAATACATGCCCGGCCTATCGTCATATTGGCGGCCACGGCTACGGCTCTATCTACCCCGGCCCGGTCGGCGCCGTTATTTCACCGCTGCTGGGGGGCTACGAGGATTTTAAAGATCTCCCCTATGCCTGTTCGCTGTGTACCGCCTGCGACAGCGTCTGCCCGGTGAAGATACCGCTCTCTAAGCTTATCCTGCGCCATCGCCGCGTCATGGCGGAAAGCGGCATGACGCCGAAAGCGGAACAGCGCGCCACCCGGATGTTCACTATGGCCAACAGCCATCCTGGCCTGTGGAAGGTGGGTATGGTGGCTGGTGCAAAAGCGGCAAGCTGGTTCATTAAGGGCGGCAAAGCCCCGATTAATTCCGGCGTCATCGCCGATTGGACCGAAGCGAGGGATCTTCCGCAAGCGGACGGCGAAAGCTTCCGCAGCTGGTTTAAGAAACACAAAAAGCAGGGGAGTAAATAATGGAAAATCGCGATGCTTTTCTGGCTAATATTGCCAGCCAGCTCGGACGTGAAGTTCGCACAACACCGGAAGCGCCCCCTGAGCCGGTGAATGACTATGCCACCACGCGCCTGACGGAACTGGATGCTCAACAGCGCTGCGACGCATTTATTCAGTTTGCCTCCGAAGCCATGCTGGTCAGTTGTGAAATGACCAGCGAAACTGAGGTCGCCGATGCCGCGCTACGCCTGTGCGAAGAATATGGCGGCGCGCCGGTCGTAGTCAGCGGCGACGAGCGCCTGAAAGCGCTTGGCGTCACGCAGCGCCTGACCGAAGCGCTTCAGGCTGATGTCTGGGAACCCGCTGCCGGCGAACAGAACATCCGGCGGGCGGAACGGGCGAAGGTCGGGGTGGTCTATGCTGAATACGGACTAACCGAATCCGGCGGCGTAGTGCTGTTTTCCGCGCCGGAGCGCGGGCGCTCCATCAGCCTGCTGCCGGAATCGTCCATCTTTATTCTGCGCAAAAGCACCATTCTGCCGAGGGTGGCGCAACTGGCGGAAACGCTGCACCAGAAGGCGATGCAGGGCGAACGTATGCCGTCCTGCATCAATCTGATTAGCGGCCCCAGCTCCACGGCGGACATTGAGCTGATTAAGGTTGTCGGCGTTCACGGCCCGGTAAACGCGGCTTATCTGATTATTGATGACTGCTAACTGAAGCTGTTAGCAGGAGGCTGAAAAATTAAGGGCCATGGATTCATGGCCCTTTTCATCATCATCCGCAATCAGTTCGGGCATTTATAGACCTGGCCCGTCATCTTGCTGGCGGTAGGCACAAAGCTGGAAAGCAGGTTCTGATCCGGGCTGCTGACGCCATACAGCACGTTACCGCCCATGGCCGCGGCCTGATTACGCAGATCGTTGGCCGCGCTACGCATAGAGCCGCCTTCACCGCCTCCGGGGCCGGAAAGCCAGTTATTCTGCTCGCCGGTTGCGGTCCCCAGCAATTGACACTCGCTACCCGGTTGCTCCTGAACAAAACGAACGCTCTCACCAGCCGTAGACAGCGATTTGCTGGTGCTACAGCCTGCCAGCAGCAGTGCCGCCACAACCATTCCTGCAGAAAGTTTTACGCGCATGTTTTTCCTCATTATTAAAAAATCAGACACTGGCAGTCGGTATGTCCTTATACCACGCTCTGTTACAAAATTATACACAGGCCCACGAACTGTGATGATGACAGTGATGACGCCAATAAAAAACCCCCGGCCAAAGCCAGGGGTCTTTATCACACGGGTTTGCGCAATAAGCGCGGCTTACATCATGCCGCCCATACCACCCATACCACCCATGCCGCCAGCTGCGCCTAAGTCAGCTTTATCTTCTTTCGGCAGGTCAGTCACCATGCACTCGGTGGTGATCATCAGACCAGCAACGGAAGAAGCGTACTGCAGGGCAGAACGGGTAACCTTGGTCGGATCCAGAATACCGAAGTCGATCATGTTGCCGTACTCTTCGGTAGCCGCGTTGTAACCGTAGTTACCGTCGCCCGCTTTCACGTTGTTAGCAACCACAGACGGCTCTTCACCGGCGTTGGAAACGATCTGACGCAGCGGAGCTTCCATTGCGCGCAGAGCGACCTTGATACCAACATTCTGCTCTTCGTTCTGACCGGTCAGACCAGCCAGCTTCGCTGCCACACGTACCAGCGCTACGCCACCACCGGCGACCACGCCTTCTTCTACTGCAGCGCGGGTCGCGTGCAGCGCATCTTCAACGCGGGCTTTCTTCTCTTTCATTTCAACTTCAGTTGCCGCGCCAACTTTGATAACGGCTACGCCGCCAGCCAGTTTCGCCACGCGCTCCTGCAGTTTTTCGCGATCGTAGTCGGAAGTCGCTTCTTCGATCTGCTGACGAATCTGGGTAACACGCCCCTGGATTGCTGCTTCTTCACCAGTACCGTCGATGATAGTCGTGGTGTCTTTGTTGATAGCTACGCGTTTCGCCTGACCCAGATCTTCCAGGGTCGCTTTTTCCAGTTCCATACCGATCTCTTCAGAGATAACGGTACCGCCAGTCAGGACAGCGATATCCTGCAGCATGGCTTTACGACGGTCACCGAAGCCCGGTGCCTTAACAGCAGCCACTTTCACGATGCCGCGCATGGTGTTCACCACCAGGGTCGCCAGCGCTTCGCCTTCAACGTCTTCAGCAACGATCAGCAGCGGCTTGCCGGCTTTCGCTACGGCTTCCAGCAGCGGCAGCAGTTCGCGGATGTTGGAGATTTTCTTGTCAGCCAGCAGGATGAACGGGTTTTCCAGCTCAACGGTACCGGTTTCCGGTTTGTTGATGAAGTACGGAGACAGGTAGCCACGGTCGAACTGCATACCTTCAACCACGTCCAGCTCGTCCTGCAGACCGGTGCCTTCCTCTACGGTAATAACCCCCTCTTTGCCTACTTTTTCCATCGCTTCGGCGATCAGTTTGCCGACGGTTTCGTCAGAGTTAGCAGAGATGGTACCAACCTGAGCAATGGCTTTGGAGTCAGAGCAAGGTACAGACAGCGCTTTCAGCTCTTCAACGGCTGCGATAACGGCTTTATCGATACCGCGCTTCAGATCCATCGGGTTCATGCCCGCAGCAACGGCTTTCAGGCCTTCGCTAACGATAGCCTGCGCCAGCACGGTCGCGGTGGTGGTGCCGTCGCCTGCAGCGTCGTTCGCTTTAGAGGCCACTTCTTTCACCATCTGCGCGCCCATATTTTCGAACTTGTCTTCCAGTTCGATTTCACGCGCAACGGAAACGCCATCTTTAGTGATGGTCGGCGCGCCGAAGGACTTGTCCAGCACAACGTTACGGCCTTTCGGGCCCAGAGTGA
Organism: Rosenbergiella sp. YN46; assembly: GCF_036620675.1. Classification (NCBI taxonomy): domain Bacteria; kingdom Pseudomonadati; phylum Pseudomonadota; class Gammaproteobacteria; order Enterobacterales; family Erwiniaceae; genus Rosenbergiella; species Rosenbergiella sp. YN46. The sequence goes on from NZ_JAZHEE010000003.1 coordinate 112,769, forward strand.
CTTTTACTGCGTCTGCCAGTACGTTAACGCCGCGCAGCATTTTGGTGCGTGCGTCATTACCGAATTTTACGTCTTTAGCTGCCATTTGTTCTTTCCCTTAAATTCGTACGTTCTTAGTTACTTCACGTGTGAGATTAAGCTTCAACAATCGCCAGAATGTCGCCTTCGGACATAATCAGCACTTCTTCATTGTCGATCTTCTCAGCTTTAACACCGTAGCCATCGTTGAAAATCACGATGTCGCCAACTTTCACGTCCAGCGGCTTCACTTCGCCATTTTCAAGGATGCGGCCATTGCCTACAGCCAGCACTTCGCCACGGGTGGATTTACCCGCCGCAGAGCCGGTAAGAACGATGCCGCCAGCAGATTTGGATTCAACTTCTTTACGCTTGACGATCACACGATCATGCAATGGACGAATTTTCATTGATAGCTCTCCTATGAGAAAGTCCGTATCAGTTTAGGGTTACGCCAGGATCGTTATCGCCCCTGGCTGGTGACGAGAGAGATGGGGGTCTCCCAATTCCCCTTCAAGGGGGAAAATGAAAAATTTTTTGTTTTTTTATCGCTCGTCGCGATCGCGCTCTTCCAGCGACTTCGGCGATTCATCTTTGCGCTGGAACTCTCCATCGAAGGTCTGGCCCCCGCCAGCCCCCTGGCCGAAACCGCCGCCAGGCGTACGGGTAAAACGCAAATGAGGAAGCAGGCGCACGGTCAGCAGCTTCTGCACCGGCGGCAGCAGCAACAGCAGTCCCAGAAAATCGGTAAAGAAGCCAGGTAAAAGGAGCAACATGCCAGCGATAATCAGCGACGCGCTCTTAATCATTTCTGCTGCCGGATTCTCTCCTTCCGATATTTTCTGCTGCATCAGAATGAAGTTTTTAAAGCCCTGATTACGCACCAGCGACATACCGATCACCGAAGTGAAGATCACCAGCACCAGGGTTAACAGCACGCCTATCACCTGGGCGACCTGAATGAAAATGGACATCTCTAAGTAGACGTAGAGGAAGATGGCGATTAACGGTATCCAGCGCACCCGCAGCTCCTGTAAGTAGCGGCGGCCGCAATAATGCGACCGCGGGAAAATGGGCCTGACGGCATTCACCAGAGATGGCGACGCCTTAGTCAAAAATCAATCCTCCGTCTCTCGATTTTTACGCTAAATTTTCAGGCAGTGACATGACTCACATATTAGGAAATCTGATGAAGCGGCGCCCATAATAAGTGATCCAGCTTACGGCTTTTTGGCCGAAGCAGCATATGATCATGGCAACCTGGCCGTATATGGAAATAATCATCGGCCGAATAGCTATATAACCACAGATCCTGTATGAGTTCTTAACAATTCATCCTGCAGCTTGCATAAGAAGGTTCATATGTTAAACAACATTCGTATCGAAGAAGATTTGTTGGGTACCAGGGAAGTTCCGGCAGAGGCCTACTACGGTATCCATACTCTGAGAGCGATTGAAAACTTCTATATCAGTAACAACAAAATCAGCGACATCCCTGAGTTTGTGCGCGGTATGGTGATGGTCAAAAAGGCCGCCGCGCTGGCGAATAAAGAGTTGCAGACCATTCCGCGCAGCGTTGCCGACAGCATCATTGCCGCCTGCGACGAAGTGCTGAATAACGGTAAATGCATGGATCAGTTCCCGGTGGACGTCTACCAGGGCGGCGCTGGTACCTCTGTTAACATGAACACCAATGAAGTATTGGCCAACATCGGCCTTGAGCTAATGGGCCATCAGAAAGGAGAGTATCAGTACCTCAATCCCAACGACCACGTGAACAAATGCCAGTCCACCAACGACGCCTACCCCACGGGTTTCCGTATCGCGGTGTATACCTCCATTGTGAAACTGGTCGATGCTATTAACCAACTGGGCGAAGGCTTCCAGCGTAAAGGTGTTGAGTTCGAAGGCGTGCTGAAAATGGGCCGCACCCAGCTGCAGGACGCCGTTCCCATGACCCTGGGCCAGGAATTCCACGCCTTCCAGGTACTGCTGAACGAAGAAACCAAAAACCTGCTGCGTACCGCCGAGCTGCTGCTTGAAGTCAACCTTGGCGCTACGGCTATCGGCACCCGCCTCAACACCCCGGACGGCTACCAGCAGCTGGCGGTACAGAAACTGGCGGAAGTCAGCAACCTACCAGTAGTTGCGGCAGAGGATCTGATCGAAGCCACCTCCGACTGCGGCGCCTACGTTATGGTACACAGCTCCCTGAAGCGTCTGGCGGTGAAGCTTTCCAAGATTTGTAACGATCTACGCCTGCTCTCTTCTGGCCCGCGCGCAGGCCTTAACGAAATCAATTTGCCGGAGCTGCAGGCGGGTTCTTCTATTATGCCAGCCAAAGTTAACCCCGTTGTGCCGGAAGTAGTCAATCAGGTCTGCTTCAAAGTCATCGGCAACGACAGTACGGTGACTATGGCGGCGGAAGCCGGCCAGCTACAGCTGAACGTAATGGAACCGGTAATCGGTCAGGCGCTGTTCGAATCCATCCATATTCTGACCAATGCCTGCTACAATTTGCTGGAAAAAACCGTGAATGGCATTACCGCGAATAAAGAGGTATGTGAAAGCTATGTCTATAACTCTATCGGCATCGTCACCTACCTGAACCCGTATATTGGCCATCACAATGGCGATATCGTCGGGAAAATCTGCGCGGAAACCGGCAAGAGCGTGCGCGAAGTGGTTCTGGAGCGCGGCCTGCTGAGTGAAGCGGAACTGGACGATATCTTTTCGGTGCAGAACCTGATGCACCCCGCTTATAAAGCTAAACGCTATACCGATGAAAGCGAACAATAAGACCAAACCGGGTTAGCAACGAAAGGCACGTCCATTGTGACGTGCCTTTTTTCTTTTATGCTTCTACGAATACACAACAATTTATTTTCAACTTAGCAATCTTGTAAGGAAACCATCATGTTTGGTGCTGAACTTGTCATCGTTTTGCTGGCAATCTATCTGGGAGCCAGACTCGGCGGCATTGGGATCGGCTTTGCCGGTGGGCTGGGAGTATTAGTTTTAACGCTGCTCTTTCAGGTCGACCCGGGGGCAATACCCTTTGACGTTATTGAGATCATTATGGCGGTTATCGCCGCTATCGCCGCCATGCAGGTGGCGGGCGGCATGGACTACCTGGTCAGCCTTGCCGAACGCCTGCTGCGCCGTCACCCGAAATACATTACCTTTATCGCGCCGCTGGTGACCTGGTTTATGACCATTCTGGCAGGCACAGGACATACCGCCTTCTCTACCATGCCGGTGATTACCGAAGTGGCGAAAGAACAGGGCATTCGTCCGTCGCGCCCACTTTCCATCGCCGTGGTCGCCTCACAGATTGCGATTACCGCTTCGCCAATCTCCGCCGCCGTGGTGTTCTTTGCCGGAATCCTGGAGCCGTTGGGCGTCAGCTACCTGACCCTGCTCGGTATCTGCATTCCGGTCACCCTGGTGGCCGTGATGCTGACTGCCGTGGTCTGCAACTTCCTGGGCTGCGAACTGAAAGACGATCCGGTCTATCAGGAGCGCCTGGCCAAAGGCGAAGTCACCCTACGCGGCAGCAAAGTGTTTGAACTGAAGCCCCATGCCCGCCGTTCGGTACTGCTGTTCCTGGTAGGCATTGTCGCAGTCATGTTCTACGCTACCGCCATCAGCGATACCGTTGGCCTGATCAGCAACCCGGTGCTGCCGCGTAACGAAGCCATCGTGGTCTTTATGCTGACCATCGCCACTCTGATCTGTGTGACCTGTAAAGTGGACACCGGCGAAATCCTTAACGCCGCGACCTTTAAATCCGGGATGAGCGCCTGCGTCTGCGTGCTGGGTGTGGCCTGGCTGGGCGACACCTTTGTGAAGCACCATATCGGCGATATTCAGGAAGTTGCTGGTGAACTGTTGCATAACTACCCGTGGCTACTGGCGGTGGTGCTGTTCTTCGCCGCCACCCTGCTCTATTCCCAGGCGGCCACCACCAAGGCGCTGATGCCCGCGGCACTCATGCTGGGCGTCACCCCACTCACGGCTATCGCCTCTTTTGCCGCCGTTTCGGCGCTATTCGTGCTGCCCACCTACCCCACACTGCTGGCGGCGGTAGAGATGGACGACACCGGTTCCACCCGCATCGGTAAGTATGTCTTTAACCACTCCTTCCTGATCCCCGGGGTTATCGCCATCGTACTGTGCGTGATTCTGGGCTTCCTCGTCGGCGGCCTTATTTTGTAACACTTCATGCCCCCTTCCATGAAGGGGGCGATTTACCCACATTACAACCTGACCGCCGTGATATAGTCTGCTCACAACTTGCTGATACGGAGGTTTGCCATGACAACGCCCGACGCCGTAGTTATTCTTTGCACCGCCCCCGATGAATCCGCCGCCCAGGAGCTGGCTTCTTACATACTGGGAGAAAAGCTCGCCGCCTGCGTGACGCTACTGCCCGGCGCTACCTCGCTCTATCACTGGCAGGGAAAGCTGGAACAGGAATATGAAGTTCAGATGCTGATCAAAAGCGATAAAGCCCACGTGGATGAACTCCTTATCAGCCTGAAACGCAACCACCCTTACGAGACACCGGAACTTCTGGTTTTGCCCGTGATACAAGGAGATAGTGAGTACCTGTCATGGCTCTACGCGTCTTTACGTTAATCTTATTTCTCTTCACCGCTCCGGCCTTTGCGGGGTTATTCGATAATCAGGGGCAGAGCCAGTTTGTGCCTGTGGATCGCGCGTTTGCCTTCGATTTTCAGCAAAATGGTCGAGATCTGGCGCTGCACTGGCAGGTGAAGCCGGGTTATTACCTCTACCGACAGCAAATTAAACTGGTTCCAGAAGGCGCCGAACTGGCCGCATTTACCCTACCGCAGGGCAAATGGCACGAGGACGAGTTTTACGGCAAGAGCCAAATCTTCCCGGATGAGCTGAACCTGGCGCTGTCGGTGAAACAGGCAGGCGCCGGTGCCAGCCTGCGCGTTACTTATCAGGGCTGCGCCGAGGCGGGCTTCTGCTATCCTCCGGAAACCAAAACCATACCGCTAAGCGCCGTTGCGTCATCAGGCGCGAATGAAAACCAGCAGGCGGTTCAGATAGCCCCGGCAACCGATCCGGCGCCTGCACCAGCTCTGCCGTTTTCCACGCTCTGGGCGCTACTGATTGGAATTGGCGTAGCTTTCACCCCTTGCGTACTGCCGATGTACCCACTAATTTCCGGCATCGTGCTGGGCGGCCGTCAGCGGCTTTCCACCGGCCGGGCGTTACTGCTGGCCTTTGTTTACGTACAGGGCATGGCGCTGACCTACACCGCTCTGGGTCTGGTGGTGGCCGCAGCAGGGCTTCAGTTCCAGGCGGCGCTTCAGCATCCTTACGTCCTGATCGGCCTTTCCATCATTTTCGTTCTGCTGGCGCTGTCGATGTTCGGGGTCTTCACGTTACAACTGCCTTCGTCGCTCCAGACCCGCCTGACGTTGATGAGCAATCGCCAGCAGGGCGGCTCGCTGGCGGGTGTATTCGTGATGGGCGCCATCGCAGGGCTGATTTGTTCCCCCTGCACCACCGCGCCGCTGAGCGCCATTCTGCTCTATATCGCCCAGAGCGGTGATATGCTGTTGGGCGGCGTCACGCTCTGGCTCTATGCTCTGGGCATGGGGCTGCCTCTGATTCTGGTAGCGGTGTTCGGTAACCGCCTGCTGCCTAAAAGCGGCCCGTGGATGGAAAACGTTAAGATAGCCTTCGGCTTTGTAATTCTTGCGCTACCGGTCTTTCTGCTGGAGCGAATTACAGGCGAGCCCTGGGGCATCCGGATGTGGAGCGCTCTGGCCGTCGCCTTCTTCGGCTGGGCTTTCATTGCCAGCCTGAGGGCAAAAATGCGCTGGCTGCCACTGTTGCAGATTCTGCTGCTGGGCGCGACGCTGGTCGGCGCTCGTCCGCTACAGGACTGGGCGTTCGGCTCCACCCAGAGCGAACCACGGCCGCACCTGAACTTTACCCGTATCGCCAGCGTGGACGATCTCGACCAGGCGCTGGCCCAGGCAAACGGCAAACCGGTGATGCTGGATCTCTACGCCAACTGGTGCGTGGCCTGTAAAGAGTTCGAAAAATACACCTTCAGCGCCCTTCCGGTTCAGCAGGCTTTGGGGAACGTCGTTCTGTTGCAGGCGGACGTCACCGCTAACAGTCCGCGTGACGTGGCCCTGCTAAAACGGCTTAAGGTATTGGGGCTACCGACAATTCTGTTCTTTAATAAAGAGGGAGAGGAACAACCCCAGGCGCGCGTGACCGGATTTATGGATGCCGGGCGCTTTCGTACGCATTTGCAGAATAACCTGAAGTAAACAACACTCAGGCTGTGCCCGCTACGATTTGGCGGCACAGCCTGACAGGGAACCAATAAGGAGACGACCGTGCAACGCGAAGAAGTGTTAGAGCAGGCCCTGCATCTGCTGGAGCGGGAGGGACTTGTCAGCACCACGCTGGAAATGGTGGCCGCAGAGGCCGACTATTCACTCGACGAGCTCCGGCATTTCTGGCCAGACCGGGAGGCGCTGCTCTACGATGCCCTGCGCTATCACAGTCAGCAAATTGAGGCCTGGCGCCGCCAGTTAATTCACGATGAGACCCAAAGCCCGCAGCAAAAGCTGCTGGCCCGTTATGATGCGCTGGCTGAATGCGTTGATAATAAACGCTACCCGGGCTGCCTGTTTATCGCCGCCTGCAGCGTTTTTCCGCAAGCCGGGCATCCGATTCATCAGTTGGCGACCGAACAGAAGCAGGCGGCGTGGAATTACACCCACGAACTGCTGACAATGCTGGAAGTAGACGATCCGGACATGGTGGCGAAACAGATGGAGCTGGTGCTGGAAGGCTGCCTCAGCCGCCTGCTGGTGCATCGCAGCAGGCAGGACGTGGAAACCGCCCGCCGACTGGCGGAGGATATCCTGCGTCTGGCCCAGTGCCGCACAGCAGGCGCACTGACCTGATCATCACATGACATTGCCTGAAAAGCAGGCAATCAACACCCGTAACGGTATTTTTTCCCGAAAATCCGTTGACGCTGGTTCCCCTTTAAGGTTTAATGCGCCCCGTTGCCCGGATAGCTCAGTCGGTAGAGCAGCGGATTGAAAATCCGCGTGTCCCTGGTTCGATTCCGGGTCCGGGCACCACTTATTCATACACGGACGTCCATTGACGTCCGTTTTTCTTTTTAAAGTCAACAAACTATCTACTTTACCCCCCTCGCTGACGTTCACTAACATTCATCAACATCCACATTGCCTTGATGGTATATCTGTTGGTATTGTTAGTTCGATACGTTTTGTACCATCACAGGGAGGGGTAAACGATGGCTCTCACTGATGTCAAAGTAAGAAATGCAAAGTCCGCCGACAAGCCTGTAAAGCTCACTGACGGCAACGGCATGCATCTTCTTATTCATCCTAATGGTTCCAAATACTGGCGTCTACAATACCGCTTTGCAGGAAAACAAAAGCTACTGGCTCTTGGGGTCTACCCTGCTGTCTCTCTTGCTGATGCCCGTAACCGTAGAGATGATGCCAGAAGATTAATTGCTGCTGGTATCGACCCCTCCGAAAAGAAAAAAACAGAAAAGGTAGAGCAAAGCGGCGCTCTTGCTTTTGAGTCCGTTGCCAGAGACTGGCATGCAAGCAACATCAACTGGTCAGAAACTCACGCAGAGAGAGTGCTGAACAGCCTTACCAACCATGTGTTCCCTGTTATTGGTAAACGAAACATTACCGACCTCAAAACCCGTGACCTACTTCAACCAATTAAGGCGGCTGAAAAGTCCGGGCATCTTGAGATTGCTGCTCGTCTCCAGCAACGTATCACCGCTATCATGCGATATGCTGTCCATAACAGTATTATCGATAGTAACCCTGCTCAGGACTTAGCTGGAGCCATTGCAACAGCGAAACGAGTCCATCGCCCCGCTCTTCCATTTGAACGCATTACAGAGCTTCTGAGCCGTATTGAGAGCTATAGAGGAAGACAGCTAACCCGCCTTGCTGTGCGACTCACTTTACTGACTTTTGTTCGTTCAAGTGAGATGCGTTTTGCCCGTTGGTCTGAAATTGATTTCAAGAATGCGCTCTGGACGATACCTGCAGAACGTGACGAACTTCAAGGGGTAAAACACTCCAGCCGCGGCTCTAAGATGAAAACCCCTCACCTTGTCCCATTAAGCAAGCAGGCAATAGCAACCCTGAGAGAAATTCAGAAGCTCAGTGGCGATCAGGAAATCATCTTCATTGGTGATCATTATGCCTATAAACCCATGAGTGAAAACACTATCAACAATGCGCTTCGTAAAATGGGCTATGACACTAAAACGGAAGTTTGTGGACATGGTTTCCGCTCTATGGCCTGTAGTGCCTTGATCGAATCCGGCTTATGGTCAAAAGATGCTGTTGAACGTCAGATGAGCCATCAGGAGCGTAATAACGTTCGCGCTGCTTATATCCATCTTGCTGAACATCTCGATGAGCGGAGGCTAATGCTTCAGTGGTGGGCTGACTATCTTGACGCCAATCGAGAAAGAGCAGTCAGGCCGTTTGAGTTTGCCCACAGGTGATCGTTTTGAGTTTGAAATCCAAGGCTAACCGTTTGATAACCCATCACATAGCAGCATGTAACCCTTTGTTTTGAATATATTTGAATAGCCATCATTGGTTGATGGCTATGACTTCATACCGTAGAATGTTTACCAATTTCAGGCACCGATTTCCCGTGACTTCAGGACGGATACTTTTTATGAATAAACTAACTTCTGATATGACAGAACTACAATCAATGAATATCACTGAAGATAATATTAGAAAACTTAAGTCTCTGTTTCCCGAAGTATTTAATGAAGGAAGCATTGATTATGACGTTTTAAAACAGCTTTTGGGTGAAAATGTAGACGAAAAAGATGAACGCTATGGCCTCAACTGGCATGGTAAACGTCAGGCGCGTCAGCTTGCTCTCACGCCTTCTCGTGGCACCTTACGCCCATGTAAAGATGAAAGCGTTGATTGGCATAACACCAAAAACCTCATGATCGAAGGTGATAACCTTGAAGTGTTAAAGCTTCTTCAAAAAAGTTATGCCGGAAAAGTTAAGCTTATTTATATTGATCCGCCTTACAATACCGGTAAAGATTTTGTTTATTCTGATAACTTCCAAGATAACATGAAAAATTATCTTGAAATGACAGGACAAACAGAAGATGGGGTACGAATCACCACAAACGCAGAAACCAGTGGGCGTTATCACACAGACTGGTTGAATATGATTTATCCACGTTTAAAACTTGCTAAAAATTTATTAAGTGAAGATGGCATTATTTTTGTTTCAATAGATGACATTGAAGCATCGAAACTTAAAATTATAATGGACGAAATATTTGGCGAGGAAAATTTTTTAGCACAATTTGTATGGCGTACAGATGGCAATTTTGATAACCAAGCCAAAATAAAAAACTGTCATGAATATATATTACTATATGCAAAAAAAGAAGTTAATTTCCCATACCCTCCTGTAGTTGATCCTAATATACCAAAAGGGAGCAAATTATTTAAATCAGAGATTAGAAATACCATTGTAAAGAATGGGCCTAAAAACCCACCAAGTAAGATAACGCTACCTAGTGGATTCCCCTGCGATATTATAAGTGGAAGGCTTAACTGCGCTAAGAATACGTGGCCAGTTTACCATTCAGAAGCAGAAATTAGTGATAACAAATTAACAAAGCCATTAGTTATCGAAAGTGGATGGAGTTCGAAAGAACTACTTTTGGATTTTATAAAAAATAATTGTAATCCGATCAATGATAGTAAAGGACAAGAAACCAGTTTTGTACTAAGTCAAACTGGAACTATTGAAGTTGTGAAAAAACGCTCCGATTCACAAAGCCATGTAGTTTCCGTTCTAAATGGATTTGGTGGTACTCAAAAGGCAACAGCGCAACTTGATGAGATAGGAGCTTGCTTTGCCGGTTATCCGAAACCTCTTGATTTAATAAGTTACATTATTCAGATGATAGCTAAGGGTGACGATATTATTCTTGACTTTTTTGCAGGCTCAGGTCCAACTGGTCATGCAGTCATGTTACAAAATGCGAAAGATCGCTGCCACCGTAAATATATTTTAGTACAAATTCCAGAAGCACTGTCAGCCGAAAAGGAAACTCAAAAAACGGCAGTAGAATATTGTAGAAAAAATAATTTAAAACATAATGTTGCCGAACTAACAAAAGAACGCCTCCGTCGCGCGGGTAAAAAGGTTCGTGAAGACAATCCAGAGTGGAAAGGTGACGTTGGTTTTCGTGTTTTCAAACTCGATACATCTAATATCCGTCCGTGGGAAGCCACAGCAGAAACCCTTTCAGAACAGATTGATGCCTATGTAAGCCCAATCCTTGAAGGCCGTAGTGAAGAAGATTTGCTCACAGAGTTAATGCTAAAGCGTGGCATTGACTTGAGTGTAAACATTGAAATCCGTCAGTTTGATGGATTAACCGTTTCTTGCGTTGACGGTGGCAAATTGTTTACCTGCTTTGCTAAACAAATCCCTGCATCTTCAGTAGAAGAACTGACCAAGGGGATCATCGACTGGCATAAGAGTTTGAAAGCTGGCAAAGATACTGTCTGCTATTTCCTTGATGACGCATTTGAAAATAATATTGCTAAAACTAATCTTTGCGCCATTCTGGAACAACACGGCCTGACTAACCTGCACAGCCTGTAAGGGAATGAGATGAAACTACATTTTGAATCTGACCTTACCTATCAGCAAAACGCCATAACATCGGTCTGTGATTTGTTTGAAGGGCAAGAGAAATGGGAAAGCGAAATGACTGTGCTGGCCCCAGCTCAGGGTGCACTCTCATTTGAAGGCGCAACAGGTTCAATGCCTGTAAACCCACAGATACCCGAAGATGATGTTCTGCTGAAAAACTTAAACAATGTTCAGTTGAAAAATCAGCTTCCTCCCTCACCTATGCTCGACAGCCATGATTTTACTGTCGAGATGGAAACAGGGACAGGTAAAACGTATGTTTATCTTCGCACCATGCTTGAGTTGAATAAACGCTATGGCATGAGCAAATTTATCATCGTAGTTCCTTCCGTTGCCATCAAGGAAGGCGTTTATAAAACACTACAAATTACTGAAGAACATTTCAAAAGCCTTTATGCGGGAGTTCCATACCAATACTATCTGTATGACTCGTCAAAACCTGCGGATGTGCGAAATTTTGCAACCAGCTCTGTTATGCAGATCATGGTAATGACAGTTGGTGCGATTAACAAAAAAGACGTTAATAAGCTCTATCAGTCCAGTGAAAAAACAACCGTTGACGATCTGGATAAGCCAATTGATCTGATACGTGCTACGCGTCCAATTATTATTGTCGATGAACCGCAAAGTGTTGATGGTGGCTTAAATGGTGCAGGTAAAACCGCACTTGATGCTATGCACCCAATGTTTACCTTACGCTATTCAGCGACACATGTGCATAAACATCATATGGTGTATCGCCTCGATGCCATTGATGCTTACAATCAGAAACTGGTGAAACAAATCGAAGTTGCCGGGCTTGAAGTCCAAAATGCAAGCAATAGCCCCTATGTAAAACTGGTCAGTATTAACAGTAAGAAGAATAGCATTAGCGCGACTGTTATTGTTGATATAGCCGATAAAAAAGGGGGCGTAAATCGTTCTGAAATTACCGTGCATGACGGTATGACACTTGATGACGAAACGGGGCGTGATATTTATCAGGGATACAGGATAAGTGAGATCCGCACGGGCAAAGAAGGCTATCTGACACTGGAGACGCCTTCTAATACCTACTATATGCAAGTGGGTGATGTCGTGGGTGATATTGACCCGATGCTCATCCAGCGTCATATGATTAGGCGTACAATTCGTGAACATCTTGATAAAGAACTTCGCCTGAATTCCCAGCAAATCAAGGTTCTCACCCTGTTCTTCATTGATAAGGTTGATTTCTATCGCCAGACTAATGAAGAAGGACTTCGTGAACCGGGTGAATATGCTCGTATCTTTGAAGAAGAATATCTAAAAGCGATCAAAAGCCCCGCATATAAAGATTTGCTCCCTTCTCATCCAGAACATGCTAAAGACGTTCATGATGGTTATTTCTCCATTGATAAAAAAGGTGGATGGGCTGAAACAACCGAAAGCAATAATGCAGGCCGCGAAAATGCGGAACGCGGTTATAACCTCATCATGAAAAATAAAGAGAAGCTTTTGAGTTTCTCGAATCCGGTGAGGTTTATTTTTTCACACTCTGCTTTGAAAGAAGGCTGGGATAACCCCAATGTATTCCAGATCTGTAGCCTTCGAGAGATGGGAAGTGAACGAGAACGTCGTCAAACATTAGGGCGTGGTCTTCGCCTGTGTGTTAACCAAGAGGGTGAACGTGTTCGTGATGACAGCATTAACATTCTGACTGTCGTTGCCAGTGAAAATTATGAAGCCTATGCCGAACGACTACAGAGCGAAATTGAGAACGAAACAGGCATCCGTTTTGGTATCATCGAAAAAGATGCGTTTGCCCATCTGATCTTCTCTGATTCCTCACAAGCTGTGGGTATTGCCGGTTCACATGAGATTTGGGCTGAACTACAGACCGAAGGATATCTGGAAAAATCGGGGAAAATCACAAAAGCCCTGAAAAACGTGTTATTCGAAGACACTTTTGTTGTTAGTGAGAAGTATGCCTCACTACAGGAACAAATTGAAACTATCCTGCGTAAATCAGCAGGGCGACTCAATATAAACAATGCTGATGAGCGTAAAACAATCAAATACCGGAAAGAAGTCTTAAACAGCCCGGAATTCGAAGCGTTATGGCAGCGCATTTGTCAAAAAACGCTGTACCGACTAGCATTTGATGAAGAAGAATTGATTAAATCCTGTACGAAATCACTTTCTGAAATGCAGCCTGTAGCAAAAGCAATGGTCAGTTTCAGCAAAGCAACAATCAAACAAAGTCAATCTGGCCTTGATGTTAAAGCTCTGTCTAATGGGACAACAAGCACTGTAATTGATGTTGCAGAGCAGCCATTGCCAGATATTCTTGGTGTTCTACAGGAAAAAACCGGACTGACAAGACGCAGTTTAAGCACCATCCTGAAAGAGAGTGGAAGACTCGCTGATTTTGCTAAAAATCCACAGCAGTTTATCAGTGAAGCTATAGGCCGAATCAACTACTGCAAACGCCTGTCAATTGTTGATGGTATTAAATATTATCCACTAAAAGGAGAGGTGTATGCGCAAAGTCTCTTTATGGATAAAGAGCTAACAGGATATGCCCGTAATCTTTTTGAAACCTCGTCTAAGTCAGTTTACGAATACGTTCCTAAAGATTCTGAAGTCGAAAGCCGTTTCGCTCAGGAACTCGAAGAACAGGATGAAGTTAAGCTTTATGTGAAACTTCCCGGTTGGTTTAAAATTCCGACTCCACTGGGAACCTACAATCCTGACTGGGCCTTAGTTATTGAAGACAATGGTGAAGAACATATTTACTTTGTTGTAGAAACAAAAAGTAAACACATTGGTCTTGGTAATGAAGAAGATGCGAAAATTACTTGTGGTAATGCTCATTTTATCTCACTCAAAGATCAGATGAGTAATCCTGCGAGATATATGCGCTCTACAAACATAAATGATGTGTTAAGCAGTATATAAAATGGAAAAGGGCCGTAAGGCCCTTTCCTTTTCCCTTGAAGGGAACTCTCCATTGGAGAGAATACATATCCCCACACTTGGGGCAAATAAATCAGCCCATTGGGCTGTAAACTACTCCCCATATATGGGGCAACCAGACACTTTATGAAGTGAATATTCTCAAGGAACACTTATTAAATACAATATTAAACATTAATTGTCAAATATATTCCCCTGAATTTTTCAGATATATAAATTATGCAGCACTACTATGAACAACACACTACAGCATATAATGCATTGCTCATAGTGGCCCATTTAATATTCAACGCAACTCTTCGTCTTCGCACAATGGCAACGAGTCGATTGCAGCAATTTTCTTTAGTTGAGCTAAATAATCCGGATTATTATCTACTAACCAATTCAATACCGAATAATTAGAAAGTAATTTTTTAATATGGCCAATAATCACTGCCAACTTTAAATTGTTTGTACCATATATATTTTCAAGTTGCTTGGTCTCCGTTTCCATAGCAGCCATTTCTCTTTCCATTCTGGCAAAATTTTTTGCTATGTCTTGTTGCTTTAGTTTCGAATCTTTCGGATTTATTAGCATATCATCAGGGGTGTAATGTAATAATGATAGAGCAAATTTACGACTGAAATTATTTATACTCATCATCGTGGATACCGCCTCCAGTTGTCTTTCTGGTTTCATTTTACGTAAAATAGCGAATATTGCTTGAGGAACATGTTGATTTGCTAATAAAGCGGTAGTTTCCGGACTAATCCCATCAAGTAATCTAAACTTTGCCCTGAGTGTATCTACTGATATATTCAGAGATTGACTAATTTTTTCTTCTGAAACACCAGCATCCACAGCCTGTAATATCATACGATATTCCTGAATAACTGGTAATCGATTGACATACTTGTTATAGCTGTAAGATTCTTCATCCTCAGAAATCAAACAAGGCACAGTAGATAGTCCTATATCCTTTGATGCTTCAACTCTTAAGTGACCATCAAGTATTATTTTTTCTGACAAATTATTAATATAAATAACTATGGGTTCTATAATACCAACTGCTTTCACCGTGGAAAGTATCTGAGAGTATTTTACGCTTGATTTCACATTAATAGGCAACTCTTTCCCATATAGCAGATCAGAAACATTAATAATAAAACACTTATTACCGAAGTTAGGTTTATTCATTTTCAAGACCTCGTTCGGGGTCAACATTATCCAGAATAAATGCAGGAACAGAATTCAGGCTCTCAACAGATAGAAGGTCTGAAAACTCTCTATTCCTCAATAAATTAACCATTATCTCTTTAACAACCATTAGGCTAGACATTGTAAACTCAGATCTTGTATGAATAATTTTATGCCTTTTGACATTTTCTTGATAAAGTTCTTTTAACTCATCAGAAGTAATCCGCTTCTTTTTTACCCCCTGAACAAAAGAATTATTATCACTTCCTTTACCGGATGTCTCTCTCTGAGATAAGATCCTTTTAATTGCACCAATCTGCTTTGAGTTAAGTTCGCCAGAATTAAAGCCTTCTAAAAGTAGATGTTGTATATCAACTCCTTTAGCTCTTGATATTTCTACCGCTATATATATCGGGATTCTGCCAGACTCAACAGCAGAAAGTAATTTATCTTCGCCATTTTCTTTTAATGATACAATAGAAGCTACCCAATTTTTAGAACGACTAATTTTATTAGCAATCTCTAACTCAGAAAAACCTTTATTCTTTAATTCTATAATGCTGTTGAGAAGCTCAGTCGCACGTGGTTTTCTTCGAGCAATATTTTCTGCAAGACTCATGATATGACCATCTTCATGATCTACTGACTTTACTATTGCTGGGATTTGTTTTTCACCTAATATTTCATAAGCCTCAATCCGCCCTTGACCACAAATTAAATCGTACACATACGTCTTACAGGTTGAGTCAGATAACCTAACCGTAATAGGTTTTTTTAGCCCTATGTTTTTTATACTTTCAACAAGTTCATCGTGAATAGATTTGCTTCTTGAACGTGGATTAACGATCCTGATCTCTGAGATATCTATAAGCTTTATTTCTTCATATTCATTCATCAGTGGATTCCTTTAAAAAAACATCACGTTTAAGGATTTGCAAAAAAGGTATTAAGTCATCATATCGATAAAATTCTAACTGGTAAGGATTTAACTCTTCAAAAACAAACTGATTATCTAATAACTCAATTGAAGGGAATATATAGTAATCTTTGGTGTTCACGTTTTGACTATCGAGTCTAACAACGATACAAATATCATAGCTAAACTTTCGCTCAAACCGGATTCTCCAGCGTTTTCTCGTGTTATTCATGAAACAACGGGAGATAACTACAGACATTTTAACTTCATCATTAATAGTAAATAATTTAGACTCCTCATCATAATTAACATAACAACCTTGTTCTGTAATATCAAAAATGAGTTTTTCAACTAAGCTATGGTATTTTTCTCTTAGCAAGAAATTAATTCGCAAATAGTCATAATCATGCTTTGGTTTATAATCAATTAATTTATAAGCCTGTAATAGGCCACCAAAACGTTTCCTATAAACAGATGAGGATGGTGTATCATCATCTTCATCTATAATTATACCGGATAGTTTCCCTTTTGTTTTAAAAAGCTCGGAGAGTTTACCAAGTAAATCATCATTACTAAGGTGAATACTTCTATTACTAATAATAGTCTGCGCTTGTAAGAATAACTCAGGAGAAATAATAGCTTCAAAAGCATTTTCACATCTTATCCATTCATGCTGTGGGTTGTGGATAAGACGCTGCTTTAAACGCGAAGAGGTTCGGTTATAGACATTATGACCAATATACTTTTCGTTAGTTAAAATCTCGTGTATCTTTCCTCTGGTCCATTTAGTGCCATGCTCTGCAGTAATCCCTCTTCTATTCAACTCAGACGCAATAACCCTCTCTGGCTTAGAGTTATTTACGAATTGATCGTATATCCATCTAACCGTTATGACTTCATCTTCCGGCCCTAATACTAAAATTATTCGATCAGTCTGGATGCTTTTCCACTCTCTATATTTAAGTATCCCTTTATGTTTATGGTTTTCATCTATCAACATTCTTCGTAAACCATATCCAGCAGGCCCGCCTTGGTGATATCCACGACCAGCCAGATTAGCTTGTCCAAGAAAGACTTTTTGTGATAAATCCCGACTTAAAGAAGAAGCTTTTTTTCGATCTATGAATAATTGAAAATCAGCATAATCACTATTACCTTCAATGATAGGGTTTGCACAATATATGATGCCAACACCATGCATTTGAAGTTGATGGGTATAATATCCAAATTGATCTATACTCTGAAATCGCCCAAAACGGCTTATATCATAAACTAAAACTGCTTTAATATTTATTTTCCCTTCAACCACATCATCTATTAACTGTTGAAATGCCAGCCTTCGGTTTGCCGTAACCCCACTTTTTCCAGAGTCATCATATGTATGAATGATATTCATCTTATGTTCTGACGCGAATTTACTTATGAATTGAGATTGATTGAATATTGAATACTGCTGATGGTCTGTAGACATTCTCAAATATTGAGCAACATTGACTTCATCCATAACATCCACCTCACCTCAATAAAAAAGATTGTGGTTTCATGGAAAAGCCAAATTTCAAAAAAACCTTCTCCACAATACTTTAATGAAAAATCACCTAAGCTAAACTACACCATAAAGCGCATAGATTTTCTTGAGCACGATCTCAAAAACGAACACTATTTGAACAATCACCTCTGTAGTTCTAAATGCAAAACTGTCGCTGAATGCTGCAAAAACCTTTATTATCATTATGTTATACATTTGAGTCATTACTCCTGCCGTCCAACCATATTCTCAAGGAATCTTTTCCCTCGTAATTTAACTCTTGCTTTAGCATCCGCATTAATGTTCGAAGTTTGTAATAATATCCCCAATACAAACTCCTTATCGACATCTTCAACTTTACAGCCCATAGCTTTAGCTACTTCAGCACCAAGGATG
Organism: Rosenbergiella sp. YN46; assembly: GCF_036620675.1. Taxonomy (NCBI): domain Bacteria; kingdom Pseudomonadati; phylum Pseudomonadota; class Gammaproteobacteria; order Enterobacterales; family Erwiniaceae; genus Rosenbergiella; species Rosenbergiella sp. YN46. The sequence continues at coordinate 130,526 of NZ_JAZHEE010000003.1, forward strand.
ATCTTCAAGCGTGTCTCAGCATTCTTGGACAAAGATTTCTCTTTGGTCTTGAGACGATTCAAACGCATCTGCGCTGAGGCTATTTTTTGCTTGATGGTTTTTTCTTTTCTTGGCTGTCTGTTTTTATCATTCGTATTCATAATTACTTTTCCTTTTAGTTGTCAAAAACATGAAATACAATTAAAAAGGGAAAAGGTCAAACCATAGGCAGAAGGTTGAATGCTTTGTATTCCAGATTAAATTACGCAGCGCGATATGATTGTTCCAGACAATCAATAGCTGAACAGGCTTGCCTGTTAATGATTGTATTTATCCAGAAAAAATGGTGTTTTGGTTTTAAAAATGAAATATCAGTAAGCTCAAAATAAAACAATGCAACACAAACGAGTGCAACCACTAACTTAAAATATCTGAAACTCTCCACGTTACTTATTTTATCAAATCAATGAAAGCAATTTCACCTGTTGTTTTTAAACTCTGATTTTGAGCCTTAACCAGTGAATTGTACAACACAAAAAGGCATCTGATATTTTCATCTGATTTACGCTTTCCCGCCTTACGGCGGGAGAAAAAATAACTACTTTTGCCCTTACGGGCGCTATCTAAAACCCAAACATTCAATATTATTACTCTACCTCAACCGTTTATCCGATTCTAGCCCTGTTAATTTCACAGGCATTGAAACTAGCGTTATTATTTAACTATAGAAAAACTTTTTACATTGTCGTTATTTTTAGCTCCTTTAGGAGATATAAAAATAAAGCAATGCCCACCTATACACTGCTACGCAGTGTGTGGGGTCTACCGACGGTTGCCTGCCGCAGGCTAACACCGTTTCCTTCGGAAACAAGGTCAACGTCAACACCAGAGTTTTTCTTGCGAAAAACTAAAACCAGCATAGTCGCATTGGAGATTTATATTTTGGTTTGTTATTTAAAATTATATTGAGGTTCTTTTTATTGTATGGCTATTTTTCATCTTGATTTTAAAATTGTGAAACGAAGTGAGGGCAAATCTTCCGTTGCGAAAGCTGCTTATCATGCTCGTACAAGGATAACAGATGAAAGAACAGGCGATACGTATGATTATAGCCGCCGTACTGATTTATACGGGCATTTCATATTAGCACCAGTTAATGCTCCTCAACATATTGTAAAAGACTCCACAACATTATGGAATGAAGTTGAAAGAGTTGAGCGTCAACAAAATGGTCAAACAGCCCGTTATTTCGATGTTGCTATTCCAGCCGAGTTAAATAATGACGGCAAGAAAAAACTTGTTCTTGAGTATTGCCAGAAAAATTTCGTTGATAAAGGCATGATTGCCGATATCGCTTTCCATGATCTTGATAGCGATAATCCTCATGCTCACGTTATGTTGACATTAAAAACCATAGGCCCGGAAGGATTCGGTAAAAAGGAAAGGAGCTGGAACGACAGAAAAATGTCTGTTTTATGGCGTGAATCATGGTCAGCTATGGCGAACAGCTACCTTGCTGCTGCCGGTTCGTCAGAACGTATTGATCATCGTTCCCTTCAGGCCCAGCATGAAGGGGCATTAGAAAAAGCGGCGGTTGCTCTGGATAATGAAGAAAAAGCACTATGGCTTGCCAAAGCCGCTGAAACAAACCGTCCTCCAATGAAGCGTATCCACAGTGCCAAATGGCGTAGTAAAGCAGCTCAGGAGCAAAGAGCCGCAGAACAGGCTGTTCGTGATGCTGCCAAGCAAGAAGCCGTTGAAGTCTACAAAACATTCAGTGAGCTTGATCTTGAAATTGTTGTTGATGTCAGAAACTTTACGATTACACATCTTGCTGAACCAGAAGAGATTGTATTACCAAAAACAAGCTCCAGTTCTTCTGCCAATGAAACGCAAAGACCTGTACTTGTAGCACCACCTCCTCATACTCGTATGCGTGGCGTTAAATCTTACCGTGATAAAACAAAAGTCAGTAAGGTCGTTGCAGGTAAGAAACCATCAGTCAGTATTTCTGGTTCTGGAACAAATACTATCCTGAAAATATCCTCCTCTCAAAACCAAAACAGGGCATCCAGAAGCGCCCCTGAACGTGTTAAGAGGAAACAGACTACTCCACGTCAGGATAATATTTTTAAACGCTTCACAACTCTTGTCATAGATTTTTTCAAGCAGAAGTTTGTATGGGCTAAAGCAAACAAATCCCAAAATGATCTTATCAGTGAAGAACATGATAAACGTATTGCTGAAAACTATGTCTTTGATGAAGTATTAGGCCGTCATGTTTCACGTAATGAATATGAACAACGTGCTAAATTCAATAATGATGAAAAACAAAAACAAACTGAGATCTGCGCCACGAAACCAGCGGCAGGTGAAATTTATCGTTTCCCAAGTCGTGTGAAAAAATCTGAACAACCCAGTAACACACCAGACTACATACCTACACTCTCATCTGGTAAGCGCAATGGGCCAAAATTAAGACCGCCGGGTTCCCCCCCAAAATAAGATGTTTTTTACCGCACTGACCTCGTTCATTGAACTTGAAAAACAGATGCCCCCCTGACATAATCCTTGTCTTATAAAATCAGAGGGTTTAAAAATGACAGACCGTTTCTTGATTACTCCACATAGCACCACACTTACTTACAGAATCGGGGAAGGAGAGGAAATCACTCAGGAAATCCCTCTTTATATCGTGTTCGATATAATTTCTCAGGAAATTGTTGGGATTTATGGTTCTTTAGAAGAAGCCCAGCTAAAAAAGGCCGAGCTTGAAGAAAAAATAAAGTCTACTTTAAGACCTCGCATGAGATAATTGGCATCTCTTTATATCTATTTTTATGCTCCTGAATTTCAGGGGCATCAAAAATAATTACTGCATCATTCCCTTCAGGTGATACATACCAGCAGCCATTTTCTTTTTTATTATATGGATGTCTCTTATCTGTTTTTGATATAAAACCTTTTCTTATGTTAACACCTTCAGGCCATTCATTGATTTCTTCAATCATAAATGAAGTTTCATCTATGTGTGTATGCCTGAAAAGTTGAAATTCTTTTATCTCTACAAAAAAAGGCATTTTTATATATGACTGATAAACATTACCATCTTCACATAATAAAAAGCATTCGATGCCGGACCAAGGAATCTTGTGAACCCACCTATCAAGGACTGGATTGCCACTCACATGTTCAGGCCAGTCATTACTCAATTTTATTAAAATTTTCATACTCTCTCCTTTTTATTATTAATTAGCAAAACAAAATCCAATGTCAAATAAAAAGCTGAGAATAAAACCATGCCTTTCGAAAAAAGACATGGTTTAAATTTTATTTTACATCCTTCGCCTGAAAACAACATTATCAGAGAAAATTGCCTTACCTGCGACAAACCCAACAGCCGCAATTATTGGTAGGCTGATAGTAGCTCCCGCCATACCTGTAGACATTCCGATCAGTATAGACAGGCCGAAGGTCAATAATATAACCACGAAAGCATACCAGCCGGGGAAGGTTCCATACAGAACCGTCGCCATGCAGCCGGTGCAGACATGGACGCCTCTCTGACTTTCTTTTAGGCAAAAAGGACACTGAATAGTTTTGTTTTCCATGATAGCCCCTTAGATCGCTTTCCAGCCATTGCTGGTTTTAACAAGATTAATCATGCTCTCTTCAGGTTCATTCATACCCTTGACGCTGGAGAACGTTTTTTTGTCCACCCATGCAGGAACATCCGCCAACTTCCATGTATAAGACACGCGAACAATTTTCTGATTACCGTTTCCCGGTTCAGTCCATTCCTTTATCTCAGCAACCGCACGATGACCAACACAGGCACCATCTTTACGATCCCAAAACTCAACCGCTTGGCCTTTGTCTGTTACTTCCAGAACATCGACACTACTGAAACCATTAGCTTGTTGAGAAACATCAAGCAGCCCCTGATTAGCCAGACCTTTCAATATTTCATCACTGGCACTATACCCCGCTGAACGGTAGCCATGGTTGACCCGGATGGGGAAGCCCTTATTGAACACAATATCATTATCCTGCAAGGAGTAGCACAGCTTTGAATGTGAAATCTTCGCATTGATAGCTTTCTCAAAATCACCTTTTTCACCGCAGCCTGATAAAAGAGCAGCAAGACCTGCCACGAGTAAAAATTTACGCATCGTGTAATCCCAGAGTTAATAGTTAATCGTACCGTTTTTCAGAACAACCAGACGAACTGGCATATCGGCATTGTTGACGGTAGCGAATCCACGGACTTCGAAATTGTTTACAGTTCCGGTGACGCTGACTTTCTGGCCTTTCTTGTAAGTAAGAACGGTATCATCAATACCAGAGTAGTAATCCAGCCAGACCATCCCGCCGCAGTAGCTGGTATCAGAGGTTTTAAAGAGCAGATAATAGTTAGGGGCTGATTTCGGCATTCCCGTCATCATGTCGCTGGCACTTCTGCCCTTCGTAACTTCAAGAACAGTTGCGTTGCTGATAGAGATCCTTTTGCCAGTCCATTTCTTTTCTGCTGCCATTGCATTTTCTTCATAGTCTTTGCAAACAGCACCAAGGCCAGATACAGATGATACCGGGCCAAGGCTTTGAGTGGTGGCTGTTCCCCCCAGCGCTTTACCTACTGAAGACAACGACGAGCTGATTGCTCCATTAATTGTATTCACGCCGTCGTTGAGCTGCTGGCATCCTGTTAGTGCGGCAGCAGACAGTACCAGTGGCATCACTATCCGTAATTTCATATCTATCCCCAATGTGTTGAAACTTTATGTCAAAGACAGCCCTACCCATAGGTTGGTCTCTCTGGGCTGAAAAAAAGCATTAATCAATTGATAGGATTCAATTTATTTTTCTGTTCGTCATATCGTTTGTATCGATCGAATTCAAATCATTTGATAGCCTTAGACTATCATATATACGCAATCGATCGATATAAACAATTAAAACACCGATCAATTGACACTCATTCAATAGCTTCAACCTATCAAAAGCAATTTATTGATCTTTTATATCGATCGATAAGTGGTGTAATGTGCACGAAGAGCCATGTCAGTAGCTGTTTGCACATGGATGGAGATAGAAAGGTATAGGTCAGAACAGGTAATACCCTGTCGACCATTACGCAGACAGGGATTGTTAGATCTCAGGTAACGTAGCTATCTTCCGATATGGTGTTGCAAAAACCTGTATGCAACGCATGTTTTAATATGCTGTTTCATATGGAATGGTTGCTACCATTCAGATTTTTCAATCATCTTCCAAAGCACTCACACCGCTTGCCGGGAAATTGGTTTTCATATTATTCGATATCTTCGGAACTAAGGACTCTATTGTTTCTTCGCTAACTTGGCTCAGTTCAGAAATCAATCTTCTATATGTATTAATCATTCGTTCCTGATCACACTCATGTGCTGATTCTGATAAGAAGAAATAGTCATAATCTTTGACATGAATATTATCACCATTTTGCAAAGTGAGTTTTATTACTTGTTCATTCTCTTCAACATCTTTAACAATACAAGTCATAAATGGTATTTTTTTATTTGTATGAAAGAGCGTAATAATCTTAATGTTGTTCATTCTTTATTTTCCTTCTTTTTTATTATTTAATACCATATCGAATCGGTAAAAATCAAATTTAACTCATTTAATAAATGTTTTACCTGTTTTTTCTTATTCTTTTGAAAAGATATATCTCTTATGAGCTAAAGCTCATGTGCTGACGCACGGCTACGCCCTAACTCTGTAAAATATATTTAACGATTTAACAATGGTCCTTGCTATGTTTTAGGGTAAAGCCAAAAGGATCAACATCTATTCTTTTATTCATGATTAAATATTTTCGATCCTATATTTCATAACAGCATTAGCACTAAAAGATATAGTATTTGCTCTTAAACGCATAGGAAAACTATATTCATAGAAGCAGCACTTAGTGATTGCTCAAGACAATCACACTGCTGAAACAGGGTTCATCCCTGTTAATGATGGATTTATCCATAAAGAATTGCGGCGTAGCCGCTATAACGTAGAGGAAAAACAATTGTATATTTACTAAAAAATCAGCAGCGCTTCGTGATTGTATAAAACAATCACTTGCTGTCCATAACATCAAGTAAAAACAAAGTAGAAAAATAGACGGTGCCATTTAACCGGCACACTCCCCGTTAAGGTTATTAAACATATTATAGTATTAAGGAGGTGTAACCTATTATATTTAAAAGAGATTTCACGGAAAAAGTTTCCTATACGGAAATTTAAGTTTCTTCTGTGGAAACCGAAGTTTCCTGTACGGAAACCAAAATTTCTTCTGTGGAAACTTTTTTATAGTTAAAACACCCGGAAAGAAGTGAACGCTATTTCGCAAAAGTGTATTATTTTTCCTTTTTTCACATTTATTTTTGACAAAAGTACATCCTGCATTATATAGAATAAACATAAAAACAATAAAAGGATAACCGATGAGCATTGATTACAATAAAATAATGACCTCCAGCAGTGAAGAGGTGGAAGAATATATAAGCAGAAATCATTTCACGGACAAACAAAAACTGGAGATTTACAGTTTTTATAACAGAAACAGAAAAGATAAAATAACCGTAAATGTAAGAAAAGAACGAAGTTCCGATATTCGACCGGGAATAGCCTATGTTCATGCTTTTCTTGATAATCTGGAAAAGCTCGGAAAAAATATGTCTGGTGCAGAATACACAATAATGATCCGCTTATGTAAACTCATGCAGCATGGAAACCTCATTGCCAGTATATCTCAGTCGGCACTCGCAGAAGAGCTTAATATGAGCAAATCTAACGTGTGTAAATGCTGGAACAAGCTAATAAATAAAGGCATTCTGGTCAAAGAAGGGAAGCATACAATGATAAACGCAAATCTCTTTCTGAAAGGCCAGTACAGAACATTAAATGCCATAAGGAAAGAATATGTTAAGAAGTCGCTGAGAACGACCAGTGAAGGCATAGAAAACGTATTCGTCACCGTTTATAAAGATACGGTACTTACAAACAACGCAGAAAAGACCATCGATAAAGAAAATGATAAACCTTTACTTTCTACTCCCGACGAAGATATTGACTGGGACTCTGTTTCAGAAGATGACATTTTTGTTGATTATCCTGAAGATATTGATCAAGAAGAAAGAATATAGATTTCATCTGAATATTATCATTCTTATTTCTCGGTTATATTTGACACTTACACTATATCTCGTAACATAAATATATCCACTATTTTATTTACGAGGTATGTATGAGGAATATAAAATTAGATAATGACGATTTAATTCAGTATCTGAACACCATCAAAGCATTGAAACAATATCCAACGATGTCTGAATACAGAGATGAAGATCGCAGATTAAGAACCAATGGCTCATCCTTAATTGAAGCAAAGAAATTTAAATCGGCTCACACTGTTCTCCTTAGATTAGACCGAAAGAAAAAATCGCTGCTCGATAAATTTATTGAAGAACTTAATCCTATTAGCCATGCTTCGGCTCTTGCATCCAAGAGCCTTGAGAAGGTTCAGGAATCCATACTCTACAGAAAAACTCTATTGGAAAAAACACCTGATGAACTCTTCGCTCTCGTCATAAAACAGCGTACAGAAGCTGCTCTTGAGTTCCAACGTTCTGTTGAACAGAGTCTTGAGCAACTCTCTAACATTTCGTCAGAGTTCGAACCATCAAGTCAACTACGACGAAAAATGGCCCTATAAATCGGTCCTCCGCTTTTCGTTTGAAATGGTTCTAATAGATTGCTCTAATGCTAATATTTACTATATTATTAATATGTTGGTGTGTTTTAAATCTATCAGCAGACAATACTGCACCCCCTTTCAATCTCCCATTTTAAACACAGGATGACATAGTATGAGTGAAGCATTAAAGGTATTGAACAATATTCGTACACTTCGCGCACAGGCTCGAGAAACTGATCTGGAAACGCTGGAAGAGATGCTGGAAAAACTCTCTGTTATCGTTGATGAGCGCCGTGAGGAAGAACAAGCAATACTCAAGGAACAAGAACAACGTCAGGCTAAGCTTGAAGCCTTCCGCCAGAAACTGTTAGAAGATGGTATTGATCCTGTGGAACTACTTTCAGTGGTTGGCTCAACTAAGCCTAAAACCAAATCGACACGAACTCCACGCCCTGCCAAATACAAATATACAGATGATAATGGCAATGAGCAGACTTGGACTGGTCAGGGCCGTACTCCTAAAGCAATTGCTACTGCTATTGAAGCAGGTAAAACACTGGAAGACTTTGCCATCTGATAACTCTTAGGCCGTCAATATTTTTTGGCGGTTTTAAATTCATGCAACTTGAATACTGTATTCAATGCTTCCATATTAAGCCCATTGCTCAGCAAGTATCATAGACTGAATCAGCATTTACTTTTTCAATCCGGTAAAATAAAGAATGAACGGATCGAATAATTTCATTGAAGTTACCGAGTTGTCAGGCCATGTAATACTGGAATCCATTCCGGCATTACATTTCAAATATACTCATATATCCCTCTAAAAAAACCAGATATTATCTCTTTATGTCCATATCCCAGTCCAACACACTATAGTCATCAAAAGATCGTCCTGACTCTATATTTCTTGTCAACATATCCTTGATATATAAATCATGAAAAAACATCACCCTCTTTAATAGCTCTGTTATATTTATATATTCATATTTTTCCTTTCCTGTACCAAAAGCAGCCTTGTAATACTCAAACTCAGTTAATACTTCCTTCATGTGGATTCGTAGTGCAAACTCAACAACATCTTCATCATTTACATAAATCATTGCATCATCTTTGTTTACGCTTGCCATGCTGTATATCCTGTCCACATACAACATTAGCGTTGCTGAAATGGCGAATATCATTGTTTCATCTTTTTTACTCAGATTATCTTTCTTCATCTATATCCTCTTTTTTTCGATTTTTTGTATTTATACTCAATAAACTTCAAGTTGCATGTTCGAGCAACAGTGCAACCCAAGCTTTATGGGCATGAAGCGACACGGGCAACATGCAACTTCAAGTATCGCGAGTATAATAAAAAAACAGTTAGTATTAACAAAACACCCAAGCATTACGTACAAGCCGTTCTGCTACTTCTTCGTAGTTAACCTCTTCAATATTCCCATGATTGCCTTCCTGCGTGGTAAACTTGTCAAAGTTATGACAAACATGATTAATCGTGAGCCGTATAAATGCGCTCATAAAATCAGCGTCATCAACAAGGTGCGAAATGCTGTCACTACACATATCCTGCATTGTTTTCCAGCTTGCTTCGAAAGAACGCTTTGCCAGATCATAGAACAGCTCAGTAGATGTATTTTTAATTTCAATATTTTTAGACATAATGATTCCTCATTTTAAAATGATATTTATTGGTTTATTATTTCCAGCCCCATATGTGGGGCTAAACAGGACTATATTTTTGAAACTTATATGCTCATCTTCTTTTATGATTAACGCGCAGTGTTATCAATACCACCTCCTTATCAACCATTTTTACTGAATGCCCTTGCTCATAATACTCAGCTCTGGCTGCTTTTTTAAAAGTAGCACTTGCATTTTTAATGCACTCTTTATAAATACCTTCCATGAAGGCATCATCTGCCATTAACATCTCTGCTTCATTAGGCCGTGTTTCCTTCAGCGTATTTATTCTCATTTCATAAAATAACTCAGCAAGGTGCAGGAATACTTTTCTTGATTCTTTTATCAGTTTTTCACTCATCTCATCACCTCTTATTTTACATCACAGACTGTTTATTTGCGCTGATTTCTACTTTTTTGTAATAACGAACATAATCATCACCATTAAAGCATTTAATCAAAAACTCATGATAGCTACTTAGTATAGTTTTAACCTCTGGGACTGATATGTATTTAATCTTTATCTCTTCAGAACTTTCAAGCCATTCATGTAGCTTGAGATTAATAACATCCATTATGAATATCTCCCTGTAAAACCCATCCATCAATTTCTTCAGAAATACATCTTCACTTAGATTAAAGTATAAGTAATGTATTAACTCGTTATAGGTATTTATAACATCAGTAGTAAAGTTTGCTGTCTCAGGATTACTCGCGGTTATTTTTACTGGTATTTCATTCCAATCTAAACTTTTTTCGTCCATATTCATCTCCTATTAATAGTTTTTACGATACGCCAAATAAATAACTCTCAGATTCCTTCGAACCTCATCTAAGAACAGGTAATATTCTTTTCCTTTATTATCTTTCATTGATTCAGCAAAATCTTTTTTTGTTCTCTCTATCACTTTAACAATCACATCCTCAATATAAAGCCGGTCTTTAAAGTGACGCTCATAATCATCTCCCATACAATCAATCATGACCTGAAGATGCTTTTTAAAGTTATTAATAGCCATCTCCATAAATATTTCAGTTTCATCATTAGTGACAGTCACCACAAAAGGCAGTACGTTTTTACTTTTCATATATTCCCCTTTTATTTAAAATGTTTACATTCAGATACGCAGCGAGATTTCGCAATCATTTTTTCAATCCACTCATCAATCTCACTTTCAATAAAGGCAATAGACCTTTCACTTATCTTTACTTGCTTTGGAAATCTTCCAGCCTTTATAAGCTCATAAATCCATGTCCTGCCAAATCCAGTTTTTCTTATTACTTCCGGCAACCGGATAAGTTTCGGGTGTTTTTCTTTATTGATTTGAATCATATTTACCTCCATTATTTTTCCCGTAATACCTATGATATTTCGTTTTATGGTGTGTTGTTCGATGAGATAATTGTATGGATTTTTCTTGTGATTTAGGAGGGACGTTCAGGGATAAGTTTTTTACGCAGATTTTTGGAATGGGGAAAAATAGGGTATGTTCAGCCTTAGTGAATATAGGCGATATTTACATTGCGCAAAACACCGCCTTTTGGAAGATCAGTCCTGATCGGATTGCTCATCCTTACCAAGTTCCTCTCTGATCAGATCTCGAATATTCCAGTGTCTTCTGTCGTCGTATCTATATGTAAAATCGACAAAAGAGCGATAGTGAGCAAGGTTTGTCAGATACTTAACTGCCAGAGGATGATCTGTTGATTTCACCTTATCTACATCACGGATACCGTCTTTAAACTCATCAGGGTATAAAAAGCTGGTCAGTTGTGGCATACCAATCCTGACCTCTTGATCCTGCGCCCAGAACAGCAGGTCCATGATGGGGATAATGTTGTAATCCAGTATTTTTTTAAGGTTGCTGACCCCAAAGCGAAAATCTCTGGCTGGAGGCTCAGGAGCCTGTAGCTGCTGTTTCCACTCAGGAACCATGACTTTCAGATGATTGATGATTTCTTCAGGTGACGTTTCTGCCAGATTAATTTGAACCAGCATCAGCCCTTCGTTGTTTACCTCGGCTTCCTTCAGATAGTGCGAGACTTCCATATGAGGCAGGGGTTTTCCCTCCGGGTTTACGTATTTATCGAAAGCAGCAACATAACCCGCCACCTCCCATAGCCCTTGGTGTGTTACAGGCTTGATGGCATAGCTGGAAGATAGTCTTTTCTCTGGTCCACCGAAAACATCACCAAAGACGACTTTACCTTCAATCAACTCTTCGTAATATTTCTGATGCCTACTAAGGTTTTCGGGAGACAACTCAGCCCGGTTTTGTTCCATACGATAGGCGACAATCCTGTTTTCTATCTCTTGGAAAAGCTGTTCCACTGTCAAATTTTGCAGGACGCTGTAATTTTCAATGTTGAACCATTCATTAACAGCGCTGGCGATCTCCGCTTTGGTCATGTGGCATCTATCCTTCTGGCTTTACTTATCGCTTTGATATGTTATGAGTAAACATATCGGATTTGGTGACGGTAATCTATTGAATAGAGCAAGGAAAAGCAGCGGAACAATCAGTCCAGATTTGAAGAGTGTTCTGTGAGGCTTGGCAGGGCCATGTTGTCATAACCAATTGAATATAATTGACTTTATTTGCATTCACGCTTATAAATTGATGGTACATTTGTTGGTACAGTTAAGGTTATTATGATTATTATACTTTTATTTCATATGGTTAACACAAACTACGATTCCGAGTCCGGCACCAAATTCTGATAAGCGGACCTCCACGGAGGTCCGTTTTTGCATTCTGAATACGTCGAAATCAATACCTCTGCAATAACTCCAGCCAAGCTTTACCCGCATCCCCCTTACAGGGATACCATTGAGGGTATAGTCTGATTCAACATAATTCTGTACTGGATTTACCCCTATATTTCAGACGCGTTTTCTCTCTTACGGCGACGATAATGTTCTGTGTATATATTTCCATGGTGAGCCATCTCCCGATACGCTCTATGGATGTATTCGTTGTAATGACTGAACGCCACCGCCAGATTCATCACCGCTGTCCGGTTTGAGCATGATGCTGATATCATCACGCTTTATCGTCTCCACGAATCCATCCGCAATACCGTTACTTTCATGGCTCCTCGCGATGATTAAGCATGGTTCAAGTCCCGACAACCGGGCAAGCACACGTGTTTCATGCGCTCTGTAAACCAAACTATTATCCGCCAGCCATTCCAGGCGGCTCTTCTGGCAGTTTCTTCCCGAAGCGTTTTCCCCCCCCTACCATCTCTTTGTCATAGCCACCAGTGCTCGCCGCCCAGTCTATGATCTCCCTGTCGCAGCAGAACTCGTAGCCATCTGAGCACCAGCACCGGTTACATTCCATCGCCTCGCCTGCCTCAAGGTAAAATGCACTACAAATACCCTGCGTATCGCAGGTATTTTATTTATTGAAATTCAGATTATCTGTCAGAACAGGTAATAGAGCGTTTCTGTAATAACTTTCCAGAAATTCCTATCTAATAGTCTTTATTCATTCAAATGAGTTCTCCCCCGTATAAGTATGAAAACCTATTAAACATGGATAATTATGCTACCTGCATGAACTATTTTACTCAGTTTGCAGCTAATAATGATCGTACTCACGCTTCGCCAATAATTTTCTTTCTCTGAAGCAGGCAAACTTTAAAACTAACAACCAGTATCATTACAAATAATGTGGTTTTTCATGTTACTGGGAAGGGGTATTAAGCAAGAGAATTACCTGCTCTCCTGCATATGGTTTCTCTTTTTCTTTATCTGCTGGGGAGCCTGTTTTCCCTGGCTATCGCTATGGCTCACGGAAAAAATTGGCATCGGCTCAACGAAAGTCGGTATGGTGTATACCTGCATCGCCATCATGTCCGTGGTTTTCCAGCCTATTTTCGGAATCCTGGCTGATAAGCTGAATTTCCGTAAACACCTGATGTGGATGCTGGCCGGATTGATGATCGCCTTTGCGCCATGGTGGATCTTTGTCTTCGCGCCACTGCTCAAAATCAACATTATTGCCGGGGCGCTGGCGGGTGGCATATTTATTGGTCTGGCATTCGGTTGTGGCTGTGGTATCTGCGAAGCGTGGATCGACAAAGTGTCCCGCCAGGAAGGATTTGAGTTCGGGCGCGCCAGGATGTGGGGCGGCATCGGCGCGGCGGTAGGGACGCTTATCTCCGGTAAGCTGTTCATCATTAACCCTGACTACATCTTTATTATGGCCAGCTGCGCTGGCGTGGTACTTGCTGTACTGCTGTGTTTTTTCCGCCCCGGCCAGAACGGGATGGGCAGCGACAACCCGCAGCATACAAAAATCGATCGCGGTGATGTTATCGCTCTGCTAAGCACCCGGCGCTTCTGGTTCCTGGTGTTCTATATGGTGGGCGTCGGTGCGGTGTATGAAACCTATGACCAGCAGTTCGCTGTCTACTACAGCAGTTTCTTCGAAACCCGCGAACGCGGCGCGGAAGTATTCGGCTACCTCTACACGGTGCAAATCTTCCTCGACGCGTTAACCATGTTCTTCGCCCCGGCGATCGTCAACCGCATCGGGCCGAAAAATGCCTTGCTCTACTGCGGATTCATCATGGCGTTCCGCATTATCGGCAGCGCCATGGCCACCGGCCCGCTCCTGATTTCCACTATGAAACTGCTGCACGGCTTCGAAAGCTCCATTCTGATTATCGCCACGCTGAAATATATCTCCGCCAACTTCGACTGGCGGCTCTCCGCCACCGTTTATTTGATTGGCTTCCAGTTCGCCAAACAGTTCAGCCAGATATTTATGAGCACTGCTATTGGTAATATGTACGACGTGATGGGTTTTAAAGAATCCTACACCATCCTTGGTGCCATCGCGCTGTGCTTCACCGTTCTTTCTGTCTTCACCCTTTCCGGTAACCGGGTGCTGCGGCCCGAACCTTCAGCTTAATTCAGCCATTCAGGAGTTGATATGTCAGCTTTCTTTACCGTAGTCGAAAACGGTATCACCATGGTCTTCGATTTGCAGAATCGGGCGCGCCTGCTGCACTTTTCCTCTCTACCTTTCAATGCAGACACGCTCGGTAAGTACGCGGATTAGCTGTCGCGCTTTAACCTGGTGGAAGTGAATATCTCCGGCCTTGATAAGCCACTGGAACGTCATGGTGCGGGTTTTACCGCCACTGCGCCGGGCTATACGCTGCGCTATCGTCAGCATGAAGATACGTATAACGCCGAGGGGCGCAAGCTGGTCTTTACGTTGTTCGACATGGATACCGCCGCCGAAGTGGATGTGCACTATCAGTTTTATACCCGGCTCTCGCTGCTGCGTAGCTGGAGCGTAATTCGCAATCGGGGTGATGCGCCATTTACCGTCGAGTATCTCTCCAGCTTTGTCATTAACGGAATTGAGAAAGAGAGCGCGAAAAACTGGGGTGACAACTTTACCCTGCATATCCCCCATAATAGCTGGGCCCGTGAGCTACAATGGCGGCAGTACACCTTCGACGAGCTGGGTTTTATGCCCTGCATCCAGACAGGGCTACAGCGCTCGTCAAAACCGTTGCACTACACCAACACCGGGGCATGGTCGAGCAAAGAATACCTGCCAATGGGCTATCTGGAGGACAAGCATACCGGTGCGGGCCTGTTCTGGCAGATTGAACACAACGGATCCTGGCACTGGGAAATTGGCGATCAGGCTAACCATTTGTACTTGCAAATCGGCGGGCCAAACGAGTTTTATCATCACTGGTTTAAAGAGTTACAACCGGGCGACGAATTTACCTCGGTACCCGTCGCCGTTGGCGTCACCCAAACCGGTTTTACCGATGCGATCGCCACGTTGACCCAATATCGTCGCCGTACCCGGCGCGTAAACGATGATAACCAGAAACTGGGGGTCATATTTAACGACTACATGAACTGCCTGTTCGGCGATCCGACCACCACGAAACTGTTACCGCTGATCGATGCCGCCGCTGAAGCGGGTGCAGAATATTTCTGCATAGACTGCGGCTGGTATGACAAAGGTGAATGGTGGAACGGCGTCGGCCAGTGGTTGCCAAGTGCTGAACGATTCCCTGAGGGCATTCAGTACGTGATCGGCTACATTCGCGAGAAGGGGCTTATCCCAGGGCTGTGGCTGGAACTGGAGGTCATGGGCGTGAAGTCGCCGAAGCTGGCGGAGACGGACGATAGCTGGTTCTTTATGCGCCACAGCAAGCGAGTCTTTGACCGCAGCCGCTACCAACTGGACTTCACCTGCCCGGCTGTGCTTCGCCACGCTAATGAAGTGATCGACCGTCTGGTCACCGAATACGGCGTCGGCTATATCAAAATGGACTACAACATTGAGCCGGGTATAGGCACCGAACAGAATGCCGATAGCGCCGGTGATGGCCTGCTGAAGCATAATCGCGCCTACCTGGCGTGGCTAGATGCTGTCTTTGCCCGTTACCCGCAACTGATTATTGAAAATTGCGGCAGCGGCGGTCTTCGCATGGACTACGCTATGCTCAGCCGCTGTTCAATTCAGTCTACCAGCGATCAGGAAGATTATCTCAAGTACGCCACCATAGCCGCTAACGCTCCAACGGCAGTCACGCCAGAGCAGGCGGCCATCTGGTCCTATCCGATGCGTAACGACGAGGAGCAGGCCGTGATCTTCAATCAGGTGTCGTCGATGCTGTTGCGTATTCACCAGAGTGGCCATCTGGCGGAACTGTCCGACCGCGGTTTTTGTCAGGTAAAGGAGGCGATTCGCTACTACAAAACACTGCGCCAGCAGCTGAAAACGGCGCTGCCGTTCTGGCCGCTGGGACTATCGAGCTTTACTGACGAATGGGTCGCATTAGGGATGCAAGCTGAGACCGGTAAAGCGTGGCTGGCGGTCTGGCGACGGGAAGGCTCTCAGGATCGCTGTGAATTGCGGTTGCCAGGGTTGAAAGGCAAAGTCGTTCAGGGATACCCCTCTACCGTGCAGCATGCAACGACCTGGGACAATGAGGTGTTGACGATAATGATGCCACCTCGCTCTGCAGCGATTTTTGAATGGCTGTGATTCCCTATTCCCGGGCTACAGGGAAACAGCCCGGGAATGCTTTTTTCAGATTTACCATGTAAAAAAACGATGGAAACATTCACTCCAATGACTGACATCATGTCATTTAATTGACTGCACAGCTAATAATAATCAGATTCATTTCGGATTATAAGCATCACCCATAGCTTCTGAAGTGAACATATTATTCAGAAACTGATTTAGCACAGCAGAATACTGAGGATTGGCCTCTAATATAATAATAGTGATTATCAGTTCATGTGATTCAGACACGTCAGAAGATAATCAGGATAGAGATAATTTAGATTTCAGTTGACTTGATGCGAATAGCAGTATTTTTTTCACTTGTCGTTAATCTAAAAAAACGAGATAAATTCCAATCGACGTCAAATTCAATCCATTGGTTCTGGTATTTTTATCCTTCAGAAATTTTGGTTTAGTTCTGACAGTGGAATCTTTATATTCTCAATATGCTGCCCAACACAAACCTCTTCATTGATAAATAATTCGTACCTCATTTCCTCTTGCATAAAATCAAGCAGTCGCTCCCTTCTTGAGCGTAGCCCTTCAATATAATCGCCCCACACCTCGAAAATTATTGGGGGATTTCCTGATTGCTTTATCCAGTTTTTTCCACCTTGCAGTACCTCTAGTTCCAGACCTTCAACATCAATTTTAATTAAATCTGCTGCAGGTAACTGCATCCGATCAAGGGTGATTATTTTAACGGTCTCTTTCACTGCTGTTTCTGTTACCCATCCCTGTTGTTTTCGTATACTTTCAGATAATGACAGCGCGCCTAAGTTAGGAAAAGTAAAGATATCAAGAAGCGGAATATCAATGGAGCCAGTGTAATCGCCAACCGCCATATTGTAGGCATGACAATTTATCAGCTCATTACACAAAAGATTGGCGCAGAGCTGATAGTAAACGGGACGCTGGGGTTCAAAACAATGGATAACTCCCTCAAGTTTTTTTATCTCTTTCCCCACAGGAACTGACCATGCCCCCAGGTTCGCACCGATATCAATTAGCACGGTTTTTTTAACCCCTCTGATTAACTCAAGAGACAATTTTATTGTATACTCATCCCAGTTATTACCCGTCCGCAATTGATTACTAATAAGATCAGGGCCATTGGTCAGTAAATACACCGAGCCATCACAGCGATAAAAATCAAGCATCCTCTCTTCACTCATGTTTCAAAAACCTTAGTGCGCTGCATTGCAATTTCATTACCCAACATCATCTAAGATAATCAACCCAGGATAAACGCAGGCTCTTTATGTTTGCACTAAAGATGTACCTCAAGCCTGTTTACCACATGAAAAATAATCATAACTGAAGAAATTTAAATAAAAAACACTTTTCGCAGGCATGTGCCAGTATGAAGAAGAGCAGGGTTTTATAAAAAGGAGGGGCTATATTTCTAACCAATAAAGCCACACAGATATGCTGGATAACGGTTGTCATAACCCCACATACCAACAAACAACCTCTGATATATTGTTGCTTTCCATGACAATCAACACGCTCCCCCCCTGAAAACCGCAGGAAAAAGAACTACGCTGACAGCCAACCTGATGAAATCCCTCCTCCCCACACCACCAGGGACACTGGAATATTATTTACAGGCAGGCCAGAGCAGTAAAATTATTCCTCTGGCCGATTGGGAAAATCAACGCTGCAGCAGCACCAGACTCTATCGTTTCCGACAAATCCCTGCCCTTAACGGGCAGGGTCAGAATATTCAACTCTGGTGGCTACAGGAGATGAATCAGAAGTTATATTTTACGCCGGCCATAGCTGCGCTGTCATAATAACTGGCAGCCCCAATGCGTACACCTACATTTCCCCAGACATTAAGGCGCGGGTTGAGCTGCCCTTCTACACCGACTTTAACTTCGCCCAGGTTTCGGGCTCCTTCCTGGCTGATACGCATGCCGTCCATACGGGTTGCGAAATCCCGCGTGTTATGCAACCAGTTAGCCTCCAGATAGGGCTGGAACTGACGCTGTTTTTCCTTATCCATAGCGTGATGACCCTTAATCCAGGTTCTTGCCCCCAGGCGGATGAGCATATTGCCGTCACCTTCACCCTGAACCAGAGTACCGTTAGTTTCACGGTGATCATCCGCACTCACTCCCATCCATACAACCTGAGCCTGAGGCTGGATAAACCACTCATTAACCGTTCCTTTACTGCCAGTGTACTCGCCAATCTGCCAGGTATACCCCCCTTCCAGAGATGCGGTAAAGCCGCTGGATTTGTAGGTTTCGGTTGGCAAATCGTCCCCATTTACGCTGTTATTGAACCAGCTATATAAGGCCCAGCTGTCCAGATAGGCTCCAGCCTGCTTTTCATCGCTGGCGTACCACGTGGCGTATCCACCCACGTTGTAACCATTCATGCTTCCTTTAGAGCTATGGCCGACCAGCGAGTTACTGGTATGACTACGGGTATTACCATAACCGGCCATAAAGCCAACATGCCAGCGGTCACTGCCATTACTGCTCCACTGCGCCACATCACCGCCGAGTTGAGCAACATAGCGATTGCTGCGCGTTTTAAGCGTACCGCTCGCATCACGCCAGCCGCTATGGCTTCCCACCTGACGTAACCACAAGCTGGTCACTTCCCCCTGGTTATTCAGAGCATCAACGAACTGAGGCTCTCCCAGACGATCGTGCAATGTCATGGTAAACATGGTATTCGCCGCCGCCAGGTTATCGGTATAGCTTCCCCCCTCCGGGCGTCGAACATCCGGCTTTTTCGGACTCGGTTTCGGCTCCGGGTTCGGTTCTGGATTCGGATTCGGGCCTGGATTCGGATTCGGCCCTGGATTCGGATTCGGGCCTGGATTCGGCTCCGGCTCAGGCGTATAAGTACTGGTTAGATACCAGTTCTCTCCCTTCTTGACGACATCATAATCATAGGCGCCCGCTACGATACGCCCTTTTTTTTCAAAACGTCCTATGGAGGTGCCGCCAACGCTCACGACTTCAATGCCCTCCACGGTCTGAGCGCCTTTTCCTCCCAGATTGTTGATAGCTATCTTTGTCGTACCCTGCTCCACATCGCCGCCCACAATCAGCTTATTCGCCGGGGAACCATCATCACCCAACACGCTATTCATAACCAGCAACCCGCCATCGCCCGCATAGTTGCCCGTCACCTTCAGGGTGTCGAACTTATTCGAATCAGAAAAAACAATAGTCCCGTTATTTGTGAACTGCCCCAGACTAGAATTATTGTCCATATTCCAGGTACTGGTGCTATCAACCGATAGCGATGTTGCATGTGTGACGGCACCATTAAGCACGGTGCCACTACTCAGGTTTACCGCGACCTGGTTACCCGGATCGGACACCGCGATATCGCCATTCAGGGTGCTATTTTCAGCGTTGAATATTACGTTGCTATACAGATTGTTGACCGGATCGACTGCATCTTCATAATGCCTGATCGTCATCACTCTACCATCACCACCAGTCAACGTTGAGTCTTTAGCCGTCAACGTCAGCGAGGTCGCATTGGCATCCACCGCCTGTGCCTGCTTGCTTTCAAGTGTGACGTTAGTTAACTGAACCTCATTGCGCAGTGTCGTAGAGTAACCGTTGGCAAACAGACCCGCAGCGTTCTCTCCGTTAGTCAGTATACGGCTATTACTGACGTCAAATATTCCCGCATAGGCACGTAACCCCGCTCCCTCTTTACCCGAGGTTTCAATCTCTACGTTATCGGCGATAATCCGCGAGCCAGGCCAGGCCGTCAGACCAAAACCAGACTCGCCGCTGGTCACAATTTTACTATTAGTTAAGGTTCCCGTTGCGCCGAGCGCTGCAAACATGCCAGTTGCACCCACACCAGCGGTGGTGATCGTAAGCTTATCGCCAGCGATCTGATTTTCGGTGTATAAGGCGTAGGCGTTTTCTCCCTGGGTTTCAATCGTACTATCAGAGATAGTCGTAGTCCCCTTCTGGCTATTAATGGCAATAGCGCGATAGCCAGCCGTGGTTACCGTCGCGCCACTCATAGTGACCGATGAATCCGCCGATGCTACCCAAACCGCATTACTGTTCTCTCCCTGAGTAGAGAAACTTCCCCCCTCGGAGTGAATCACGGCAGCCGAATTAGCATTTAACGCATGAGCACTCTTGCCTTCCGTACTGGCATTAACATTAGTAAGCGTAAGATCGCCACTCATCACCATAATAGCGTCGCCATCGGCTGTCGTGATATCGCTGTCGCTTAGTTTCGCCATAGTGACGGAAGGCGGACCAGACCACGTTCCATCCAAAACCAGCCCCTGGGCGCTGTCCTGCCCGGAAATGGTGATATTCCCCATCGTTGCTTCACTGCCGTTAGCTAAATAGATACCCGAGCCAGACTTTCCAACAACACTAATATTCAGAGAATCCGCATTAAACTGACTATTATCGATCCATGCCGCGCCTCCCCGAATACCAAAACTATTCAGTACAAGATTTGTGGCATCCAGCTGTGCTCCATTACGAACCTGAATAATAAACGTACCACTGGTTTCGTTTTCAAGGGTCAGACTATCTATCGTACGCTGGGTTCCATCAGCGATGATGGTGTCGTTATTTGCTGCAAAAGAAACTGAAGAAAAGCAAACAGGCAATATATATAGTAAACGACCTGTTAAAGGTGTAACGAACACGTTTTTACTAGAACCACTACTCATGGCAACTCCCTCGCATATTTAGCTTACAAGCAGAAAGTATTCCTTTCATCGCGTCCGCATTTGGCAACAAAAGAAGCATAACGATAGAACTCAGCACGGTTCGCCATTCCCATTTTACGGCTGGCATTGCGGTAATGAGTGCTGATAGTTTTACGGGAACGATTTAGTATTTTCGATATATCTTCGCTACTGTATCCACGACCAATCAATAACATAACATCGTATTCGGTTTCAGAAAGTTGGGCATACTTCTTAAGCCCCAACGAACAGTAGGCATCTTCTTTGGTACGTAACGCACTATATTCAACGCTAGCAATAGACAGTATCTTTTTGATTCTTATGGAGATATCACTCATCGTATATCCTTTGGATAAAAAAGGAACATGCAGAGTAATCTTCTCTCTCCTTCTGGCTCCCGGAGTTCTGTTTTCCGGATTTAATTTGTCGTTAAAAATATTAATCGTCACCATATCCCTACGGAAGACGACATTCGCGACGTCAATGTTTTTATCATCCGATGGCAACAGAAAACAAATGTCCAGAGGCTCACTAATAGGTTGATTTAATATCAAATAACTCAACCCTAACGCCTGATAATAATCAGAGTCCATCATTAATATTTTTAACATGGCACATGCACTCCCTTGAGTCAACAAATCAAGTGTGATTTCCCTTAGTCACACGCAAGCGCAGCCCAACACTGACAAAAGTGAACAAAACTAACATATCACAATAGCTATACAGCTATGCCAGACGCACAGGACTTCTTCCGCCAGAATCACATTTTTTGTCTCTCAGACTCCCTTCTACGTCAATAAACAAGACAATCGAATATGCAGATTATATCAATGGTGATATGAGACCAATGCGAACACTCTTAATAAAAAAGGAATAAGATCCCCTCTGTACCAACTCTGAACAGGCTAATACGACCCCATGTAAATAGCTAAAAGCACAACTGACCGTAATGCGCGGTGAATGAAGAGAAGAGGGCATATCCATTTGCCTTAACTTTCAGGTCCCTACGTCCTTTACATTGCGTATTCTATAGCCAATATAGAAAACGATCAAATTTCTTGTCAAATTGGAATTATGTAATACATAAACCCATCTTAATTGTTTTTTTCGGTTAATTAATCTGTTTTGTGCACCCAGACAAGGAGAGAACAGTTCAGATACTTATTGAATTATCCTAATCCTATCACCCCTACACAGGGCAGTGAGTTATTTTGAGAATCAAGGCTAAGAATGAGGCCCGATCAAACATCTCAGGCCATCTCGTCATTGTACTGAAAAATAGATTAAAAATATAAGCAAGTCATCCGCGTTTTCACTCCTGAAACAGGCGGAGCTCCAGCTTATCGGACTCAATGTCATAGCGAGCATTGATGCATAGATCTACCGGGCGTGGCGACCAGTATATCAAACCACGAATCTCGAAAATGATGATGGCATGCCGGGCAAGATCTGAGCCTTTCTTTAATGGGCGAACTAGCAGTGTTTCAGGAATGATACGCGGTTCAAAACGCAAGATCGCAGAGCGAATCGTTTTTTCAATACTGTCCCAGCTATGATGATCGGCATGCGTGCCTACCATCGCAGGAATACCATAATTAACCACTGAGCTCATCGCTGGTTTATGCTGTACGCTATCAAGGACATCTTCAATATTGATATGATTGAGCAGGCTGGCGATATCGTTCTGCACTATGCGCCGCAAACCCCTGATATCCAGGGGACGCATACGATCGTGCGGGCTCTTCGGCTCATCATCCAGCAACCGCTCCAGTAGAGTGGGGGGATATTGATGTTTTCTTTCCATGAGATTATCCGAAGGTAATCGCCCCTATTTCCATGACAGAATGTTCATTCTGATCGGTAATAAACACCTTGCGGCCGCTTCCCGTAGAAAGAATATCGGACAGAGAGGCCCATTCCGTCCTGAACCCCAGCTTAATCTCCTGAGCATCATCCCGCTGGATAGGATAGCGCGCAGGGATATAACCATACCAGGAGTCATCTCCCACCTGCATCGTGGCCGGAACCCAGAGTAAATCCAGAAGATCTCCCGGTTTTTTTACCTCCAGAGATCGAATCGCAGAGAAGGGCACCCAGCGATATCCGCCGGCACAAATAAATTCACACAGAGGCCCCAGCCGACCATCACTATCAGCAATCCAGCCAAATGTTCCCATCACATCGCTACTTCCGGCACTTTCCGGCGCTTCATCAAACGCTTCCAGCCTCATTGACTCAGATTGCTCCACCTTGCCCTGATACTGCTGTACGTTAGCCTGATGAAGCTTTTCCATCCATTCAGGAAAATCCCCCTGCAGCGTGGCGGCCCGGCGTTCACCAGCCAATACCTGAACCCGCTGCATCTCACTGAACACCAGATTCTTATACAACTCGATCTGCTTCTTATACTCTGCGTCCATTAATGCCATGGTCTGGAGCTGCAACAGCGCCTTATCCCACACGCCATCCACACAGTACAGTTTAAAAAGCACTTCTCTGGCCTTAATATCCTGTGGCTGCGCTTTGACCTGCGCCAGTATCTGCTCAAACATTTCACGTAACGATGATGTCTTAAGCATTTGTGTCAGTGAGGTAAAGTTTTGCATTTAACTCATCCTTATTTAAAAATGACTGTCCAGCCCAATCTTGTAGAAGTCCTGGAATACCAGTTCTGGTACCTTGTATTTGCTCTTCGCTGAAATATGCTCCGGGGAAAGCGACTTAAGCACATCGACTCTGTCATCATCAGCAAAGATATCGCTGACCTGATTATCGATATTCATCTCGGGCCAGACTTTCTCCATCAGGAATGAACGACCGACAATACACTCGGTTAACGTTTTGTCTTTTATCTGCTCGCGAGTATTATCAAATCGGTTATCCGTCTTCAGGATAAAATCCCCCTGATAGTTCACAGCATCATGATATGCCCCTTCCTGCTCTTGCCAGATCAAAAAGCGTTTGTATTCCACCTCCAGTGTTTTCAGAACGTCATCGCCCTTATCCAGCGCCAGCACCACATCATTGAAGTAGCGTAAGTCATGGGTATAGTCCCCCCCGTTGGGCAAGATATCCTCAACCTCAGGGACTTTATTGACCTGATCCCATTCCCCGCTTGAATAGATAATGCGATAGAAGGTCTGTTCGTCTTCCTTACATTCCCGATCGACATCAATAATAAGATTAAAATTTCCGGCCTGAATCCGGGTATCGTTGCGCAATGGATGAACGCTGCCTGCATCTGTCTCAACGCCATCCAGCAAGCACACATGGTTATGGCACTGGTTACGTACAACCGGACGGGTCAGGTGCCAATAAAAAACGATACACTCCTGTTCTTCATTCCCACTACAGGGCCCGAAGGCCCCGTCAGGAAGAGTAAAAGCGACGCCGCTTTCCGGCAGTTGACCTTGTTCCAGCCGAACGCCAGGACGGACACGCGGCCACTCAAATCGAATATTCACCGGTTATCCACCTATATAGACATCACCCGACCCGGTCACTACCACCGCGCCACAACCGGTGACATCCCCAAGCCG
The DNA here is from genome assembly GCF_036620675.1 of Rosenbergiella sp. YN46. Classification (NCBI taxonomy): domain Bacteria; kingdom Pseudomonadati; phylum Pseudomonadota; class Gammaproteobacteria; order Enterobacterales; family Erwiniaceae; genus Rosenbergiella; species Rosenbergiella sp. YN46. Next base: position 155,216 of record NZ_JAZHEE010000003.1, read on the forward strand.
TGCCGCGGGAGCTCCGTTAATGAATACGCTCCCCGACCCCGACGCAACAGGTGCCGCGCCATGCCCCAGTGCGCAGGGCGCCACACTGACTCCCATCATCGCTGCCGGCAATCCATTAATGAAAACATCCCCCGATCCGGTGCACAACGCACCACCATGCGCCGTAGCGTCGCCAACCCGAGCTGCATTTTGCATCGTTATTCTCCTTGTGCTTAACGTTAGCGCCTCCCCGCGGATAAACGCTTACCCGCCAGGAAGGCATTCCGATAGTTAGGGTGTCGGTGTCGGTGCAGGAATATCCAACAGCCATGATCGCGCCGTTCGTGTCGGCGTTTCCGTCGGTGCTTGCGTCGGCGTTTCCGTCGGTGCTTGCGTCGGCGTTTCCGTCGGTGCTTGAGTTGGCGTTTCCGTCGGTGCTTGTGTCGGATCCACTCTCAGCGGCGTTACTGTCGGCGTTGTCGTCGGTGTTGGTGTCGGTGATATCGTCGGCGTCGGCGTCGGGAGCGGCGGCAGTGGTATTACCACACCAAACAGCGCCGAGATCTTTGGTAGCCCCGGCAGGCCAACCATACCGCCGCCGCCGCCGCCGCCACCGCCGCCGCCGTTGCTGTTACAGCAGTCACCAGGATTGATATCCACCTGGCTCCCCTGAATTACGATATGGCCGGCACACAGCTTTATTTTACTCGCAGCCAGAACCAACTCTCCCCCGGCACTCAGTGACATACAGCCACCGGACACCATCGTGGTCGCTCCGCCCACGGCCAGGGAATGATACCCCCCCACGTTAACCTGGTGCGCGCCGCCAACGCTGAGCGAGTGGTAGCCCCCCACATTATTCATGAAGGCGCCTCCTACGTTTATCCCCTTGGCTCCTGCGACATTATCGCTCTGGTTACCTCCCACCTGGATAGCCAAAGCACCGCCGACCAGCGCACTACTATTGCCTATCACATCAGACATATAATTGGCCCCGACAAACAAATTGCGCGATACGCCAACGTTAATGTTGGAATTCAGGCCAATCGTTTGGTCTTCATTTTGCTTGGTTAAACGGCTCATATTACGTTCGGCCTGCTCCCAGTACTGCTCCAGACCAGGCTTATCTTCGAAACGGATACCGTTATAGTTACTGCGACCGCCACCGAGGGTACGGCTAATCAGTCCGCTCTGGGTTGCGTTAACCGGTAATTCCCAGGGGGGCATCGTCACGTTGTTATATAAATTGCCCATAATGAGAGGTCGATCCGGATCGCCATTAATGAAATCGACGATAACTTCGTGGCCGATACGCGGGATGTAAATACCGCCGAAGTTATTCCCCGCCCAGGCCTGGCTTACACGCAACCAGCAGGAGTCGGACTCACGATTTTTTCCATAACGATCCCACAAAAAACGCACCTTGACGCGGCCATACTCATCCGTCCAGATCTCTTCACCCGGTGGCCCCACCACAACTGCGGTCTGAGGGCCGCTGGTTTTCGGTCTGGGCACCGTCATCGGATGTCGGTAAATTTTGGTCGTTGGCTGCACGCTGAAGTCACAGCGATATTTGAATTCGCTCTGATCCGTTACCTGACCGATCTCTTCAACCATCAGATGGCTGCGCAACACCAGATATTCGCGATTAGCCTTCTCGACAGGGTAGCCAGTCAGTTCAAAGTTTGTACCGCAGGCAATTCCGCGCAGCTCTCCATAGCCTTCGCTGCGCGATCCCAGGGCACCGCGCTCTTCCATACGCACTCGCGCCAGCTGTTCACCGATCTCCGGTTGCTCATAGTCCCCGGGCCAGTGGTAAATTTCCATTTCGTTAAAGCTGGTCTTACGCGGCTTGCTGTCCAGCGCCATGATATCAGCGCGGGATTTAGTAAAATCATAGTCATTCGTCACCCATCTTCCGGAAGTAATTGTCTCCTGAAAATGGAACTGGCTAATATATTCTTCATCCAGCTTCGGATCGTCCGCAGAATATTGAATAACATGGTAAGCTTCGCTTGGAGAACGCTTATGAGCCCCCACATTATCCACCAGAATAAGCTTATGCTTACCTTCGTTATGTTCAAAGAACCAGTAGATCCCCCACTCTTCCATCAGACGTTCGATGAAGTTGAAATCGCTTTCGCCATACTGAACCTGAAAGTCCAGCTGCGGGTAACTCCCTGAAAGACGCTTCTCATACGGAAAATTATAATCACCCAGCACGTCATCGATAATATTAACGACAGTTTTCTGCTGGAATATTTTAAAGTCGGTAGTCAGCTCCGCAAGATGCAGCCAGGGGCGAATAACAATTTCATAGAGTGCCTGATTAGCATCACGCCCAATATAACGGGCTTTCTGAACCATACCAGAAATTTCGCGTACCCCCTGACCAATGCCAATAAGGGCTCCTAGTCCATTTCCGTCCAGTTCAATCTCCACCGTCATCTCTTTACCGATTAACGATTTAAGATCGACGTTCGATGCCGCCTGCCAGGGAATCAGAGGATTAGCAGGCGTTTTAGCCGTAATCACGTAGGTATAGAGGGAAGAAAGAGCCTCTTCGCCATCCAGTTTAGAAATGACCAATGCCTGCTCTCCAAGCAGTTGCGGCATGGCTGGACTACTTAATTTAATAGTACGTGACATATAATCACCTGATCGTTAATTGTATCTTAAATGGACACGTCGGGTCGTTCAGCCCCGTCGCCCTGTAATAAGATTCTTTGTGAATCTAATATTTTACAGTGCCGGCTTTGCCGCCACAGCCAAACACCAGCCTCCTCCTGAATGTTGTCGGGCCAGTGTTTCCACGGCATGACGCCAACACCGTCGCTATCTCGTATACGGTAGTCCTCCTTTGACCCTTCCCTGAGCAAAACCTGAGAACGATTCTTAAACTGGTAGCTATGTGTCAAAATAATAGATTCCCAAAATGGAGAATATGAACGCTGTAACGCTGTAACCCACAGGCGCAACTGATCCCAGCACTCTTCAGCACGATCTATCTCTGGAATAATATTTAGAATTCTCGCCATCCAGAACGTAATTGGATACTGTGAACTCATATTTTTCTTTAACCACGGATATGACAGCGCAGAATAAATAATTATACTTGAGCGCCTCCCATGGACATTGCGAAAATTCACAAGAGCACCAGCGTAGTATTTCTTACAACCAATTTCTTTTCCGGAAACAAGAAAACACCACGGATAATCCTCTGGCAAATCATTACAATTAACGGATAGTTCCATTTCCGGAAGAACAGACTGAGCGATTAGAGAAGCAATTTGTTGGCTTCTCTTTTTTCCACCGTTCCTGGTACCAACCGGCAAATTATCGACAAGTAAATGTAGACGCACCGCCATTTCATCCCTCTAGCCAGTAATTGCTACTGTTAATAATCGCCAGGGCAGCGGAAATCTCTCAACAAATCCACAGCCAGCTCATCATCAAATGTCAGCCCTGTAATTTCGATCTCCGCGCGACGTTTCCCCAGGGAATAGACCAATACGGTTTCCCCTGTACTGGTGGCAATAATTTTTCTGGCATCTTCCAACCAGCGGAACAGCGCCCAGGGGCCGGTAAACATCATGGTCGAGGAGCCTGAATCACTGCGTGGTGTGGCACTAATGGTTATCCTGGCCCCCAGACGCGAGCCGGGCCAGGACAAAGCCACCGGCGCCACCGGGCCGTGGATGTAGTTGACCTGTTCACCATCAAAGTTCATGTTCAGTTGCGTCACGGTCGGATCCATATAAGGCACGGAAAGTCCCAGATTGAGCAACATTTTGCGGCCATCCCCCTGGAAGAAGGCATTACGTATTGCCGCCGCCTGCTCGAACACCGCTAAATCGCCAGTATCGTCTCCCTGCATTCCGCCCTTATAGCGCCACGGCTTCGAAGAGGCATCCACTTTATCCGCCAGATGCTTTTTGTAATATTCATCGGCCAGACCGTCTACAGCGAAGAAACGCTCGAAGTCAGCCAGCTTTACCTCTTTCTGGCTATCCGTAAACGGGTAGCGCCCCGCAAGCGTAGTACGACACACTCTACCCAGGCTATCTTCGATACCTTCATTACTGCGTGCTATAGCCTCATCACTTGCCCGGTGATAAGCCCCATCCAGCAATGGGCTTATCAGATTTCGTAACGGATCAGGCCAGGCCTGAGATTCCGCACTTAGCTTCAGCGCAGAGTTGGATAACGCCAGCGTATTGCCGCTTTTTAGCGCATCGTCATAGATAACGAACAGCGTATACTGTTCGTTCAGCACGCCCATCAGCTTACTTAATTCCGTACCTGTTGCAGCCATATGCGGTTCCATCACAGGCCTGGTACTGCCGGTTACAAACTCACGCAACGGCGCAAAGTGGCTATCCACGTGAGCCCAGAGCAGCTTTTTTTCCAGTGCGGCATAAGCCAGACTCACCCGTGATGCGGCATTCAGTATCCGTCCCTTATTACTGATGTTATCCAGCAACGATTTCTCTTCTTTACCTGACAGCGTGGTTTCGTCCACTACACGCTGCACCAAACGGACAAGGGGAGAATCAGTGGCAGACAGCGTTCTGAGCATATAAATTTCCGATGCCAGTCCCGCATTGCCATAGTCCAGAGCCAGGACATCGGTTTTGATCCGAATATTGGCCAGAAACTCCTGCCAGTGGTGGGTATATTCGTCCAGATAAAGCGTCAGAATCTGTTCCTGAACCGGACTCACCAGCGCGCCATTCTCGGTCAGGCGCATCCGGGGCAAAGCGGCGCTTTTCGCGCCGCCTTCCTTACGTCCCATTACCCAGGCATCTTCACGTTCCAGCAGCACCAATCTGGCGTCCACTTTTTTTTTAAACTGTTCGTAGTAACCGGCCCGGGTAAATAACCCGGGGATCGAGGTGGCGCCATCGGCATCCGCAAACGAGAACAGTTCCCCACCGCGGGATTTGGTCAGGTCATTCAGCGTTAAGTCTGCCGGAACGTCCTGTGCTACAGAACTTTTAACACGCTCATATAAACGGCCGGTAATATCCACACGATCCAGTATCGCACGCGCATATTTCACCATCCCTTCATCCGCCTGTTGGCCATAGCGCCGCCATTCCGCTGAGGCAAAAAGGTTATTCAGGTGAGTAATGAAAATACGGCGTTCCTGATAAGGCTGTAGCTTGCCGCTCTCCTCCCACAGGTTGGTAATCTGCTCGATCATAAACGTCTTATCGAACTTGCCTTTACCAAACACCATCAGGTAAAGCTTCAGACGGTTATAGATCTGCGCCGGCTTATCGTAATCAATCGCATCCTGCAGCGATTGGGTCACCTGACGCTCAATCTGCGGCACCATCAAACGCTCAAGGAAGAACTGATATAGCGTACCGGAGGCATTCACCACATCGTGGCCGGTATACAGGCCATAACGCCAGTCCAGCGTGGGGTTATACACATCCAGCGCCCCATATTCCGGCAGATACTGTGACATCGTCAGCAGTCTGGGGAGAAAATTCTCGTTGGCCGTCTTAACAAAACGGCTCACCTCACCGCTTAAAGTCGCGACTTTGGCGTCCACGGCTCTCAGGTAACTGCTGTTATTTTTATAACTATTGTGGAAACCGTTAAGCAGGAATACCGCCAGCAAAATGCACGCACAGTGCCCCAACAAACGCTGTAGCCGATATTTCGACTCATTCGTCAGGTTGTGGCGAGCCAGATCGGCATCTTTAACGATAACCTCACTGAACAACTGCTTTAAAAAATACTGCCGCCCATAGGAAACATCGCTGACCAGGAAGTCTTGTTCACCGGGTTGCTGTTCCACCGAAGCGACCACTGCCGGGATATTGTTCTCCACGTAATTTGACCACTTACGAATAATGGCCCGGTTGTTCAACAGGCTGAAATCCACCGGCTGATGGCTACTGGAGAAATAGATACCGCGCAGCGTGGTATAGCTTTGAGTTTCATCGTAACGAGAGGCGAAAAAGACGTTTTGCACCACTTCCGTCATTAGCGCAGTCAGCACATGGAAGTCCTGTGGCAACGCGTACATTCTTTTACGATCGTGGTTGTCAAACTCCTCCTGCTGGCGCACGATCATTTCGCGCTCAATACGCTGTTCAAGTAACGCGAACTCCTCTTTAATCTGTTCGTGAAACTCTCCCACAGTCGCCGTCATCGCCGAACCATAAGGAAAGGTCACACCCCAGACCTGCTCGCGTTCCTGCTCGGTCAGAATACGGAAGTATTCGGAAAACCCGGGCAGCTGATCCATACGACTTACCATGACGTAGACCGGGAAGCGTACCCCCAGACTCTGGCGCAGCTCTTCCAGTCGGGCACGCAGACTGGCGGCCAACTCAAACAGCTCAGCTTTTGTGCTGCCCATAATATCGGCGGCGGAAAAAGTCACGATAACGCCATTAATGGCTTTCACCGGGCGATACTTCTTCAGCGCGCGGATCAGCGCCCGCCACTCAGGAAGGCTCTTTTCCGGAGAGCTGACATATTTTCCAGCAGTATCAACATACACGGCATCGTTGGCGAACCAGCATTCGCAGTTACGGGTAGGCGGCCCCTGACGTCCCACCTGATTGAGCTGTTCCGGCAGCGGAAAGTGCTGCCCGGAGGCGAGTATGGCGGAGGTCTTACCGGATTTATCCGTCCCCAGCATCAGATACCAGGGCAATACATCCAGCGGTTTACGCGCTAGAATCACACGCTGAAAAAACGATAAACTACCGCGGTTTTTATTAACGTAATCCACCGCGTTGCGGATAACCGAAGCCACTTCAGAAGTATCGTTTTCCGGCACGGGTTTCTTACGGGTAAACCTATCCAGCAGGGCTGGGTTATCTTTCAGCGCCAGCAGCAACTTCCATATGCCATACAGCAGGGCAATAACCAAAATACCGGCAATAATCGATAGCCTGACGCCAATCGGCTCCAGGGGGTATTGTTGCCCTGCCAGCAGAAACGGCCCTAACACCCAGATCAGCACGCATAGCGTCGCCGTCGCCATAATAAACAGCGACCAACGTAGCCAGAAGCTCACCAGACAGAAAATCGCCAGAACCATAAAAATGACACGCGATTCGATACTTTCCAGCGGACGAGATTCGCCAAACCCAAAGAAAGGGCCCAGGTACCAGATAGCCGCAATCAGCAGCGCAATCGCACATATAATCAGCAGCGTCTTCAAAAATCGCGCCGCGAAGACTCTATTCAAATAAGACATTGTCGCTCTCGTTAGTAGGTGACAAAAAACTCTACGCGGCGATTCTTCGCCCGTCCCTGAGATGTCGCGTTGCTGGCTACCGGCTGGCTGTCTCCAACGCCTTCGACTTTCACTTTGCTCTCAGGCACCCCGGCAGCCACAAAGAATCGGGCCACCTCTTCTGCACGTTTTTCAGACAGCACCTGGTTATTGGGCAGCTTCGAGTGCTTAATCGGCGTGGAGTCCGTATGGCCCACAATCACGATATCGCCGTTAACGCGCCGGACTTCCTGCGCCACACGCCGGATAACCTGTTCCATTTCCGGTAGCACCTCTGTTGAACCAGAGTGGAACAGCGAATCGCCCTTCAGTACCACCTTGCTCTCCCGCTGGGTTTCATCCACGCTTAGCAACTGTTGCTCAATTTCATGGCGTAGCAGAACAGCCAGCCGAAGGCGCATCTTGAGCTGTGGCGTCGTCACCTTAATGTTTTGCAGAGCGCGTATGTCATAACCAATACGATCGCCCCAGGTTGAGAGTCGATACTTGCACCAGATAAACGCCGCAGCCACGATCATGCCGGCACACAGCGCCGTCAGGCGCACCGGTATCACCAGTTTTTCTCGCTTCGCTGGGCCATGAGGCTGCAGACCATGGGGGGAAAGTACCGGCTGGGTGGGGTTGCGGGTGCTTTGAATAATGGCCAGCAGTCGCTGACGGATTTTGGCCAGCTGCCGCTCACCATCTTCAATAATGCTGTACCGACCTTCGAAGCCCAGGCCCAGAATGCGCAGCAACACCTCCAGCACATCGGCAAACTCGTTGGGATTCATCGAAAGTCGCCCGATCAAGAGGAAGAATTTGTTCCCGCCATCGTTATCCCCTTCGAAATGGTTCAGCAGGTTGCTCTGCGACCAGCCCGACTCCAGCCCCCACGGCGTGGTGTGAGCCGCTTCATCCAGGGCTGTGCAAATGCAGTAGCGAACGATCGCCATCTTTTTCCACATGATGTTCACTTCATCGCAAACGATGCTGAACAGATTAATTTCACTCTTTAGCGTGTTTTTTAAAATCTCAACGTGGGCGAGCTCGGCAATTTTTTCTGGCATATCACTCAGCGCCCGCAGTAGCGGTTGGGTCGCTTCCAGCAGCGGATTTTCGGCGACCATCACTCTGGCCACGCGTTGCTGAACGCTTTCACTCTTCAGCGTTGCTTCACTTCTGGGCGTTCGCTCTTCCGCCCGCAAGTCCGCAGAAGGCGTATCCTCGGGCTCCTGTAACCACTCCCCATGTTCGTCCAACAGGAAGTGCCCCAGCGCCTGGGGGGAGTTATCATCATTATTAAGCGGATCCTGCCCGGCAGACGCCGTCCCATCCTGATTAAAATCATCATCTTTCATCAGCTTCTAATCCCCCAGAGTTCCATCTTCAGTCCGGGGAATTCACCTGCGATATGTAACGCCAGTGCGCCGGTATCTGAAATCTTGTCCCAGAATGGCCCGCTCTTCAGTAGTTCAAAGTAGACATAGCCCGTGCTGTAAGGGATCTGGCGTGGTGGAACGGGGAGTCCCTGCAACACCAGTCCCGGTAAGTGGGAACGAACCAGTTCGTGTAACTGCTGCGGCGCACTGATTTTGACCTGCGCCTGATACTGTTGCTGCAGAACATCCATCGGCAGTTGTGCATGAACCGCCAGTACCAGATTCGAGAACGATCGCAGCTCGTTAGGCAGTACGGCAGCAGACCACACGCCATTTCCTTTTGAGTGAAGATCAATGAGTTGTCCAGACCTGACCAGAATCTGGTTCAACAGTTCGTGCACCTCATCTACCAGTGGACGAATCGAGGAATAGAGCCGCGCATGGTCATAGCCCGGCGCGCTCTTCGGACGGCGAGTTTTGGTACGTACAAAGGTTGAGAGTTCGCCAGCCAGCTTCGCCAGTTCCAGATACAAAGCGATCGGAGGCAGCTCGGGAATGTGACGCAAATGATCGAGGATCGGCTCGTATTTATTGAAAATTTGCAGCAGCAGATAATCAACCACCTCAGCGCTGGCGCTCGCCTTACCGTCCGAGGTCGAAAGACGATTAGCCAGCATTCCGGCGCGCATTTTCACCAGACCGTTGAGATGAGTCAGCCATTCCCTGAGCAAGGCGCTGGCGGCATAGCCAGTCACTGGCGGAATATGATCTTCCAGATGTAGTAACACACTGCCATCAGGCTGAATAGCCTTCACAATAGTCAGCGGCAGACCTATCCAGGATTCGGTCATCTCGGCCTGAGGAACCAGCCTCAAACGCAGGCTGGCCAGCTGAACCGGCTTTGGTCCCTGGCGAATAGAGTTGGTATCGCACAGCTCGGCTTCAACAGCGCGAAACCGTGCCAGCGAGCTGGAGTCGTGCTGACTGAAAATAGTTTCATCACTGTTATCGAGACGCAACGGAACCGCCAGATAAACCACCTTACCCAGATGTTCAGGTAGTATCGTCAAAGGCTCCGGCAGTTCAGCATGATCCGGAATATCAAAGGGAGTGCCGTCAGGTAGCACACCGCGCGCTGTACGCAAAACCAACTTGCCATAAGCAAGCGCTTCCCGATCGATTTCATACTGCGAAAATCCCCAAAAGAAGGGACTCAACGTTGCAGCGCGCTTATGTGCGTAGTATTCAAAGTAACGTTCTTGCTGTTGAAAAAGCTGCGGACGCAAGAACAGTCCTTCACTCCAGACAACTTTATTTGTTCTCACTATTTAATCCATTTTTTTAATTGTAATTGCCGATTTTTCGAAATGAACATCAAGCTCTACCGGATTGGCACCAAATATATTCCACCATCTTTTCTTTTTCTTTTCCGGTACCGTCCAAAGCGTCATCCAGACCGAATCCTTGATATCCCGGTAAGCGCCCAAAATCCCCAATGCCTTACTGTTACTACCCGGCTTGAGAATAACCGTCCTTGACTCTCCTGGTTGCAAAATAGCTTCATACAACTTTGAGGAAGCATCCTTAACTTGTTTACTGCGACCTTCCGTTATCTCAAAGAAATCGCTGTTCTCAAACGCATCAACACCCTTGACATCATAAATAAACAAGTTAAGCGGAGCAGGCTTTCCTCGTTCATTGGGATTAATATCGCGATCCGCAATTAAGTTTATTTTTATTTCGCCCTCTTTGGGCTTAGGTTGGCGATCGCTATTACAAGCCAACATCGCCATTACCATCACCATCAGCGCTAATTTTTTCACCATGATCCACTCGTCCCTGCAATCCCTATATTGCCTGGCATTCCCACAATAATGTCAGGAAAGGCCCACCGCCGTAACGGCGAACCTTTATTCAGCGCGACAACACTTGTATTAGCTGTGCAGGTTTGCCTTAACGTCGTAGCTGGCAGAGATAACACCAGAGCGAGCGCCTTCAGCATTCTGCATAACATAATCCTGAGTCAGCTTGGTGAAAGCAAAGGTGACTTTCTCACGCGGACGAGTTTCATCTTCAGCGGAACCCGCAGTTTCAACGCGAGTAATGATGACGTCAGTGAATTTAATGGTCAGATATTCCAGCGGATCGCCACCCGCTTTACGGATAACGAAGTTAACATCCTTAATATGCTTACCAGTCAGACAGTAGCTCAGGAGGTTAGTGCTGGCTTTATCAACGTAGTGTTCAAAGCAGAAATCATCTACCGTTGCTTTACCAGAGCCACCACCGGAACCGCTATGCATATTAGAATGCTGAGAGCTCGCCCAATGCCATGACAGGACTTCAATCTCATTTTTATGTGTAGCATCCAGAGACTCACCTTCGATGCCATCAATTTTAATAAACATATCTTGAGCCATAATAATTTCCTTTATCAGCGCTCATTAAATAAAGTTACACCCTGTGTAACCGACACAAAACAAAGACAGAAGAGTATCAAAAAGAATAACTTCTGACTTTTTTCCGACACACGGATAACCGTACGCCGCAATAGTTCAAGAAGAATAACCAAATGACTTCCCACTAAAACAGAATCAACCAGGACTTTTTATCGAAAACAATTCAGGCATCAGAATATATAAACCAGCTACCCAACAAAAAAGTAGAAATACCTGAAGAGCTAAATTTAATAATAATACTTTATTCCCATATCCTTTCCCGTCTTCATGGCTATTAACGACACCAGGATTCAGGAAAAGGAATGGTATTATCTTTTTGCTAAAACAATCTTAGCCAGCACCTTTTGCAGAAGGCAATTTAGCGACCATACGCAGTGAAACGGTTAATCCTTCCAGCTGATAATGCGGACGCAGAAAGAATTTTGCCTGGTAATAACCTGGATTATCTTCTACATCCTCAACAACCACTTCTGCAGCAGCCAGCGGACGGCGAGCTTTGGTTTCCTGGGAAGAGTTGACCGGATCGCCATCTACATAGTTCATGATCCAGTTATTAAGCCAGCGCTGCATATCATCGCGCTCTTTGAAAGAACCAATTTTGTCGCGCACGATGCACTTGAGATAGTGCGCAAAGCGAGAACAGGCGAACAGGTACGGCAGACGGGCCGACAGGTTGGCGTTAGCAGTCGCATCAGGATCGTAATATTCAGCTGGCTTTTGCAGGGACTGAGCGCCAATAAAGGCGGCATAATCGGTATTCTTACGATGCACCAGCGGAATAAAACCATTCTTTGCCAGCTCAGCTTCGCGACGATCGGAAATTGCAATTTCCGTTGGGCACTTCATATCAACGCCCCCATCATCGGTCGGAAAGGTATGACACGGCAGATCTTCCACCACGCCGCCACTTTCCACGCCCCGAATCATGGTACACCAGCCATAATGCTTAAAAGAGCGGTTAATGTTAACCGCCATCGCGTAGGCGGCATTTGACCATACATACTTGCTGTGATCCGCACCTTCCGTCGTCTCTTCAAAGTTGAAGTTATCCACTGGATTGGTATGAATACCGTACGGCAGACGAGACAGGAAACGTGGCATTGCCAGGCCAATATAGCGTGAATCTTCGGACTGACGCAGAGAGTTCCACGCCGCATACTCCAGATTCTGAGTAAAGATTTTAGTGAGATCGCGCGGATTAGCCAGCTCCTGCCAGGAATCCATCTGCATAACGGAGGGAGATGCACCGGTAATAAAAGGCATATGGGCAGAAGCCGCAACTTTACCGATAGAAGAGAGCAGGTCTACATCCGGCGCTGTGTGATTGAAGTAATAATCCGCCACCAGACAGCCGTATGGCTCCCCCCCCAACTGACCGTACTCTTCTTCATAAATTTGCTTAAACAGCGGACTCTGATCCCAGGCGATACCTTTATAGCGCCGCATGTTGCGCCGCAGCTCATCCTTGGAAAGATCCATGAACCGCAGCTTCAGATTTTCATCAGTTTCGGTGTTGTAAACCAGGTAATGCAGACCACGCCATGCGCTCTCCAGGCTCTGAAACTCTTCATGATGGAGAATGAGATTGATCTGCTCAGAAAGCTTATGGTCAATTTCCGCTATTATAGCGGCGATATTTTTATAGGCGTCATCCGCCATTGTGATAGAACTGGACAACGCCTGTTCAGCAAGGGTTTTCACCGCCTGCTCCACCGCGCTTCGGGCCTGATCAGATTTCGGCTTAAATTCGCGGGTTAACAATGAGCTAAAATCACTGTGCGTTTCAATCTGAGTGGTGGCTTGTTTATTGTTATCTACCTGAATCGCCATAGTATTCTCTCTTTAAATCATTTTTGAGGCATCGTTTCCGTATCGCTATTGTCAGACTTCGGCGCAGAAGCCAGGGTATTCAACAGCGCCTTATCCTGCAGCACCTTCATCACCAGACTTTCCGCTCCAGCCTTACCGTCCATATAAGTCTGTAAGTTAGCGAGCTGGGTACGCGCCTCCAGCAGCTGTGACAGAGAATCCACTTTGCGGGCAATGGCATCGGGAGAGAAATCGTCCATGCTTTCAAAAGTCATATCGACCATCAGTTGGCCTTCACCGGTTAAGGTATTCGGCACTGCGAATGCCACGCGAGGCTGCATAGCCTTCATACGTTCATCAAAGTTATCGATATCAATGCTCAGAAACTTTCTGTCCGCGACGGGTGGAAGCGGCTCCAGGGGTTTCCCGGAAAGGTCGGCCAGAACCCCCATAACAAACGGCAGCTCAATCTTTTTTTCACTACCATAAATTTCCACATCGTATTCAATTTGTACGCGTGGCGCACGATTACGCGCAATAAATTTCTGTGAATTGCTTCTGCTCATAATTGTAATTACTCTTCAAATAGCCGTTATAGATAAAACTTTCGTTTGCTTAATGGCTGGTATTTTCAATCTCCCGTTCAGTGCCTCCCATTATTTATAGACAAGTTCTACACCTGCTGCCGCCCGGACTTTCCCTGGCGTTACTGCAGCATTACCATTGGCATAATAACTTGCGGTAAATCGATGGGTTAATGGGTCACCTTCTGAAGAAATAATGTAATCCTGCCCGGTACTGGCATTATCAATAACTACCTGACTTTCATTTTCCTTACGCAAGCGAATCTGTACATTACGGCTAAAATCAGCGCCGACATCATTGACCAGATTCCCGGTCAAACTGTCTGCGCTGGAAACGCTGCTATTAAAGAAAAGAGTGATGGTTCGACTGGCAGGGCAGTCTTTCAGTGTAATGTCGAAAGGTTTACTGCCTGCCTCAGCACCATTTTTACTAAGAGTATTTACTGACACCCTGCTTAATAACACCGTTTCATTATTAGTTCTATTATTAATAACGACATTGCAGGTTTCATCAGTATAATTACCGGTGAAATAGACATCCATTGAACAGTTCGAACTGCACGAGGCTTCGGCAATAGCCGCCGGCCCCCAGAGTAACGCCAGATATAAGCCATAGCGAGTATATTTTTTTGCTGGCGAACTAATCATATTTAATGACATACAACACCTACCTGGATAACAGAGCCGGAGGCCTGGTTAATTTTACTGATGAGGCTGGAATCGGAATAGATAGTACAGAGACGGTCGCCTGCTGCATTTCTAACGTACAGATTTTCTTTGTCAGCCTTCCATCCGCGAACAAAAGCCATACCGCTCTGGCCAATAATTCCCAGACTTACATTACGCTCATCCACAACATCGGCGCCAATAGGTAAATAATTATTCTGCCCATCACGCACAATCAGCACTACCGGAGCACCCACGAGCGTTTTGATATTCACCCGAATCGCCGCACCCATACGAGGAATAACCGTGTTTTCATTTTCCAGCACATCCACAGTATCAGGCAGGCCAGCAGTATCCAAAGCAATCGTATTTTCATGGTAAGGGCTCAGCGACGGCATAATTGCATAGCCATTTCCGTCAATGCGCGAACCATAACCATTAAGCATTTTGGCGCCTTCCGCACCAGGGGCATTCACCAGTGCGAATGGCAGATCTCCCAGTCGCGGCCCCAGCGTCAAACCGCCGCTATGGGCGACCAGGCTACCGTTCCCGGTGAAGGAAATCTGGCGCGACCTGCTCCCCACCGAAGCCGTTGAGCCAAATTGCCCCCAGCTGGAGTTATAGTTCACGTTGCCGGTAAACACGCTCTGAGCCGAATCATTGCGTACTTTATTTACCGACGCACCTATTCCATAGCTCAGCTCATTCTGCTCGCCCTGGCTACCGATGGCATTCATCTGAACGGAACTTGCTCCGTCGTTATCATGCGACACTGAGGAATAAAAGGTGTTAAACAGCGGCTTTTCAACAATGGTGCTATGTCCCAGCGGGACACTAATCGTAAACATTACGCTGTTTACATCACGGCCATCACTGTTAAAAGCCCGCGCGGCCGCCACAGACCAGGTGAAATATCTTTCGCTCTTGTTATAAGTCAGCATGTACTGGCTCGATGAAGAACGCGAATCCCAGTAATTGTAGAAATTACCGGAAAAGGTAATACGCGCACTATCCCACAATGGCTGACCAATATTCACCGAGAAACGCTCTCGGGTGCGATAATCCACCATAAAGTGATCCTCGCGACTCCCATAACGCGCTATGGAAGCATCCCTGAAGCTGTAAAAGCCTTTTGATGAATAGCGATAGGCCGCCAGCGTCACGTCGGTATTGGTTGAATCCAGATATTTACTGAAACCGATATTATAGCTATTACCTGACGACGAGCGTCCCTGGCCAAGCTCACTGCGTGCGTGGGTGGCGTCCATGGAAATACCGCCCACCGGGGTATTAAAAGCATGTCCAATACCTAACGCCGTATACCCGTCGGAAAGCTGCCCACCACCATACAGCGTGTACATATTGCCCAAACCGTACTGATAAAACCCCTGGGCGACGCCTGGACGCTCACGCAGCGAGTCATCTCGCAGTTTCCCCACTGTTACGCCGAAGCGAGAGATACCCTCGCGTAATAGCATGGGTGGCGCGGAATAGGGTATCGACTGGGTTCTGATACGTCCATCCGCTTCCATAATAGTCATCAGCAGATCGCCACCGTAGCCCATAGCACCGATATCGCTCAGTTCAAAAGGGCCAGCAGGTACCGTTGTTTCATAAATCGTCTGGCCACGCTGAGTCACGCGCACCCGGGCATTGGTCTCGGCTATCCCGCGCAGCAGCGGCGTATAATAGCGCAGTCCATCCGGCAACATGCGATCGTCGGATTGCAGCTGAATACCGCGAATAGACAGACTGTCGAACAGATAGCCGCTGGTCGTGCTGTCGCCAAGGGTCAACTGGCTCTTCAGCGCCGGTATATCACGTTGAACGTAGGTGAATAAATTCTGAGTATGGGTCGATTCATTGCGAGTCCAGTTGGTGTTGATACGCTTACGCAACCGCCAGCCATACATATTCACACCGGCTAAAATACCGAGGTTGCCGCTTACCTGGTGACCATCGTTACCACGAAAGCGCTCTGTGCTCTGCTGTGCGTAAATATTCGCGTTATAATCCAGCATGCCCATGGACACGCCGCTCTGCCAGGCATTGGGGTCGGTATAGCCGCGTGGGTACTGAACGGTGTAGGCCTGAGGAATCACCAAATTGAGATAGAAATCCCCTGCCAGATAGTCGGCCCGGGCCCCCTCCGGTACCCATTGTTCAATAGGCGCGCACTGCGCCTTTGCCTCAGACCCTACCAGGGTTGTCGGCTCCTGAGAGACTTTCACCCCCAATTTTACGAGCTGTTGATAGGTAAAGCAGGGTTGGGCGCTGGCGCCCTCGGTGGGGGAAACAAAAGAGACAGTATGCTGGCCCCGACTGTCGCCATTAACGACCACCTGCACCACAAAGTCACCCGCTGGATTAGGGTTCCCTTGAGAATAACGGGAAACGTCCACGCTAACGCCATGAATAAAATCACTATTGAACCGAACATTTTTACTTCCGCTATCCTGCGGACTAGCAACAGTAATATCGGAACCCTCCTGGGCCCCTACAGAAAAGCTGGCACCTAAAGAAGCAATAAGAATATGGCGGATCGCAGACGCTATTAGCGTTTTACGCTTCATCAGTCGCAAATATGTTTTTGACTCTGTCGGCTTCACTTCTCTGACTCCCTTAACAGAACCTATACCGGCCCTTTAAAAAATATATTCATCCATGACAGCGGACTTTATTCTTATAGAAATTTACCCTTACTCATTAATTATCATTGACTGACCCTGGGAACGCGTTAACGATAATTTAAGCACGCTACCATAATCATTAATCAAATTTACACTGGCACCGTTGACGCCAGCTGTTGATGCATTCTTACTGGAAATGCCGAACTCTTTACTGGACATGGGGGCAATCATATCAACATTCAGGCTAACTTTGCCGTTACCCGTATTCAGCGCAGCCGAATCAAAGGAAAAATAATACGGTGTCGGGTTTGTTACCCGCAAGCCTTTGCTGGTCAACGTCCAGGTCAGTTTCCCTGCCTCCTGAGCACTGGTGCTTTTCAGCGTACTCGGGCGGTAGAAAATTTTAATTCTGGTGCGGAACGCTAACTCCAGACGATCGGAATTGGCCGCCTGTTCATTC
Source organism: Rosenbergiella sp. YN46 (assembly GCF_036620675.1). NCBI lineage: Bacteria > Pseudomonadati > Pseudomonadota > Gammaproteobacteria > Enterobacterales > Erwiniaceae > Rosenbergiella > Rosenbergiella sp. YN46. The sequence goes on from NZ_JAZHEE010000003.1 coordinate 172,431, forward strand.
ACCGGTGGGATTTCCAGCAAATTAAACCAAAATACGGACTCGCGATCCTGTGGCAGGTTCATACCATTATAAATAAGACGAATGCTCTGCCCCTTCCCGGGCTCCACGCGATATACTGGCGGAGTAACCGTAAATGGCACCTGCATTTTGTTAATATCTTCATTCTTACTGCCGTCATCAACCCAGACCTGAACCAAAACAGGCAAAGAACCTTTGTTGGTTGTCCTTACCGTTTTCTCCCGCTCACCGCCCGGGAAAATAATACGAGTTCCGGAAATCGTCATTCCAGCAACGGCCAACTGTGTCGATAATGCCAGAAAAATAATTATCGTTATAAACTTAGAATACAATACCTGCAAATATTTCATAGCAACAATCCATGTATTACACATTTAGCCAGATAAGATTTGATAGGGTGGCGAATATTCGCCACCCAGAATTAACTAAACCATGAACTCAATTACGGATAAACGAGGGTGTAATTGGCTCTGGCCTGTACTTTACCCGCAGTAGTCTGACCGGTTGCATAGTAACCACCAAAGTAACGCATGGTCGCCGCGCCACCAGATACAGCGGCAGCAGCACCAGCTTCACCCAGTTTCAGCTGCTGCTCGTCAGAGTTGTACAGACGAACCTGAACCTGACCTGCTTTACTGCCAGTGCCAGTGAAGTTATTGGTCAGGTTACCAGTGGTGCTATCCATACCGGTGCTGCCAATCGCTTCAAAATGTGCAGCAACCTGGGTAATAGGAGCCGGGCAATCCTCAACTTTAATGTCGAAGCCTTTAGAGCCAGCAGTATCACCGCTCTTAACCAAGGTCTGTGTAGAAACCTTCGGCAGCTCAACAACGATATCCTTGTAACCGCTGGAGATGGTACAGGTATCAGAAATCAGCTCACCATTAAAGGTTACAGTGCCCTGAGTATCCGCAGCCAGAGCAGAAGCGGAAGCCGTAGTCAGCGCCAGTGCGCACAGTGCCAGTTTGAATTTACGCATATAAATATTCCCTATTTTAGTATTACGATAAAAGACAACGACATACATGTCGTTTATTTACAACAACTAATTTCCTTGTTGACTATTTCGTTGGCAGGCCCTCCATTTAAACCACAATTTCAACACCTGTTTCTTCCTGAACCGTAATATGCATTTCCGAGCTATCTTTGACCGTCGCTCTATCCATATTTAAAACAGCACTGCCGATCTTCGGTAAAATATTTTTTTCTATAAAGCGAATAAGCATCCTGGCGCCGGTTTCCGCTACCGGACACCGATCAACGACATGTTGAACCAGTGCATCGCTGTATTTCAGCGATATATCATGATGCTCCCGAGCCCTTGCCACAATACGATCAAGATGAATCCTGACTATATGCTGAAGAGACTCACGCTCTAACGGTAGATAAGGGATAACGCTTACCCTACCTAAAAATGCTGCCGGGAAAACTTTTAGTAATTCCGGCTGTAATAGCGCCAACAGACTCTCTGTTTCTGGCATAGTGTCCGGATCGGCACAGGCACTACTTAATATTTCGCTACCAACATTACTGGTCAGCAAAATAATCGTATTACGGAAGTCAATCTGTCGCCCTTCCCCATCTTCCATCGAGCCTTTATCAAAAACCTGGAAAAACAGCTCATGAACATCCGGATGCGCCTTTTCCACTTCATCCAGCAACACAACGCTATAGGGTTTACGACGTACAGCTTCAGTCAGAACGCCGCCTTCGCCATAGCCGACATACCCTGGCGGCGATCCCTTTAGCGACGAAACGGTATGCGCTTCCTGATACTCACTCATGTTAATCGTGATTAAGTTTTGCTCACCACCATATAGCTGACTGGCAATCGCCAGCGCGGTTTCAGTTTTCCCCACGCCAGACGGCCCCGCCAGCATAAAGACGCCGAACGGCTTTTGTGGATCGGCCAGACCAGCACGAGCAGTCTGAATGCTCTCACTCAGGCAGGTCAGCGCATATTCCTGGCCAATTACTCGCTCCGCCAGTCTCTGGGGAAGCTCCATCACCGCACTGACGTCATCTTTCAACACCTGGCCAACTGGAATACCAGTCCAACTGGCTACGATGGCTGCAACCACGCTGGCATTTACCTCGGCCTGCACCAACGGCTGCTCATGGCGGATCTCACTTAACGAGCATTCCAGCTCGTTCAGACGCTCCTGCAGCTTCGCCACCGTTTCCGGCTCCTGAACCTCTTCACCCGCTGTCGCATTCAGCAATTGCTGGCGGATTTCATTAATGCCGGCAACCAGTTCGCACTCCTGCATCCAGCGCTGATCCAGCCGCTCCGCTTCACCGGCATATTCGCTAATCGTGCTCTGAATACCCGCCAGTCGCTCGCCGTCTTCTTTACCAAAATGAACCGCCTTTTCCAGCAATGACAGTTCCGTTTGAGCTGACTGACTACGAAATTTGAGCATCTGCAGTTCAGTTGGCGGCGAATGCTGCGCCACAGCAACCCGGGCGCAGGCGGTATCCAACAGGCTGATTGCCTTATCTGGCAGCTGGCGAGCCGGGATATAGCGATGAGAGAGGCGTACGGCCGCACGCAATGCTTCATCCATGATCCATACCCCGTGATGACGCTCCAGAACCGGCAATAGTCCGCGCAACATCGAGATCGCCACATCTTCCGAAGGCTCTTCCACCTGGAGAACCTGAAAACGTCGAGTCAGAGCGGGATCTTTTTCAATATGCCGCTTAAATTCGCTCCAGGTCGTGGCACCAATAGTGCGCAGTTGCCCACGCGCCAGCATCGGTTTCATCAGATTCGCAGCATCGCCAGTACCGGCATTGCCACCAGCCCCCACCAGCGTGTGTACCTCATCGATAAACAGAATGACGGGTTCAGCAGAATTAACCGCCTCTTCCAACACGGCTTTTAAGCGTGCCTCGAATTCCCCTTTCATGCTGGCACCGGCAGACAATGCCACCACATCAAGCGTCAACAGTCTGACATTCGACAATGAAGGTGGAACTTCACCTGCGGCGATAGCCAGCGCCAGTCCTTCGACAACAGCCGTTTTACCCACACCGGCTTCGCCGGTAAGCAGCGGATTGTTCTGGCGGCGGCGCAACAGAATATCCACCATGGTATTGATCTCTTTATCGCGCCCCAGCACCGGATCGATCTTGCCTTCTCGCGCTAGTGCTGTCAGATCGGTGGAATACTGAGCCAGTCCGCCGCCACGAGACTCGCCGAGCGCATTACTGGCTTCGCCGGGAACGCCAGCGCCTCCCGCCACGCTGTTATCGCTGGCAATATCGTCTTGCTCTTCGGATTCCCGAATAATATAACCAAGATCTTTACTTAAATTTTCCAGCGAAATCTTTTCAAACGCTCCGGAAATTGCAAAAAGCGCCCGACGTAATTCCATGGTAGTCAGCAACGCCATTAATAAATGGCCGCTGCGGATACAACTGTTATGGCATTCAAGACTGGCGAACACCCATGCACGTTCAATCGCCAGTTCAATATGATAGGAAAAATCCGAAATAGCGCTGGCACCTGAAGGAAGCCGCGTTAATGCCTGAGCTAAATCACGCTCCAGCGTTTCCGCATCTACTTCAAAATAGCGAATAATATGCCGCAGGTCAGTATTCTCCTGCTGATACAACTGAGTTAACCAGTGCACCAGTTCAACATAGGGGTTACCGCGTAATTTACACAACGTAGTCGCGCTTTCTATGTTTTTAAACAGCGTCGTATTCAGCTTACCAAATAGATTCTTCCGTGTTATAGCCACAATAAAACACACCCTGTTTTAATTAATTTTTTATGTCATAAAAGTTAAAACCTTTAGCACCATCGAAAGTCTGGAGCTACAGCCGCCCACTTCATGGACAGGGAAACTGTTATTGCCAGAAAATAGTAATGAACAACGCCAAAAATAAAAACACTCCAGACGCCCCCTCCTCCCTTTTAAGAATACGGCCCGAAACCCATTCTTAAATTAGTTAACATAGCCACCGTGCACGTCGTAAATTTTATTTTTACTTTTAAAATCGCAACACAAAGAAAGTGTGAACATATCTTCCAGAAGAACATTACCGGACACGCCAGAAAATATCTTCTGGCTGTGAAACGCTGGCCCACATACTACAAATAACAGGGTTACACGTGGAACATAATTTTCTTGATTACTACAACCAAGAGCTGACCTTCATCAGGGAGATGGCGCGCGAATTCGCCGATCGTCACCCCAAGATTGCTGGTCGCCTGGGTATGCACGGCATTGAAGTCGCCGATCCTTATGTCGAGCGCTTAATCGAAGCTTTTTGCTTTCTGTCCGCCAGAACGCAAATAAAACTGGACGCCGAGTTTCCTAAATTTACTCAGCGATTACTGGATATTACATATCCTAATTACAACTCACCGACACCGTCGATGGGGGTAGTACAACTTCGCCCCAATCTGAGCGAAGGCGATCTGACCCATGGTTATACCATTCCGAAGCGTAGTGCCTTCTATAGCCGCATTCTGCCAGGAGAAATGAGTCGCTGCGAATTCCGCAATAATCAGGAAGTGACTCTCTGGCCGTTAGAGATTGTGGAAGCCCGACTGACATCGGTTCCGCCCGATATTCCGAATCTGACGGATTACCACATTCACCATAACCGGCTGAAGGGGGCGCTACGCCTTAAGCTCCAGCTTCAGGGGGAGTTGGTATTCTCTGAACTTAAGGGACTGGATCAGCTACCTTTTTATATTCAGGGCGATGAACGGGTTGTCTCCCATACCTTTGAGCTATTGCATGGCAGCCACGTTGCGACAGTTATCCGCTCTGGCGATCGCGATACCGCCCAGTATCACGTGGTCAGCAAACAACCGCTAAAATTCGAAGGACTGGCGCCGGATCAAAGCCTGCTTCCCTTACAATGGAATATGTTCCACGGTCATACGCTGTTCCAGGAATATATCTGCTGCCGCGAGCGATTTTACTTTTTCTCGCTGACCCAACTTGCTGCGGCTCTGGAAAAAAACAACACGAACCAGGTCGAGATAATTATTCTGCTGGAAAAATTACCACAGGATTTGGTTCCACATCTTAACGCTTCGCGCTTCTTATTGTTCTGTACGCCGGTAATTAATCTGTTCCCCAGAAGAGTAGATCGCATTGAAGTTAATCGTGCGCTGAATAATTTCCATATCGTCCCCGATCGCAGCCGACCTCTCGACTATGAAGTTTTCTCAGTCAATAAGGTCATGGGGCTACAGGCGGAAACCAGCGAAGAGCTAACCTTTAACCCCCTCTACCAGACCCGCCACAGCGATACCGGAAACTTTGGCCGCTATTTCTCGGTGCGACGTGAACTCCGGGCCAAAGAGAATAGCGTGCGCAAGTACGATACCCGCACGCCATACAGCGGCACCGAAATATTTATCTCGCTGGTCGATCAGCAGGAGGCTCCGTACAGCGAGCATATCCGCTATCTGCTGGTCGATGCGATGGTCACTAACCGCGATTTGCCACGTCTGCTGATAAGCTCCGGCAGTTTCGATCTCACGATGTCCGACTCGGTGCCTGTGCACGGCGTCCGCTTCGTCAGTTCACCCAGCGCCCCGCGCCCGCCGTTCGCGGTGGGGGAAGCCGCATGGCGCCTCATCCGCCTGCTGAGCTTTAACTATTTACCGCTGTCAGAAATGGCCCACGCTCAGGGGGGCGAGTCGCTGCGTAACATGCTGCGCCTGTTTACCACTGCGGCAGATCTGGAGTCCATTGCACAGATCGACAGCCTGGTCGGGTGTAAAACAGAGCCGGTCGTCCGTCGCCTTAACGGTGACGGGCTGCTGGTATATGGCCGCGGCGTACGTTGTAGCCTGACCGTGGATGAAGAAGGTTTTTCAGGCGTCAGCCCTTATCTGTTCGGCCTGATTATGGAGAACTTCCTGTCCCGCCATGCGGCCATCAATATTTTCACCGAAACCGAACTGCACTCCATGCAGCGCGGTTTGGTTGGGCGCTGGAAGGCACGCCCGGGTAAACGAGGCGCGTTATGAGCAGTATTATCGCCCCCTGTGACGCTGCGAGCCCTGAAGGGCTGGCACAGTGGTTCAATCCTGAACTCCCCTGGGAAGCGGGATTCATCAGTATTATGCGTGCCATTGCGGCACGCACTCCTTCCCTGCCTGCACCGGGAACGGCCACCCTCCCCAGCCAGGAACGCTTCCGGTTGGGGCAGGATGCCAGCACCACCTTTGCCCCCCGCGAGATCTCCCGAATCAACTGGCTGGACGACAAAGTAAACATTCAGTTATACAGCCTGGGAATCTGGGGCGCTCAGGGCGCAATGCCCCTGAATCTGTCTGAACTGGCCTATTCACGCAATGCCCAGCACGATCGCTCGCTGAACGACTTTGTGGATATCTTCCACCACCGGGCACTGTCTCTGTTTTATCGCGCCTGGTATCTATCCCAGGATACCGCAACGCTGGATCGTAAGGACGACGAACGTTTTTCATTTTACGTCGGCAGCCTGGTGGGGCTCGATCCCATCGAGTTAGATCCTGCGCCGCTGCCAGTGCACGCTCGTCTGGCCACCGCTGCCCACCTGATCCGCGAAGCCCGAAATCCGGATGGACTGCTTGGCGCCATGCAGCACTATTTCCAGGTATCGATCCGTATGGAAGAGTTTGAGTTGCAGTGGATCTTCCTGGAGCCTGGCGATCAAACCGCGCTTGGCGACGATCGCGGCGCCACCCTGCTGGGGGATGGAGCCATCCTTGGCAATACAGTGCTCGACCGTCAACACAAATTCAAACTGGTGATGGGTCCCCTGACGCTGAATCAATATATGCAATTCAGCCCCTGGGGCGCCGATATGCCGGTACTTCGGGAACTGGTACGCAGCTTTATCGGTTTCGAATATGCCTGGGATGTGCAGTTGGTGCTGGCACCGGATCAGGTTCCCATATCTTCCCTGGATGGCAGTCACCAGTTGGGCTACGCCACGTGGCTCGAACGCGAACGGCACGACGTGCCGGTCTATGGCATGAGCTTTGAACCTGAAATGTATCAGCACTCCTCTTCCATCGATTCATCATTATTACAGAGAGATATGCAACGCGTATGAACGGAACTCACGGACTGAATTGTTCAGACTATTATCAATCCCTGATACAGCCACTGGCGGGTGAAGCCCCCTGCGGAGAGAACCTGGACTACGATCCGGCGTTCCTGATGCTCCAGGCTCGCCTGCAGCCGAAGCTGGATGTGGAATACGGCAATTTCACCGAAGCCGCGGAACCCGTGAACTGGGCAGAAACCGAACGTGAATGCCAGGCCCTGCTGCAGAAGAGTAAAGACGTCAGGCTGGTTATCATTCTGATGCGCTGCCGCTTACGCAAGGTAGGATTGAAAGCACTGACCGAAGGGCTTGAAGCGCTACACGCCTTACTGATTACCTGGCCAGACGATCTCCATCCACAGCTCATGGATGAAGGCGAGTTCGCGCCAATGCTGCGCGCCAACGCATTTGCCGAACTGGAAGACGCCAGAGGTCTGTTGGCCGATCTGCGTAATCAGCCTCTGCCGAAAGCTTCCGGTTTGCAAATTACCGTTAAAGAGTTCGAACGAGCCCATGCGGTTCCCAGAGAAGAGGGCGCGCTGGCAGAAGCCACCGTCAACGCCCTGATTCACGACTGGCACCTTAACGCACGCGATGAAATTAGCCCGCTGATTCAGGCGCGCCATTTTCTGCAAGAAATCAAAACGGCACTGGCCGCTCCTGAAGGTGCGGAGGTACCGGAACTCAGCGTTCTCGACGACATTCTACGCCTGTTCGCCAGCGAATTCGGTACAACAGCCTCCACAACACCGACTCACCAGGAAGAGGAAGTACAAGATCAGGCTCCTGTTGCTCAAGTCCGCGACGAGCCCCCAATTACCGAAGGTGCCCCGGCAGTACACGCACCTGTGACCACCCCAATATCTTCAGCACCACGCCGCGGTATAGAAAACCGCGCCGAGGCGCTGCACCGACTCCAGGAGATCCGCAGTTGGTTCGCGATGAGCGAACCCGGTAGCCCTCTAATACCCGTACTGAAATACGCCGAAGCAAGCATCGGTAAGAACTTCACTGACCTGATACAAATGTATCCCCCCGAAATCATCGCTATCCTGAATCAGGATAAGGAGTAACTTATGGTAAGGATTCTCACGACACTGATCGCTGCTTTCCTGCTAACACCGGTCGCTATGGCGGTTTGTACCCTGGATCCCAGATACGGGCAGCCCACCATCCTGCGCATTGGCTCGCAAACGATCCAGGTGCAGGCCGATGCACCGGCTGATACCTCCACGCCCATCGCTCGCTATGACAGCCCGGCGCTAACCCAGATGATCATGTACAATCACTGCGCAGATGGTTCTGAATATGGCAAACTGCCTCTTAATCTCGGTACTCAGGATACCGCCACTGAACTCTATCCCACCCAGGTTCCGGGAATCGGCATTAAGCTGCTCTGGAGTAACGGTTCCGCATTCGGTCACTATCCGTCACGCGGGTCGATACCAGCCTCAGTTGGGTTTAACTGGCCGGTAGGATCATTCTTTCGTATCGAGTTCTATAAGACGGCTGATAGCCTGCAATTAACCAACCCCAACGGTGATACGGTACTACCGCCAAACGACATTGCCTATAACTACGTATTGAACGCCAACCCGGCTACGTATGCCATGAAGCTGGCGATTGGCGAAATTAAAATTGTTAGTACCCCGACCTGTACCCCAGATGGCGCCAAAACTATCGACTTTAACGATGTGACGCCCACGCTATTAAAGTCCGGCGTTGTTCGCCCCCTGAATTTTAATATTGTCTGTAAAACTGATTACGGCTCATATTCCTCTGCGGCATCAATCACTACGACGACACCAGCCGCCGATGGCACCTATATCCGCGCCAGGGATGCCAACGGCAACATGGATCGGCTGGGGATAAGAATAACTAACGCAGCCGGGCAGACGATGAAGGTCGATGGAACTAACTCCGATTCCAAAGCCAGCGTCACAAGTCGCGCGCCTGCGGAATACCGCTGGCTGGCCACGCTTGTCCCGGGAGCTCAAGCCACACCTGCTGGCGGCAAGCTCACAGCCAAAGCGGAAGTCATTTTCGACATTCAGTAAACCCGATGTTTGTAATGGATCAGGGAATGATGGATAACGCCCCCACTATTTTTGTCAGTATGGCCAGTTACCGCGATCCGGAGCTAATCCCAACGCTGCGGGATATGCTGTGCCATGCCGCCCGGCCTGAATACCTGCATATCGCCATATGCTGGCAGGATAACGAAGATTTGAGCCTGTTCAGCCAGGCCGGACTAACGCCAGAGGGCACTCGAACCGTAAACAACCGCGTCATCTATAGCTATAGCTACCGACAGGCGCGAATTGATGTCATTAGCGTGCACTATTACACCAGTCGCGGCGCCTGCTGGGCGCGTCATCTGGCGGAAACGCTGTACGAAAATGAACGCTTCTTCCTGCAAATCGACTCCCACTGCCGGTTTATTAGCAACTGGGATCGTGAAATGGTGGCAATGCACCAACAGCTGCAAAAAATAACGGCGCATCCAATTCTGACCACCTACCCGCCTCCATATACTCCGGGAGATGATGAAGAAGCCAGTAAACAGACCTACATCAGTCGCCTGACCTTCCGGGAATTCAGTCAGGAAGGTCTGCCGATGTTAAGTTCACGACCCTTTACCGCTTCCGCGCCAATTCCCGGTAGTTATCTGGCCGGTGGCTTTATCTTTGCTGGCGGCGACTTTGTGAAAACTATCCCTAACGATCCGCAAATCTTTTTCGCCGGAGAAGAGATAGCTATGGCGGTACGTGCTTTTACCCACGGCTATGACATTTTCCATCCCCACCGGCTGTTGCTGTGGCACTACTACCAACGCAAGAGCTGTCCCAAGGTCTGGGGCGATCACGATAACCAGGCCAAAGAAGAAGGACTGGTGGATAAAGCATGGTGGGAATGGGATCGGGTGGCGAAAGAGCGGGTGAGAACGCTGCTGGGGTTGGAGGAAACAGATGCGAAGACTCTGGCCCCCTATGGACTGGGCAATATACGTACGCTGCGCCAGTTCGAATATCGGGCGGGGATCTGCCTGCGTCAGGGTACAGTGCTACCAGAAGTCATCGATCCAGACTATTGCGCTTACTTTGCCGCGCCGCCTGACGATGACGCGCACTGGCTGAGCCGACAGTTTATTTATAACAGTAAACAGGTGTCGATGGAAAAAAGCCTGTGTGCTAATCCACATACAGAAAGCCTGTGCGTCAGCGTCTACACACAACGTAATACGCTGATGTATAAAAAGATGTTGGATTCCACCGAGCTGGCCAGACTCTGTGCCGACAGCGATAACGATGAAGTCTCCCTCACCGTTAAATTCAAAACCAACACGATGGAAAAACCCAGCGTAGTGCGTATCTGCCCCTGGTCAGACAGTACCGGCTGGGGCGCGGTGACGGAGCAAGCCTGGTGAAAAGCGCAACTTTCTTTAACCAACTAATGGGAATCGATACTCTGCTCTCTTTGGATGGAGTGATTCCATCGTTATCGGACTTCCAGCGCCGGCTCATCACGCTGCTGGAGCAGTTTAACAACGCGCTGATTGCCGAAAATTCCCCCCCAGAACAGCGGATGGCTCTGTGCCGCCTGCTGTGTAGCTATCTTGACAAGCGTATTGAGCTCTACCAGCAGAACAAGTCTACCGTGTGGCAACGCCATGCGCTGACCCACCATTTCTACGGCGACGAAGCGCCAGAGCATAGTACACCGCTTTCCGAACAGCTCAGCGCACTGATAACGACTCATGGCAAATCCCTGGACTCCTTTGCACGTACCATGATGGCCGCACTGGGCCAGATTGAAGGGCATAACGAAACGCTGTCCGCACTGCGCGCCGCTCATCCTCTTCGTCCTAAGCCCCCGGATAATCAGCCCACGCCGCCGAAGACGTCCCAGCGAGCGCTGGTATTTATCATCGGTCCATTTGCCGGTAAATGGTTTAATCAGTCCGATCTGATAATGGATGGCGACAGCGCCGTAACCTGGGCGCTGGCAGCGGATCCGGCAACCCTTGCCGCACGACTGGCTCATCTGGAGTCACATCCGGAAACGCCAGATATACTGACTTTTTTCCCGCTGCTGGCCGATGGCTTCGAACGTAACCAGGTACTGGTCGAACACATTAAGCAATGGCAGCGTGACCTGGCTTCCCAGACGCTGCAGCGCCGCCTGCCCTGCATGGTGGGGCTTTACACGCGACTTAGCTTGCAACGCAGCCCGCACGATCCGGATCGAGCCGTATGGACAGGAACGCTAACAACGCAGTCCCGAAGTACGACGACGCTGGAAGTGCAGCTATCGATTCTGAGCGATGAACTGCGCGTCCGCGACGATGGGGGGGATATTTATGACCTCCAGCGTCGCGCCCTGGGCCACACTCTTTTAAGCTGGTTATCGGAAAGTCGGGCGGAACAAGCGCTACAGGAACTGTTTGACGCATCTCCACTCTGCCTGACCAGCGTGACTCTGGCCGACTATGGGCAGGGATTCACGCGCCACGGCAGTTGGTCCCGCTGGCTTGCCGAGCGCTACGGTATTCTGCCGGGGCTCTCCTCCACCCTTGATATGCCACCACTACCGAAAATTCGGCTGGCATCCGTCGCTGATGCAACCCCCATCGCCAAAGTGCCGCTTCCAGAAACACCTGAATCTCCACGCCGCCGCTGGCCCAAAATAGCTGCATTGCTGTTGGCACTGGCTGCACTGGCAGGCGGATTGCTCTATCTGTACGCTCATTTAAATACGCAGGATGTAATAGGTAACACATCCTCAGAAGACAACCTGAAATCTTTCACGCTGTCCGGTGCTATGCCGATGTTCGAAAAAGGCAGCAGCACGCTGATACCCGGCAGCGAAAAAAAACTGACAGAGATCGTCCCGGAAATCACCCGTACCCCGGGGCAAATCTTTCTGATTATCGGGCATTCGGATAACACCGGATCGTCAGAGATCAATATGACGCTTTCCATCGAACGCGCCCGCACCATCCAGAAATGGCTGGTGGCCCATACCGGCTTACCGGCTAATCGCTTTATTGTGAAGGGAGCAGGTAACAGCAGCCCCCTCGCCAGTAACAATACCAGGGAAGGACGTGCGCAAAACCGCCGCGTCGAAATAATCCCGCTATCTACATCAAGGCAATAACTATTAAGAGAGACGCAGGTATGAGTAATAAACTCGTGACTTATCCTATTAACGAAGGCACTTTTATGACGCTTGATCCGCAAAACGATCAAAGCATCAATATTCTTCGCTACTTCGATGAAGGCGCTAATCAGTATAATATTATGGTTAACCGTGCGACGCTGGAGCCAGAACAAACCGTAGACGACTTTTGTGAAAAGCAATGGGAGAATATGAAGCGCTTTGTGCCCGGCTTTGAAGTCGAAGGCAAAAACCTGAAGCATGAGATTGGCCCCTCCAGACTGCCGGTGCTGCAAACCGCCAATAAGTTTCTTGAAGACGGAAAATGGGTGAAACAGATCTCCTCAATTATCACCCTGCCTCACCATCCACAGCAGAATCCCGACTCGCGCAAGCTGCTGGTCTTCACTCTGGCGTCAAACGGCGAGTTCACCGAAGCGCAACGTAAACACTACGTACGGGTCATTAACAGCTTTATTCCGGCAGAAGCGCCGCTCGGAATATAAAGCTAACCCTTTCCCGATACGCGAATGGCGCGCATACTGCTCCTCTGCAAACAGAGGAGCCGGTATGACCCGATCCCTACGCGATATCCCAGATGTGCGCGACGGCCTGACGCAAACCGAACGCATCGTGCTGTGGGTGTTGCATAACACTCAGCGCGAACTGGACGGACGCTCCGTCCCCACCGCCATGCTCTATGGTCGGGTAGTGGAACACATCAATATCAGCCAGCAGGAGCTTATCGCCTGCCTGCAACGGCTGGGGGCCGGAGATCATAAGTAAAAAGGCGCCGCCGAAAACGGGGCGCCTTATGGTTCAGATATTATTGGTTACATCCACTCGACGGCCTGAATCCCTATAATTTCCAGTTCCTGCCGCCGCGTACGCTCAGTGAGCGCTACCCTATTCAGGCAACTGACGCGCAGCGTCAGAGATTCGCTGTTCAGTACCGGACAGTCAGTGTAGAAACGCGAATGTTGCCGGTTTATCTCATGACAGCCTAATGACATTATTCATAAGAGCAAGAAAACACGATACTAACATAAATATATCGTTACTTATTCGTTCAAGCCTAAAAAGCTTCTTTGCGATTTATATCTATCTCACAAAATAAAGAAAGAACACGCCTAAAGCGCACCTTTAGATAACATAAAAACTGCAAAATTTTATATATTCCGAAATTCATAACCCCTTATAAATATTTACGACAACAATGAAAAAGCGCATGCTTATTTCGCTGCTTGGTGCCGCAACATTTTGTTCTCTGGCTCACGCAGAAACCACGCCCGCTGCGGCACAGCCCAACCAGAATAGCGCTGCTGTCTCCTCCGGCTCTTTTCTTCCGCTATTAGGGGACGAAGCCCGGGCCCGGGGATACGATCTGCCGGAGCCGTTTGGGATCAATTTTAACTACATGAATATTCGTCAGAATATTGACGTCGACAGCATTCACTTCTCTGGATTGGGGATCGGTAATATCAACCTGCCGTCCAACCTATTCGACATCAATGTCGCGAAAACTCGCCAGCGCAGCACTACCCGCACAATTAAGCTGGATGCCTGGATACTGCCGTTTATGAATATTTATGGCATTGTCGGTAAAACCCGCGGCAGTTCATTATCCAAAGTTTCCGTTGATTCCAACCCCTCTTCCCAGAACGGCCTGATTAACAAAATGATCGCCGGTGTTATTCACGGTATGAATAAATCTGGCGACCTGCAAAATTTAGATTTTAAACTGAAGTTTAAAGGCGATACTTTCGGCGTGGGAACCGTGTTCGCCGGTGGATACGATAACTGGTTCGGTCTGCTGGATATGAACTACACCCAGACCCGCTTTGACATTCTGGACGGCAGTATCGATGCCTTCACTCTTTCGCCACGCGTCGGCTATCGCTTTACATTACCGCCGGTTCAGGCCCTGCATCTGGGCGAAAGCCATCTTAACGTCTGGGTCGGCAGCATGTACCAGAATGTCCAGCAGGAGTTTAAAGGCAAGCTGAGCGATCTCCACATGCCCGGCAACCTGCAATCTCTGATGCAGATGGCGGACCAGAAAGGCAACGGACGCTTTGACGTTAAGCAACACCTTGAATCCCCCTGGAACGTACTGGTCGGCGCCAGCTATGAACTAACCCGTAATTTTAATATCACCACCGAAGTCGGTTTCGCTGAACGCAACAGCTTCTTTATGTCTGGAGAGTTCCGCTTCTAATGCTCCGGCATTGCCTGGCCGCCACATTATGCTGTCTGATCTTCCATCAGACCGCCCATGCCGATAGCTTGCTGCCTTCCCGAAAACGCATGGACGCCTGGCTTAACCGACTGGGCGCAGACGGGAAATTCGACGCCAGCAAAGGCATCGACTGGGGGGTTATGCCCGGCCCTTTTTATACCCCGGAACTGGGGCTGGGCATTGGTGCAGCAGTGGTTGGCCTGTACCGCCCCGACGACAGCGGCCCAGCGACGCAAAACTCGACGCTCTCGCTAAGCGGCTATGTCAGTTCTACCGGCGCCCTGGGGCTGAGCATGAAAAACTATGCTTTTTTCGCCAACGATCGCTGGCGAGTTTTTCTTGATGGCGCGCTGGATAACACCCCGACCTATTACTGGGGCCGCGGTTTCCAGGCTGGAGCACGCGACAGCCACAAACAAAAATATACGGCACAGGCTTTCAGCATTCGCCCGGACCTTTATCGGCGCATCGCGCCGGATACCTGGGTGGGGATTGGCTGGTCATTCGCTACGCTACATGCCGGGCGGATTGACGATGCCCGCACCGGACCGCTGCTGAAAGAGCCAGACGGCGCTTCAATTACCAGTTCTGGATTCAGCGCCAGCCTGAACTACGATTCCCGAGACTTCGTCCCTAATCCACGCCGGGGCCAGGCCCTGTTTATACGTTACACCCGCTATACGCCCGCTCTGGGCAGCGACACCCGCTTTAATGAATATGAGAGCCGCTATAGCCTGTATCACCCCCTGGATCAGCGCAATACTCTGGCCTGGGAGGTGGACGGCCACTTTACCCAGGGAGACATCCCGTGGAATATGCTGCCGCTGCTGGGCGGCAATCACCGCATGCGTGGCTATTACGAAGGCCGCTACCATGACCGCAATGTCGTCAGCAGCCAGCTGGAGCTGCGCCATAAACTCAACTGGCGTCACGGCATTGTCGGCTGGATCGGCGGCGGTACCATGTCTGCGCGGTTCAGCCAGTTGGGCAAAACGCGCTGGCTGCCTTCTGCCGGGGTGGGTTATCGCTTTGAATTTAAACCGCGTATGAACGTCAGGCTCGACTTTGGGGTCGGCAAAGGCAGTAGCGGCTTCTATTTTCAGGTGGGAGAAGCGTTTTGATCGTTCGAGTTTTAACGCTCTGCTTTGCGCTGTTTAGTGCGTTTGCCATCGCCCGTATTCCCATTCCAACGGACTTCAGTAATCCGCCGCGCCAGCAGGCGAGCCGGGCCTGGCCAGTGACGTCCCCGCTTCCCCGACCTGACGGATTACGCCCCTGCTGCGCCTTCGGATATAACCTGAAGGCTATCGCCTTCGGAATTCCGTTGCCGTTCTATAGACTCAACAATGTAGTGGAGGCTGATAACATCGGCAGGCATCGCTATAACGACAGCGCCTTCGCCGCACTGCTGAATCTATCAGGACTGGGTAGCGAAAATAATGGCATTCTCTATACCCGGCGCGGCGGTTTTATCGATATTGCGCACGTCCGCGATACCGCGGATATGACGTTCTGGTTGTTTAGCCAGATCCAACCGCGGCTGGGTCAGAACGTTAAACTGACGCTGGGTGAAGAGCTAGCCCGGCGCGAGATTCGACTGTTCGCCTTCTCCCCGCCTTCTCAACCCGCCAGCCGTTATACGCTCGCCGCCTGGCTGGCCGCGCGTCTGGCATACCAGGTCGCGGCCTGGCATGAAGTGGCGCAGTGGTATGGCTATGAATCGGTCAGCGGATTTTCAGAGGCCGTTTCCGCCTTTTCGCCGGAGGATCTCTACTCTAACCTGCTCGGAGCGCGAATTGCGGCCAACCTGATTCTGACTGGCCATGCCACTTCAGTCGGGGAATACAACACCGCGATGAACACAGCGCTGACGGATGCGTTACTTCAGCTTGATGCGCAACCTGCCGCACAAACGCGGAAGCATTTCGATCGCATTGACGGCCTGTGGTGGAACAGTCACTGCCGGGTTCCGCAAAAGTTTCTGGTGTTAAGACGGGATTACAATACGGGAAGCCAGCGCTTGCCGACGCTGCCACCGGGGGAAAGCGCTCCGCCACAATCGCTGATGCTGCCCGAAATGCTGGATGGCGTATCGCTGGCACATATTGGTGAGCTGCGGCTATGGCCGGGTAAATTCATGAAACAGCTCCCGGTGCCGACGCGTTTCTATCGCTATAGTGACTTTCCGGCCCTTGCGAATATGGCCAGAATCATCGACGCAGAACAACGATATCACGTAAACAGCGTATGCGAGCAGTGATCTCTGCCAGAACATGCCCGGATTCATCTTTCACACTTTTCAGAGAACAAACATACTGAAAGTATGAATATACCATCACACGATATCCCAGATGTGCGCGATGGCCTGACGCAAACCGAACGCATCGTGCTGTGGGTGTTGCATAACACTCAGTGCGAACTGGACGGACGCTCCGTCCCCACCGCCATGCTCTATGGTCGGGTAGTGGAACACATCAATATCAGCCAGCAGGAGCTTATCGCCTGCCTGCAACGGCTGGGGGCCGGAGATCATAAATAAAAAGGCGCCGCCGAAAACGGGGCGCCTTGTATTCCAGAGGTTTTTGATTACATGCGTTCGACAGTCTGAATCCCTAAGGTTTCCAGCCCCTGTCTTAGCGTTCGTTCCGTGAGCGCCACCAGTTTCAGACGGCTGGCCCGCAATACCGGCGAGTCGTTGTTCAGTATCGGGCAGTCAGTGTAGAAGCGCGAAAACAGTCCGGCCAGATCGTAGAGGTATGCGCACATCACATGCGGCGTCCCGTCCCGGGCAACAACCTTTAGCGTCTCTTCAAACTGTAACAGACGTATCGCCAGCATCCGCTCTCTGTCAGTCTTCAGGAAAATCTCGCCTTCAAGCCTATCCACCGACAGTTCCGCCCGCCGGAACACCGAAGCGATACGCGCGCAGGCGTACTGAATATAGGGCGCAGTATTGCCCTCAAACGACAGCATACTGTCCCAGTCAAAGACGTAATCGGTAGTGCGATTCTTAGAGAGATCCGCATATTTCACCGCGCCAATGCCGATAATTTCCGCCAGCGAATCCAGCTCCGCCTCTGGCAACTGCGGCGACTTTTCCGCCACCAGTTTACGGGCGCGAACCACCGCCTCGTCCAGCAGCTCGGAAAGCTTCACCGTGCCGCCTTCGCGGGTCTTAAAGGGTCGGCCCTGTTTATCCAGCATCATGCCGAACATATGGTGCTCCAGACTGACCGATGCCGGCACATAGCCCGCCTTACGGACAATCTCCCAGGCCATCATCAGGTGCTGATGTTGGCGGGCGTCGATGTAGTAGATCATGCGATCGGCATGGAAATGTTCGTAGCGATACTTCGCACAAGCGATATCGGTAGTGGTATAGAGATAGCCGCCATCACTTTTACGTACGATAACCCCCATCGGTTCGCCTTCTTTATTGCGGAAGTCATCCAGATAGACCACCACGGCGCCGTCGCTTTCGCTGGCGATACCACGCTTGAGAAGATCGTCCACGATGCCGGGCAGCATATCGTTATACAGGCTTTCTCCCATAATATGCTGCGGCTTCAGAGTGACATTCAGACGATCGTAGTTACGCTGATTCTGCGTCATGGAGATCTCGACCAGCCTGCGCCACATCCTGCGGCACCATTCATCCCCCTGCTGCAGGCGAACCACATACTGCCGGGCGCGACGGGCGAACTCATCATCCTCGTCATAGCGCTTTTTCGCCGCCCGGTAGAAGCTTTCGAGATCGGAAAGAGAGATATCATCGCGGCTTTCGGCCTGCTCAAGGAAAGCGATCAACATACCAAACTGGGTGCCCCAGTCGCCGATATGATTCGCGCGAATCACCTTATGGCCCAGAAAAGTCAGGGTACGTACTGAAGCGTCGCCAATAATGGTCGACCGCAAATGTCCGACGTGCATCTCTTTTGCCACGTTTGGCGACGAGTAGTCCACCACTATGGTCTGTGGCGCCACAGAATCCACGCCCAGTCGCTCGTCCGCCAGAGCCACGTTCAAACGATTCGCCAGCCAGTCTGTATTAAGGAAAATATTAATAAACCCTGGCGCGACAACTTTCAGTTTTTCAATTACGCCATCATCGCTGGTCTGATTTTCAATATAGTCAGCCAGTGCTTTTGCCATCTCCATGGGGGTTTTAGCATTCTGTTTTGCTACCCCCATAATACTATCAACCTGATAGTCACCAAACTGAGGGCGAGCAGAAGCACGTACAAAAACCTTATGTACCCCACTAAAACATAACGCCTGAAATGCCGATTCCAGTTTCTTACTCAGGATATTTTTGATATCCATAGATACGATTCCTCCTGCCAAAAACAAGCAGCATGAAAACACAACCCGGAATTTCTTAAATACTGTTAATATTTAATTAAACGCCAGCAATTTTATTTAGTGCTAAGGATATCGAGAACCGAATGATAAAGCTGCTGGGGAGTGGTTCCAGCAATGGGGGCAATAAAAATTGTATCGTCACCCGCCACCGTTCCCAGGATTCCTTTCGCCTTTCCGCAGGAGTCGAGAAGCCGGGCGATAAGCGGTGCAGCGCCGGGCATGGTATGAGTTACGACTACGGTATCATTGGCGGCGATATCCAGAATAGAACTTTTTAAGGTAGCATCCGTCGTTGGTACGCCTAATTCAACGGGCAGGCAATACACCATCTCCATTTTGGCATTACGGGTACGCACAGCACCGAAATTCGCCAGCATGCGTGAAACCCTGGACTGATTAATATGGATAAAGCCTTTATTTTTAAGATACTCAACTATTTCGGACTGAGAACCAAAGCTTTCTTCCTTGAGCATCTGGCGAAATATTTTTTCTAACTCCTGTTTATCTGTTCTATCTCTCATACTCCGTTGACCTCGCTAAGATACTTAGAAAGTGGTTTAAGACTAATCCTGGTATTATGCCCTGTAATAATTAACAAACAAGAGAGGCATTAAACACCCCAATGACGGCATTTCATTCCGGAACAAATAACGCTATTTTATTTAACCTCCCATATACATTTTTCGGCACAAAAAGAGAAGATCCTTGATCGGGTACGCTTAGCGGCCCTGAAAATGACCGCTATTTTGTTTCTGAATGCGATATGTGCATGAAAAAAAGTTATGTGTGTAATTAAAATATTTCAGTAACACGTTAATCATTTATTGATAAAAGCGAATATATATGCCGCAATATGTCATATTTATGGATTTTTACGCTACCATCTCTCTGTCGTTACCGGTATCAGCAGCAAAAAAAATGGGGTTACGGACGGCGGCCGCAACCCCATTTCGGGTTATTTAACGCACATCACGTGGTAGATACCCTCTTCTTTTTCCGCCCCTTCGGTTTCATGTTCAAAGCCGGGGAAGGTGTCATCCCATGCCTGCAACGCTTTCAGATAGGCTATCTGCGGGCT
Organism: Rosenbergiella sp. YN46; assembly: GCF_036620675.1. Taxonomy (NCBI): domain Bacteria; kingdom Pseudomonadati; phylum Pseudomonadota; class Gammaproteobacteria; order Enterobacterales; family Erwiniaceae; genus Rosenbergiella; species Rosenbergiella sp. YN46. The sequence continues at coordinate 192,356 of NZ_JAZHEE010000003.1, forward strand.
ATCTTCGTCGCCGAAGTTTTCACCGGACATCAGCATCGGAATTCCCGGCGGATAAGGGATAACGGAATTTGCCGCAGTGCGACCCGCCAGCGCCTGAATGGACACCAGTTCTACATTATCCTTAACCAGCTGGGTGTAGGCCTCGCGTGGCAACATATCGATCTGCGGTAGCGTCGAGTAGGCTTTATTCAACTGCTCGCTGGGATTATGCCGCTTCAGGAAATCCATCATGCGATCGCCCAGTTGCTGCATGGTCATACCGCGATACACGTCCGGTGCACTCTCAACCAGCGACGGCAGAACCTCTTCCAGTAGCGCATCGGCATCATAATGGCGCTTAAAGGCCATCAGGCTGTTCATCAGCGTGACCCATTTACCTTTGGTTACGCCCATAGAAAACAGGAACATCACCTGGAAGTCGGTGGTACGGGTCGGCACAATGCCCAGGCTCGAAAGATACGCGGTGACCAGCGCAGCCGGTACCCCATTATCCTGGAGCGAGCCGTCGCCATTCAGGCCCGGCGTCAGCAGGCTGACTTTAACCGGATCCAGCATCACCCAGTCTTCATCCAGATTACTGAAACCATGCCAGCTGTCTTCCGGACGCAGCTTCCAGCATGCCTGTTCCGTGGTCAACAGAGAGAGCGGCGCATCGGCGAAGTCATAGCGCTCGCCGGTAGCAGGGTCAGTCACCACTTCCGCATTCCAGGGTTTAAAGAACCAGTCGTGGTTTTTCTCCGCGTCATGATGAGCACGGGCCACCGCCTGGCGGAATTCCACAGCCTCTTCAATCACTTCCGTGGTCAGGTTAACCCCCTGCTTACCGTCCATCATCGCGGCAGCCACGTCATTAGAAGCGGCAATAGAGTACAGCGGCGAAGTGGTGGCATGCATCATATACGCCTGGCTGAACTGCGCCGGTTTAATATTACCGCGCCCTTCGCGAATATGAATATATGAGGCCTGCGACAGCGCATTCAGCAGCTTATGGGTCGAGTGAGTCGCAAACAGCGTCGGCTGGTCAGCGCTATGCCCGGACTTATCGCCGCGCATCGCGTGGAATCCTTTATAGATGGGGTTAAAGCGCGAATACCCGAACCAGGCTTCATCGAAGTGGATACGATCGCAGCTGTCGCCCAGTAGCGCCTGCACCGTATCGCCGTTGTAGATCAGACCGTCATAAGTACAGTTGGTGACAACACTATAAGCCGGGCGCGGGTTTTTTGCTTCGCGGGCGAAGCGGCTCTCTTCGATCTGGCGGGAGATAGCCTCACGGGTCATCTGTTTTTTCGGGATCGGCCCGATAATGCCGTATGCGTTACGAGTCGGGGTCATATATACCGGACGAACCCCGGTCAGCATCAGTCCCTGTTCAATAGACTTATGACTGTTACGGTCGCAGATAGCGATATCTTCATCAGAACAACAGGCCTGCATAATGGTACGATTGGCGCCAGAAGTCCCAACCACCAGCGAATAAGAGCGATCGGCGCCGAAGACCCGGGCGATGTACTTCTCGCTTTCGCCGAAAGCGCCGGTGTGGTCCAGCATCGACCCCAGACTGGCGCGTTCAATCCCCATATCGGTACGGAAGATATTCTCGCCGTAAAAATCAAAAAATTTACGACCGACCGGCGTTTTGCAAAAGCCGATCCCCCCCTGATGGCCCGGCGCTGACCAGGAGTATTCTTTCTCTTTGGCATACTCCATCATCGCCGCCATCAACGGCGGCATGATGGTTTTTTCATAGCGGGCGACGGCGGCCTGCAGGCGGCCCACGATAAAATCGGTGGTGTCATCCAGCACCAGGAAAGTTTCCGTCACTTCACTCATCACCTCCGGCGTAACCGAGCGGTTATCCTGATGAGAGTTGATCAGCAAAAAAACGGGCGCTTTTTCATGTCGTACCCGCAGATGGCGCAGCAGAGACAGGACGTTTTGCTCCTGCTGGGGGAGCCACTCCACCATAATGCAGTCGATAGAAGCGGTTGAGGTAACGTAGGTCTCCGCTTCGTCATAAGTTGGGGTAAATTTTACGTGCTCGCCTTTATTGGTCAGCGACGTAACAATCTGATCGATCGTTTCTTCGAGTGGTGTAAGCGGTTTGGCATGGCGGCTGATGGCGCCCCCCGCAACGACTAAATAGTTCTTATCACACATAGAGACCTCGTGACGATATTATATCTATATTGGGCTAACTCATGTTTATTATTTTTCGCATTGCCATAACACCGGACGCTGGCTCTCAGGCCAAATAACCCGTCCCGTCAGGATAAACATCGAATTATATTTAAGTCATCATAAAAGCGTTCTGTCTGGAAAGCGAAGATAAAGCAAAATAAAAATATTTACCACCCCAAAAAAAACCAAAAATAAAAAGATAAGATAACCATTATCAACCAATGAATTTTTATCCGCATAAAAAAGACAATGCGGAATTAATATGCCAAAAAAAATTCGCTCTATAGCCAGGATAAAACAAGTAGCACAAATAGCATAACACAATGTTTTTTAAAGAAAATATCAACCATCCAGCTTCATAAGCCACTGTCAAAAAATGGACTATCTATTTGTTTTAAAAAAGATATTAAAATGGAGCTTAAGACTCACTCACCACACAATCACAAATTTGACTTTCTCATCAGATTAAATAACATGCAGGCACACAAGTTTTGCGCCGCAGAATATTAATCCAGGAGATAAGTATAATTACTCAACAAACGAGAGATTACTTATCCAATTTAAAACTGGAACCCCTTACCCGGATAATAATATTTATTAGCCGCATGTGAATTTAAATTTATTCAGAGGTAATTCCTCTCGCCTTCTGAAAACAATAAGCAGGAGAACAGATATGGCCACGAATTCGAAGAAAATGGGAGTCGTTGACCTGACCATTTTAGTCGCTGTTAATATGATGGGTTCGGGAATAATTATGTTACCCGCCAGTCTGGCCGAAACTGGCGCGATTTCCGTGCTGTCATGGGTTATCACCGTACTGGGCGCCATGTGTATCGCCTACACCTTCGCCAAGTGCGGCGCCTACTGTAAGCGCGCTGGCGGCATGTCTGCCTATGCCGCAGAGGCTCACGGCAAATCATCCTTCTTCATCGCCTCTTATACCTACTATGTTTGCCTGGTCATTAGTTGCGTGGCCATCGCCGTTTCCGCCGCGGGTTATCTGGCCCCCTTCTTCCCGTGGATCAAAACCACGCCGATGCATACCTTTGCTGCCGTAGTCGCAATTCTGGTAGTTACAATGGTCGCTAACTTCAAGGGGCCAAAGATTACCGGTCGTATCTCCGGTATCACCGTTTGGGGGATTATTATTCCGGTTGCCGGTCTTTCGGTACTCGGCTGGTTCTGGTTCGATCCCTCAATCTTTAAAGCCGCCTGGAACCCCCATCATATGTCCACCGGCAGCGCAATCTCTTCTGGTATCTCTCTGACACTCTGGGCCTTCCTGGGCGTAGAATCGGCTGGCGCCAACTCCGATACGGTAGAAAACCCGGAGAAAAACGTGCCGCTGGCCTGCCTGTTCGGTACCGGTTTCGCCGCCGTGGTTTACATTGCCTCTACCTCTGTAATTCAGGGCATTATCCCGAATGAGGTGCTGGCCACATCCGATGCGCCTTTCGGGCTGGTCTTCTCCATGATGTTTAATCCGATGGTGGGCCAGGTCGTAACCGCTCTTGCCGTTATCGCCTGTATCGGTTCTCTGCTGGGCTGGCAGTTCACCAACGCTCAGGTATCTAAAGCTGCGGCGGATGATCACCTGTTTCCGGCCATCTTCAGCAAAGTCAGTAAAGATGACGCTCCCATCGCCGGGATGCTGATTATGCTGGCGCTGGAGCTACTGCTGGCCACCATGACCATCTCCCCCAACCTGCTTAAGCAATTCAACATCCTGCTGAACCTGGCGGTCTTTATCAATATGGTGCCCTATGTTCTGTCCATGACCGGCCTGCAGGTGATGTTGCGTAAAAACCACGTCACTCAGAAGCAATACTATGCCGCTTCCGCAATGGGCACCGCGGCCGTGGTCTACAGTATCTACGGTGTCTATGCCTGCGGTGTCGAAGCGGTATTCGGCGGTACCATCATCACCATGATCGGTTATATCTTCTACGGCTTCCTGGCCGGTCGTGATACCGAAGAGCGCATCAGCCACTCACATTAAGATTACCTTATATCTTTACCGGCCATCGGCACCGCTTGCGGTGGCCAGTTTTTTCCTTTTTGCACGCTCCGCCTTTTAAATATATTGTTCCAGTATTAGATAAATATTCAGAGTATTTATGTTTTGTTGTGGAAAAAACCAGAATAATAAAATAGTCTGTTAGCAATTATTGCCACACTGAATGAGGGAGTTATGAACAAAGCGACTTTACTGCTCACCGGCCTGATGGCGCTGGCTTCAGGTAGTGCGCTGGCGGCGGATAACGCACAGCAGCAAGACCCCAGTAAGCAACCGCTGGAGAAAGTGGCACCATACCCGAAGGCGGAAAAGGGGATGACTCGCCAGGTTATCTGGCTGCCGAAGCAGGAAAACGAGCATGACTACAAAGTCGAGCTGATGATCGGTAAGACCATGGAAGTAGACTGCAACACCCGAGGTCTGGGCGGCAAACTGGAGACGAAAACGCTCTCTGGTTGGGGCTATGACTATCTGGTCATCGATAAGCTGACCGGCCCAATCTCCACCATGATGGCCTGCCCGGACAGTACCAAAAAGCAGGCGTTCGTCACCGCACACCTGGGCGACAATGCCCTGCAGCGCTATAACAGCAAGCTGCCGCTGGTGATCTACGCGCCAAAAGACGCTCAGGTGAAATATCGCATCTGGAAAGCGGAAGAGAAAGTGCAGGACGCACAGGCCCAGTAAAACCTCAGGCTGCCGCGCCAGCGGCGGCCATATCCTCTATTCCGCGCCAGATACGTGCAGCAGCGTATCGATAAGCGACGAGCCGAACATGGCGCCGTGGCTCAAACCGGGATAGCGTTTATAGCTCGCCTTTACCCCTTTTTCGGAAAGAATTTGCGCCAGCCCGGCGTTCCTGTCCTGCCCGCCTTCACCGCGCAGCTCCGGGCGATCGCTATTGCCATTCCCTTCCATCAACCACAGCGTTCGGGAATCGAATGCCTTTCCCGAAAGCTGCTTAGCCTGATTCAGCATCATGCCGCCGCCCCAGCCCAGCGACGGACTGGCGGCATAGTAATGGCGGAAATCTTCCGGCGCCTGATACAGGGTATCCAGTACAAACAATCCACCGAAAGAGTGGCCCCACAGGCTACGCTGCTGGTGATTGACCGCAGTCTGCTTTTCCGCCCAGGGAACTATCGTCGACATCAGGAGCTGGCGGAACGCCTTACTGTGACCTCCTTGATGGCCGTGTATGCGCGGCGCTGAATCACTGCCGGGATCGGGCGTGTAGTCCCATGCCCTGGAAGAAACATCGAAGGGCAACGGCGTCTGGTATCCCACAGCTACCAGCACCGGTGGATGTACAGCACTCATACGTCGCAGCAATGAATCATCAAGCCGCGCCATGGCCGCGTTGCCATCGAGCATATAGAGCACCGGATAACCAGCGGCGGGCGCCGCCGTTTTAGGAATCCCCAGCCATACCCGATAGTGGCGCTGGCCGTCAGCGGAATCGAAAGTGGTACTGCGAAAGCGGTACCATTCGGAACCGGTATCGGCGATATTGGGCCCCAACGGCTTTAGCTGCGGCTTCGCCTGCCCGACGGTAGCAGTCAGCAGCAGCGCGACGGGTAAACACCACGCCAGCATAACGCGTAATGACACACTCTCTCCTTTCACTTCGATCAACGCCTCTCGCCCCAGGCTCGCCGCCATATGGCAAAAAAATATACCGACTTTGCCGAAGCGCCGCAAACGCTGGCGCCGGGGAGATAACCGCAAATTATTGTGTCAGGTAAACAACCAGAGCCGGCATCAGTCTGCACTGGCTCTTAACCAGGGCCCTGTCACGGGTCTTCAGGTAAGCGCCGTCCGTCCCCCAACCCCCTTTGAGGAAAGGGCGGGACGAGGAGTAAGGGGGAGATGCGCTTTAATGACTGTAGTTATAGGGCTTGCCGATGTAGAACCCCTGGCAGTGATCGACGCCCAGCTCAAACAGCAAACGCTGCTGCTCTTCGCTTTCTACATACTCAGCCACCACGGTCATATCCCTGGCCCGGGCAATTCTACAGATAGACTCGACTATCATCTGATCGATCTTGTTGGCCAGAATATCTTTCACGAAAACGCCGTCAATTTTCAGGATCTGAGCGGTAATATTGCGCATACGCTCATAGTTGGACTGCCCGGTGCCAAAATCATCAATAGCGATCTTCACACCGTACTCCGCCAGTCTGGCGATATTATTCATGGCGTTTTCCGAAACGAGAATGCCCTGCTCTTCGGTAATTTCCAGAATCACCCGTTCGGCGCTGACGCCATAACGTTCCATCAGACTGATAAAGCGTAACGCGATACCCTCATGGAACAGCGTGGCCGGCATAATGTTGATAGAAACCGCATCCCCGGCGTGATCGTTCAGCATCGACATGCTCTTTTCAAACACCGCGGTGTCAAATTCGCAGGCATAGTCGAATTCGCGAATCACCGGTAAAAATACATCTGGCATAATAATCTGTCCGCCAATGCGCAGGCGCGACAGCAGTTCGCAATACACCACCCCCTCGCGGCTGGTGATCGGCTGAGCATAGATTTCAATATCCCGGTTCTCAATGGCGGCTTTTACGCTCTTAATCATCTCGATGGATCGGGCCATCTCATCGTCCAGATTGCGCATACTACCGTTGATGCAATGGGGCGCTTTCACCACTTTGTTGGCTTCGGAAAACCAGGCGAGCCGTTCCACAAAGGGAATCAACGGCGTCCGATCGTCAATATGTCCCCAGGAGAGCCGATAATCGATATCCAGCTTATCACCCTTCCACAAAATATTCAGACTGGTGATAAGAGCATAGAGTTCATTGATTCTGGCTTCTCGCTCGCCGCTTACCATGCAGATAAGCTGGTTACCCGTGATGTCATACACCTGAGTGCCGCAGCCAAACTCGTCGTAGATACTGCGCGACAGAATCCCCTTCACCCAGGTGACCACAGCGGTACCGTAATACTTTTCGAAGACGGCGATATTCGAAAACGCAATCCGGCAGATACAGGCATTCCCCGCGGCTTCCACGCTGTTTTCCAGAGCGCGCATATTCGGCAGCCGGGTCAGCGGATCGATAAGAGAATAGAGCCGGGTCTGATGCATCTGCTGTTCGTACTTGCAGCGATTCACCGCAAGGTAGTGAAGCGCGATGGCGAACACGATGATCATCGACATTAAGCTGGCCAGCACGCTGTCATCCCGGTACGCCGAAAAGAAGAGCTGGTTAGAAGCCATTATGACGTAAATGGCGATACTCCACAGCAGCTCGGTCAGGCGCGGATTCTGATGCAAAACGCCATAAATAAAGAGCAAAAAAACAAAGGGCATCAAATACCCGACGAATGCCCCGGAGACTTCCGCCTGCCAGATCAGCAAAATACTGACCAGACACAGCACGGCCCAACGCACGTCCCGTTTACTGCTGACCAGCGGCTGGCATCCGCCACTCCATATCCGGCCCACCATAAAGCGACGGCCATCGCTAAACAGAAGACGTTGCAGGCGATAAAAAAAAGCATTCATCACTACCAGCGCCAGCACCAGGTGCTGATAGCTAACCAGGTTAAAGGCTACCCCTTTAACATAGAAATAGGGCACCAGCGATGCGGGGATCCGAAAAATCATACCACTCAGGCACATCAGCGCCCGGCTCATCAACGGGCAGATAAAGCAGAACAGGAAAACCCGTTTAATGGTATTAAAACGCAGGAATCCCGCATTCCAGCGCCTTCCCAGCCGCCAGTGGAGCAACATCACCGTCATCGCTGGCGGTAGCAGGATACAGAGCGACAGCAGTATGGCGATGAAAGGCGATACGGCGTCGTACTGATACCAGCTGCTGGCGGTATAAGCCAGAGTCAGCGGCAACAGCGACAACTCTCCCAACAGCAGGATCTGGGTAACCACCCAGGAGTAAGGCAGATACAGCATATAAATTTGCCAACCGTCGACAAAAACGGTGGGCGAAATTGCGCGCAAAAAGTATATCGCAATGATGTTGACCAGCGTCAGCGCCAGCAGACGCAGCGCTTTGCCGGAATACGCTTTAAGCTTCATCATTCAGTCCCCGGGTCTGGCGCTTGAACAGATACATCTGCGAATCTGCCTTATCCAGCGCCGCCTCAAAAGTGATTCCCGGGCCTAACGCGGCCAGACCATAGCTCACCGAAAGTGCAACGCCGGGCTCAAAGATCTCGATATCCCGGGCCATCCGCGCCATCTTCTCGCGTACGCCGGGGAGATTATTGGTGGCAAAAAGAATAACGAACTCATCACCACCCAGCCGCGCCGCATGGTCGCCCCAGGCGCGAATATTACGGCTGATGCAACGGCCCACGTGCTGCAACGCTCTGTCGCCGCACAGGTGCCCCCAGCTATCGTTAATCCGCTTAAAGTCGTTGCAGTCCATCACCACCAGTACGTAATTTTCCTCCGGCTTTTTCTTCCAGGCATCCAGAAAAGCCCGGTTATGCAACCCGGTAAGCACGTCGCTGTATTTGGCTGATGTCTCTATTTGCACCCGCCGATGGTGCAGCAGGTTCATCACGATAAACCCGATAACCAACAGCAGCCCGATAGAGGTATCCACGGAGCCGTCGTGCGAAAAGAAATAATGCAAATGATTGACCGACACCCGCACCTGGTATTCGCCGTTAATCGAAGCGTCGCTGTAATCCGTATGGGCCACGCTGCCGTTAACCGGGATCATGGTTCCATGGTGATCGATAATGCTGACGTTCAGATAGCGTTCCACCAGGTCTGAACCCATCGCTCGGGCAATCATCTCCCTGACGTCGGACAGACTATAGTCAAAGCACATTATTCCGATGACGTCATCTTCCGTTTCCCGGGAAGATTGGTCGTAAACCACATGCTGGACGCTCATGATGGAGCGCTCACCATTCAGATACTGCTGTATCCGATCGATATGGCCGGTAATCGCCCGTGACGCATCCTGCAATTTCTGGAACAGAAAGCCGCCGGAATGTTCAACGCGCAGCATGCCATAACGCCCGGCCACTTCCTGACGAAAGCGATATTTTTCCAGGCTCTGCTGGCCAGGAAAATAAATGTAATCTCCCTGGGCAGAGATAAAGTAGCGGGGATATTTATTGGAATAAGATGATGCACTCTGTTCCAGGCGATACGCCTCATCAATGGCGCGCGCCACCCGCCAGGCTCTCTTTGTCACCGGCCCCAGCGACTGCAGCGATCCTTCCAGAACGTAGTTACCGAATGAATGCCCATCCAGATTAACCCCATACAGTCCGGACGTCTCATCGTGCTCATCGTATGCCTCCTCGCCCCGGGTGCCGTGAAAGGCACCACGCAACAGCAGCACTGACACCGCATCCGAAAAATTCTCGTTGCGGTTAAAGTCCTCGGCGATGTCTTTCGCTATCGCCTGCGCGGCAATATCGGAAATATCGCCCTGATGGCGCCATGAAATATTTACCAGCACCATAAAGATCAGGCAAAAGATCAGCGTGGCACCAATATTGAACCTGGCATTATTTATTTTTAATAACACGCTGTTATTTCTGAACTCAATTATTGGAAAATAACTTGCTATACCAGACAACTTCATTAACTTTTATTACCTGAATGCTAATTCACATCCCATAATTTAACATTCTGTTTTTTTAGAATGGCAAATAGCCTTACCGCTATTTGCATGTTCAAATACGGTCACGCTCAGGCACAGCACAGCACAGCACAGCACAGCACAGCACAGCGTCCGGACGCTAAAAAAGATTGCTATCATATTCAGGGGATAAGCATGATCCAGGATATTCCGTTCATCGTCAGCGCGACAGATTAAGCCAGGAAAACTCCTGGATCGGCGCGAGTTTAAATTGTTCTAAAAAGAAACAGAAGAAATTAAAAAATTAAAAACAATAGCTGAAACCTATGAAAAGAATAATCATCATCGCCGGCCGGACAGTTTTTTGATTTTAAATATAAACCGGGAAGATCATCGTTCGCATACGTTTTCTGGATCGCGCTGCATTTTCCTGAGCGACTAAAAACCCCGACAACACCAGGTAATTGCGCTATACTTGTGCCACTTTTGGCCGTCAGCACCATTTTTTACGCTGAGTTGCCATTTTTTCTCATTATTCATGCTGATAGCGAGGACAAAGCATGTCACTGCCAAACTGCCCCAGGTGCCACTCTGAATACACCTATGAAGATAACGGTATGTACATCTGCCCGGAATGCGCCTGGGAGTGGAACGATTCCCAACCCACTGGCGAAAGTGATGAACTGGTCGTAAAGGATGCAAACGGCAATCTACTGTCCGATGGTGATAGTGTTACTGTAATCAAAGACTTAAAAGTTAAAGGCAGCTCCACTCCACTGAAGATTGGCACAAAAGTGAAAAATATCCGCCTGGTGGAAGGCGATCACAACATCGATTGCAAAATTGACGGTTTTGGCCCGATGAAGCTTAAATCCGAATTTGTGAAGAAGAGCTAATTTCCATCCGCCAGGCGCATCTGCCGCCTGGCTTAGCGCTGCGCCACCTGCCAGACTTTCTCTGTCTCCGTTACGCAGAGGTGTCCACCATGGCACTGATACCCTATATCACCTTTTCCGGCTCGTGTCGGGAAGCGATTACCTTCTATCAAAAGGCGCTGGGCGCCGAAATTCTCTACAGCATGACCTTTGCCGAGATGCCGCCGCGAGAAAGTGGCGAACAGCAGGAAGGCTGCGCCGCGACGGTAAAAATGGCGCCGGACGATATCCTGCACGCCAGCCTGCGCATCGCCGGATGCGAAATTATGATTAGTGACGGCGCCGCCGACAATATTCCCCACCACGGCTATGCCCTGAATCTGATGACCAGCGATGTGGAAGAGGGCAAACGCTGGTTTCAAAATCTGGCGGCGGGCGGACATATCACCATGCCCTGGCAGGAGACCTTCTGGGCCTTCGGGTTTGGCATGGTCACCGATCGCTTCGGTATTCACTGGATGGTGAATATCGCCAAACCGACGGAATAAGCACCAATTATCTTCAGTCATCAGCCCGCCTGCTTGCGGGCTGAACTAATTCAAAAATCCGGTATCGGGCAGACCACCGTTGCGGCAGCATCCCTCCGTCATCCAACCGTCTTCGATTATTCATCAGACAGAAACACACGCTTAACCAAACCGTCATTTTTCCCCGGCACCATGAGGCAAATTTCAAGGAGGCCGGAATATGCAAACGATTATCCGCGTCAAGAACCTACGCAAAACCTTCAACCAGAACCAGGCGCTGCACAACATCAGCCTGACCATTAACCGGGGCGAAATGGTCGCCCTGCTCGGGCCGTCCGGTTCTGGTAAATCCACCCTGCTGCGTCATCTGAGCGGCCTGATTACCGGCGATAAACAGAGCCATTCTCATATTGAGCTCCACGGCCGCACGGTACAGCGTTCAGGCCACCTTGCCAGCGATATCCGCCGCAGCCGCGCCGGAACCGGCTACATCTTCCAGCAGTTCAACCTGGTCAATCGCCTGTCGGTAATGGACAACGTGCTGATCGGCGCGCTGGGCTCGACCCCCTTCTGGCGCACCTGCTGCCGCTGGTTTAGCGCCGAACAGAGGCAACAGGCGCTTCAGGCGCTGACCCGCGTCGGCATGGCGCACTTCGCTCAGCAGCGAGTCTCCACCCTTTCCGGCGGACAGCAGCAACGCGTCGCCATCGCGCGGGCGCTGATGCAGAAGCCGCAGGTGATTCTGGCTGACGAGCCGATCGCCTCGCTGGATCCGGAATCGGCGCGCATCGTGATGGAAATCCTGCACGACATCAATCGCAAGGAAGGGATCACCGTAGTCGTCACGCTGCATCAGGTGGAATACGCCCTGCGCTACTGCCGCCGCATCATCGCACTGCGTCAGGGACACACCTTCTACGACGGCGCCAGCCAGACTTTTAGCCATGAACACATCGACCACCTCTACCGCAGCATCGAGCGCATTGAACCCAATGCGGCTGCGGCCTGAGCGCTACAGGAAGGAAAAGCTATGAATAACAAAATGGTCACCGCCCTCGCCTTCACCAGCCTGTTCAGCGTGACCAGCCTGCTGATGCCGGCCCGGGCCGATGAACCCAATGCGCTGAACTTCGGCATTATCTCTACCGAATCCCAGCAGAATCTGAAATCCCAATGGCTGCCCTTTCTGAAGGATATGGAAAAGCAGCTGGGCGTGAAGGTGAACGCCTTCTTCGCGCCGGATTACGCGGGCATCATCCAGGGCATGCGCTTTAACAAGGTGGATCTCGCCTGGTACGGCAACCTGTCGGCCATGGAGGCAGTAGATCGCGCAGGCGGCCAGGTGTTCGCCCAAACGGTGGCCGCCGATGGTTCGCCAGGCTACTGGAGCGTACTGATCGTCAACCAGAAAAGCCCTATCCACAACCTGGATCAACTGCTGGCACAGCGTCAATCACTGACCTTCGGCAATGGCGATCCCAATTCCACCTCCGGTTTCCTGGTCCCCGGTTACTACGTGTTCGCCAAACACCACGCCGCGGCCAGCGACTTTAAGCGCACGGTAAATGCCAACCATGAAACCAACGCGCTGGCGGTGGCCAACGGCCAGGTAGACGTGGCGACCAATAACACTGAAAACCTCGATCGCCTGAAAGTCACCGCGCCGGAAAAATTCAAACAGCTGCGGGTGATCTGGAAGTCGCCACTGATCCCAGGAGATCCTATCGTCTGGCGCAAGAACCTGCCCGATGGCACCAAAAATAAACTGCGCGACTTCTTCCTGAGCTACGGCAAAACCCCGGAACAGCAGCAGGTGCTGAAAGGGCTGGGTTGGGCGCCGTTCCGCGCCTCCGGCGACCAGCAACTGCTGCCCATCCGCCAGCTCACGCTGTTTAAAGAGGTGCAGAGCGTGAAGAACAACAAGGAACTCAGCGACTCCGAACGCACCAGCAAGCTGGAGGCGCTCCAGAAGCGGCTCGACGCGCTGGAAAGCCAGGTGGCCCCAGCGCCGCATGAAACTGCAAGCGCCCAGTAACGGGAGGCCATAATGCACAGTCAAAGCATGCCCCTGAAGCCCCCCAAACGCAGCGCCTTTTCGCTTATCGGCTGGGGCCTGGTGCTGGCGATTCTGGCCGCCTCCTGGCAGGGTGCCGAAATGGCGCCACTGGCCCTGATACAGGACGGCGGCAATATGGCGACCTTTGCCGCCGACTTCTTCCCGCCTGACTTCAGCCAGTGGCCGCTCTACCTTGAAGAGATGCTGGTAACGCTGCAAATCGCGGTGTGGGGCACGGCGCTGGCAGTGGTGCTTTCCATCCCCCTCGGCCTGATGAGCGCCGAAAACATTGCCCCCTGGTGGATTTACCAGCCGGTACGCCGCCTGATGGACGCCTGTCGCGCCATTAACGAAATGGTGTTCGCCATGCTGTTTGTCGTCGCCGTGGGTCTTGGCCCGTTCGCCGGGGTGCTGGCGCTGTTTATCCACACTACCGGCGTGCTCTCCAAGCTGCTTTCCGAAGCGGTGGAGGCCATCGATCCCGGCCCGGTGGAAGGGATCCGCGCCACCGGCGCTAACAAGCTGGAGGAGATCCTCTACGGCGTACTGCCCCAGGTGATGCCGCTGCTGATCTCCTATTCCCTGTATCGCTTCGAGTCCAACGTCCGCTCCGCCACGGTGGTCGGCATGGTGGGCGCGGGCGGTATCGGCGTCACCCTGTGGGAAGCCATCCGCGGCTTTCAGTTCCCCCAAACCTGCGCTCTGATGATTGTCGTTATCGTCACCGTTAGCCTGCTCGACTTTCTGTCGCAGCGGCTGCGCAAGCAGTTTATCTGACCCGAAAGGAGCCTGCGCGATGAACCTGTCCAGACATCCGACCACTTACCCCACCCGCTATCAGGAGATAGCAGCCCGGCTGGAGCAGGAGTTAAGCCACTACCGCTGCGGCGACTGGCTGCCCGCCGAACAGCAGCTGGCGACCCGTTTCGGCGTAAATCGCCACACCCTGCGCCGCGCCGTAGATCAACTGGTGGAACGCGGCTGGGTGCAACGCCGTCAGGGCGTCGGCATTCTGGTGCTGATGCGCCCGTTCGACTATCCCCTGAACGCCCGGGCGCGCTTCAGTCAGAACCTGCTCGACCAGGGCAGTCACCCGACCAGCGAACGCCTGCTTTCCGTGTTGCGCCCGGCCTCCGGGCAGGTGGCCGACGCCCTGGGCGTCAGCGAAGGGCGCGACATTATCCACCTGCGCACCCTGCGCCGGGTCAATGGCATAGCACTGTGCCTGATCGACCACTACTTCGCTGAGCTCGCCTGGTGGCCCAGCCTGCGCGAATTCACCAGCGGTTCGCTGCACGACTGGCTGGAAACGCGCCTCGACATCCGCCTGACCCGAAGCCAGACGCGTATCAGCGCCCGCCGGGCCCAGGCCAAAGAGAGCCGGATGCTGGAGATTCCCAATCAGGCGCCGCTGCTTTGTGTACGAACCCTAAACCACCACGAAGGCGGGCAAAACGTGGCGGAATACTCCGTCAGCCTGACCCGCGCCGACATGATCGAATTCACCATGGAGCACTGAATGAATCCGCAAACTGCGACTCCCCTGCGCCAGCGCTGGATGGCGGTACTGGCCCACAGTCACCCCCGGGAGCTGGCCGAACGCTACGCCGCGCTGAATCTTAATCCGGATTACGAAGTCCTGCGCCAGGCCGAAACCGGGCTGGTGCAGATCCAGGGCCGGATGGGCGGCAGCGGCAATCCCTGGTTCGTCGGTGATGCCACGCTGACCCGCGCCGCGATACGCCTTGGCAGCGGTGTCTGTGGCTACAGCTGGGTGCTGGGCCGCGATCGCGAGCACGCTGAACGCTGCGCCCTGGTAGATGCCCTGCTTCAGGAAAGTGCCCACCACGCCACCCTGATGGAAACCCTGATCGACTCGCTGGAAGCCTGCCGCGACGCCCGCCTGCGCGAGCGTCAGCGCAAGGTCGCCGCCAGCCGGGTCGACTTCTTTACCCTGGTACGCGGAGATAATGCATGACGTTAACCACCGCCTTTCCCCTGCCGGTGCAGGATGCCCAGCACTGCTTTCGTCGCCTGCTGAAAGCCATGAGCGAGCCCGGCCTTGTGGTCAATCTGACGGCGCTCAAACATGGCTGGCCGCCGCTGGATATCGCCACCACCAGCACCCTGCTGACCCTGGCAGATAACGATACGCCGCTATGGCTGTGCGATGCACTGGGCAACGACATGGTGCGCCAGAATCTGCGCTTTCATACCAATGCGCCGCTGTGCGATGCCCCACAGCAGGCACAGTTCGCCATCGCCGACGACAGCCTCACCGTCGCCCAGCTCAACGCCCTGGCTCAGGGCAGCGCCGCCCAGCCGGAACGCAGCGCCACCCTGGTGCTGCAACTCCCGGCCCTGAGCGGCGGCCTGATGCTGCGCCTGACCGGGCCGGGCATCGCCGATGAACGGATGATCGCTCCCGTTCTGCCGGAGCCGGTGCTGCAGGCGCTGCTCGAACGCCCACAGCCGTTCCCGATGGGCATCGACCTGATCATTACCTGCGGCGAGCGGCTACTGGCCCTGCCGCGCACGACCCATGTGGAGGTGTGTTGATGTACGTTGCCGTTAAAGGGGGCGAAAAGGCCATCGACGCCGCGCACGCGCTCCAGCAGGAACGTCGCCGCGGCGACAGCAGCCTGCCCGAACTCAGCGTGGAACAGATAGAGCAGCAGCTTGCTCTTGCGGTAGACCGGGTGATGACCGAAGGAGGCATTGCCGATCGCGAACTGGCGGCGCTGGCCCTGAAGCAGGCGAGCGGCGACAGCGTCGAGGCCATCTTCCTGCTGCGCGCTTATCGCACCACCCTGCCACGCCTCGCCGTCAGCCAGCCGCTGGAAACCGCGCAGATGCGAGCGGAACGCCGGGTTTCCGCCATCTATAAGGATATCCCAGGCGGCCAGATGCTCGGCCCCACCTACGATTACAGCCACCGCCTGCTGGATTTCAGCCTGCTGGCGGAAGGGAAAACGCCAACGCCAGAGGCCAGCGACGCCAGCCCCGAACCTATGCCCCACGTCTTTAGTCTGCTGGCGCGTCAGGGACTGGCGAAACCGGAGGTAGACAACGGCGCGCAGCCCGACGACGTGACCCGCCAGCCGCCGGTTTACCCCTGCTCGCGTTCATCGCGCCTGCAGCAGTTGACCCGCGGCGATGAAGGCTATCTGCTGGCGCTGGCCTACTCCACCCAGCGCGGCTATGGTCGTAACCACCCCTTCGCCGCAGAGATCCGCAGCGGCCACGTCGCGGTAGAGATCGTACCGGAAGAGCTGGGTTTCCCGATTTGCGTCGGCGAACTGCTGGTGACCGAATGCGAGATGGTCAACGGGTTTGTGGCGCCAGAACAGGAACCACCGCACTTTACCCGCGGTTACGGTCTGACATTCGGCATGGGAGAACGCAAAGCTATGGCTATGGCGCTGGTGGATCGCGCGCTACAGGCACCGGAATACGGCGAGCCAATCACCGGCCCGGCCCAGGACGAGGAGTTCGTGCTGGCCCACGCCGACAATGTGGAAGCGGCGGGCTTCGTCTCGCACCTGAAGCTGCCTCACTACGTCGATTTCCAGGCCGAACTGGAACTACTCAAACGCCTGAAAAGCGCAAGGGAGGCGAACAATGGCTGATGCACTGATTGGTTACAACTTTGCTTATCTCGATGAACAGACCAAACGGACGCTGCGCCGCGCCCTGCTGAAAGCGGTGGCTATCCCCGGCTATCAGGTGCCGTTCGGCGGGCGCGAAATGCCCATGCCCTACGGCTGGGGCACCGGCGGCATTCAACTGACCGCCAGCCTGATTGGCCCGGAGGACATACTGAAGGTCATCGACCAGGGGGCGGACGACACCACTAATGCCGTTTCGATCCGCAACTTCTTTAAGCGTGTGACCGGTGTGGAAACCACCGAATCCACCGCCGGAGCCACAATTATCCAGACCCGCCATCGGATCCCGGAAGTGCCGCTTAACGAGGATCAGATCCTCGTCTATCAGGTACCGATCCCCGAGCCACTGCGCTTTATCGAGCCTCGCGAAACCGAAACCCGTACCATGCACGCACTGGAAGAGTATGGCGTGATGCAGGTGAAGCTGTACGAGGACATCGCCCGCTTCGGCCACATCGCCACCACTTATGCCTATCCGGTGAAAGTGAACGATCGCTACGTGATGGATCCCTCGCCGATCCCCAAATTCGATAATCCAAAGATGGACAGGATGCCGGCGCTGCAGTTGTTTGGCGCCGGACGAGAAAAGCGGCTGTATGCGGTGCCGCCCTGGACCCGGGTGGAAAGCCTGGATTTCGACGATCACCCTTTTCAGGTACAGACCTGGGATGAACCCTGCGCCATCTGCGGTTCGCGCCACAGCTACCTGGATGAAGTGGTGCTGGACGATCGGGGCAATCGCATGTTCGTCTGCTCCGATACCGATTTCTGCCGCCAGAATAGCGAGGCCACGCGCTCATGACTCCTCTGCTCTCCGTCAATAATCTGACTCATCTCTATGCGCCAGGCAAAGGCTTCAGCGATGTCTCCTTCGAACTGTGGCCCGGTGAAGTGCTGGGTATCGTCGGCGAATCCGGCTCCGGCAAAACCACGCTGCTGAAGGCCATTTCCGCGCGGCTACCTCCTCAGCACGGCGAAGTCATCTTCAGGGGCGAGTCACTGTACGCCATGAGCGAAGCCGAACGCCGCCGCCTGCTACGCACCGAATGGGGCGTGGTGCACCAGCATCCGCTGGATGGCCTGCGGCCTGGCGTTTCGGCGGGCGGAAACATCGGCGAACGCCTGATGGCTACCGACATGCGCCACTACGGCGATATCCGCACCACCGCGCAACGCTGGCTGGAATCGGTAGAGATCCCCGCCGCCCGCATCGACGACCTGCCAACCACCTTTTCCGGCGGTATGCAGCAGCGTCTGCAAATCGCCCGCAATCTGGTGACTCATCCGCAGCTGGTGTTTATGGACGAGCCCACCGGCGGGCTGGACGTGTCGGTACAGGCACGTCTACTCGATCTTCTGCGCAACCTGGTGGTGGAGATGAACCTGGCGGTGGTGATCGTCACCCACGATCTGGGGGTGGCGCGACTGCTGGCGGATCGGCTGCTGGTGATGAAACAGGGCCGGGTGGTGGAAAGTGGGTTAACCGATCGGGTACTGGACGATCCCCATCACGCCTATACCCAGTTGCTGGTCTCTTCGGTACTGCAAAATTAAGAGGGCGCTATGAAAGCTTCGATCCGGGTGGAAAACCTGAGTAAAACCTTCGTATTACATCACCAGAACGGCGCTCGCCTGCCAGTGCTGCGCAATGCCTCGCTGGAGGTGGAACCCGGTGAATGCGTGGTACTGCACGGCCATTCCGGCAGCGGCAAATCCACCCTGTTGCGCTCGCTGTACGCTAACTATCTGCCGGATAGCGGACATATCTGGATCCGCCATGAAGGCGACTGGCTGGATCTGGCCTGCGCTCCGGCGCGAGAGGTACTGGCGGTACGCCGCCGCACCATCGGCTGGGTCAGCCAGTTTCTGCGGGTGATTCCGCGCATCAGCGCCCTGGAAGTAGTGATGCAGCCACTGCTGGATTTGGGAGTTCCCCGAATACAGTGCGAAGAACGGGCTGTTGCCCTGCTAAAGCGCCTGAATGTGCCGGAACGCCTGTGGCAGCTGGCGCCTTCCACTTTTTCCGGCGGCGAGCAGCAGCGGGTGAACATCGCCCGCGGTTTTATCGTCGATTACCCTATCCTGTTGCTGGATGAGCCCACCGCCTCGCTGGATGCCGCCAACAGCGCCGCCGTAGTCGGCCTGATTGATGAAGCCAGAGCGCGCGGCGCCGCTATCGTCGGCATCTTCCACGACAGTGCGGTGCGCCAGCGGGTAGCCGATCGCCTCCACGCCATGCCAGATTTGGAGAAAAGCCATGATTATCAGTAACGTAAACCTGATTCTGGATGATGAAGTGGTGGCAGGTTCGCTGGAAGTGGCGGACGGCAAAATCCGCAGCTTCGCCGATACTCCCAGCCGCCTGCCCGGAGCCCTGGACGGCGACGGCGGCTGGCTGCTACCGGGACTGGTGGAGCTGCATACCGACAATCTGGACAAATTCTTCACGCCTCGTCCAAAGGTGGACTGGCCCGCCCATTCGGCCATGAGTAGCCACGACGCGCTGATGGTGGCGAGCGGCATTACCACGGTGCTCGACGCCGTGGCGCTGGGCGACGTGCGCGACGGCGGCGACCGGCTGGAGAATCTGGACAGAATGATAGGCGCTATCGAACACAGCCAGCGGCTGGGGGTCAATCGCGCCGACCATCGCCTGCATCTGCGCTGCGAACTGCCGCACCACACCACTCTTCCTCTGTTTCAGCAACTGGTCGGGCGCGACGGCGTATCGCTGGTCTCACTGATGGACCACTCACCCGGCCAGCGTCAGTTTGCCAGCCGCGAAAAATATCGTGAATACTACCAGGGCAAATATCAGCTCAGCGCGGAAGAAATGGCGCGCTATGAAGAAGAGCAGTTACGGCTCGCTGAACGCTGGTCGCAGCCCAACCGTCAGGCCATTGCCGCCGACTGCCGGGCGCGCGGCATCGCGCTTGCCAGCCACGACGACGCCACCGCCGAACACGTGGCGGAATCCCATGGCCTCGGTAGCGCAATCGCCGAATTCCCCACCACTCTGGAAGCGGCCAGCGCGTCGCGTCGCCACGGCCTTCAGGTGTTGATGGGCGCCCCAAATATCGTACGCGGCGGTTCCCATTCCGGCAATGTGGCGGCCCATCGCCTGGCGCAGGCCGGGCTGCTGGATATTCTCTCTTCGGACTACTATCCCGCCAGCCTGCTGGATGCCGCTTTCCGTATCGCCGACGATCCCGACTCGGGTTGGCGGCTGCCCCAGGCCATTCGCCTGGTGACCCGCAATCCGGCCCGAGCCATTAATCTGACCGACCGCGGCGAGCTGGCGGAAGGCAAACGCGCCGACCTGGTGCTGGCTCACCGCATTGACGGCCAGATACGGATCGGGAACGTCTGGCGCCAGGGGAGGCAGGTGTTCTGATGACGCGACTCATCTGGCTTATCGGCCCTTCCGGCGCAGGAAAGGACAGCCTGCTGGCGGCCCTGCGCCATCAGCAAATACCGGAGCTTCTGGTGGCTCATCGCTATATCACCCGCCCGGCGGACGCCGGCGGCGAAAATCATATCGCCCTGAGCGACGCCGAATTCAGCCAGCGCGCGGCAGGTGGCCTGTTCGCGCTTGCCTGGCAGGCAAATGGCTATCGTTACGGCTTAGGGATTGAGCTTGACCAGTGGCTGGCGACAGGAATGAGCGTCATCGTCAACGGCTCCCGTCAGCATTTACCCCACGCCATGGAACGCTACGGCAACCAGCTACTGCCGGTGATGCTTCAGGTATCGAACGATGTTCTGCGCCGCCGGCTGGAGACCAGGGGCCGGGAGACGTCGGACGCCATCGAACAGCGGCTGCGACGCGCCGGCCATTTTGCAACACATCTGCCGCACTGCGCCATACTCAACAATGATGGCTCTCTGTTACAGTCAGTCACTGCGTTAATTCAGCTGATTCGCCACCCACCGGAGGAAAAACCGAATGTCTGTTGAACTGCGCCACGCCACCCTGAATGACTGGCAGAGCGTTTATGCATTAATCTGCGAACTGAAACAGCGGGAATTCGACCGTGCCGCCTTTCGCGCCGGATTTGCCGCCAACCTGCTCGATCCCCATTTTCGCTACCAGCTGGCGCTACTCAACGGGCGCCCCATCGCCATGCTGGGGCTGCACCTGCAGTTCCATCTGCATCACGTAAACTGGATTGCCGAAATCCAGGAACTGGTGGTGATGCCCCAGGCTCGGGGCCTGGGAGTTGGTAAACAGCTACTGGCCTGGGCGGAACAGGAAGCCCGCCGGGAAGGCGCCGAGATGATCGAACTTTCCACCAGCACCGGCCGCCACGACGCGCATCGCTTTTATCAGCGAGAAGCGTATCAGCCGAGCCACGTGCGCTTTACCAAAGCGCTTACGGAGCCACACGATGAGCCTGAAGATTGTTCTTAGCGGCACCGGCGACGCTCGCCAGGTACCCGCCTTCGGCTGCCAGTGCGACGCCTGCCAGCGGGCGCGCCGCGCCCCGGCCTTCCGGCGCGGCCCCTGTTGCGGTGTCGTGCAATTTAACGACAGCGTGACGCTGCTGGACGCTGGCTCCCACGACCTGATGGAGCGCCACCCGGCAGGCAGTTTCTGCCAGATACTGCTGACCCACTATCATATGGATCACGTTCAGGGGCTGTTTCCCCTGCGCTGGGGCGTGGGCGAGCGCATTACGGTCTACGGCCCGCCGGATCCCGCAGGCTGCGACGATCTGTTTAAACACCCCGGCCTGCTCGACTTCAGCCACACGCTTACCCCATTCGTCGCTTTTACGCTTCAGGGGCTGAGAATCACGCCGCTGCCGCTGAATCATTCAAAACTCACATACGGCTATCTGCTGGAAAGCCCCCATGGCCGCCTGGCCTGGCTGTGCGATACCGCCGGGCTGCCGGAAAAAAGCATGAAGTTTCTGGCCGCCAACCGGCCGGATGTGATGGTAATTGACTGCGCTTACGAACCACGGGCCAATACTCCGCGTAACCACAGCGATCTCAACACGGTGATGGAACTAAAGCGCCAGATAGCAGCGCCGAGAGTGGTGCTGACCCACATCGGCCACCACTTCGATCTTTGGATGATGAATAATCCGCTGCCGGAAGGCATTGAAGCCGGGTTCGACGGCCAGACTATTTGCCTGGATTTGGCGGAGGTACGCCCCTAACGCCAACGGGTCTCGCTGAGTCGCCGCTCCTCTTCACTTAACTGGCGGCGTCGTTCATCCAGCTGTCGCTGCTGTTCATCAAGCTGGCGCCGTTGCTCATCAAGCTGGCGTCGTTGCTCATCAAGCTGGCGTCGCCGATCGTCATACCATCGTCCGTCGTCATAACCTCGGTCTGAATCATCGCGCCAGCGTCCATCATCGTCGTTATAGCCGCCGTCGTTGCGGGCGCCGTTCAGCGCCCCGGCAATCGAATTAATCGCGTCGTTGACCATACTGTCCAAATCGTCCGCCCGGACGCTGGCGGAACTCATTCCAGCCAGCGCCACCAGCAGCAGCACGCTATAGCGTTTCATAGAAGATTATCCTACCGTTAACCGGCTTTCACCCTACGCAACGCCTTGCGACTGGAACAGCGGAGGAGTCTCAAAGCGATTACCGATGGAACACCACGCTCTGCTCCACCGGAATCCTCCCCATTCGCAGCTGGTTAGCCCGGGCATCGGGATCCTCATAGCCGAAAGAGATACCGAACAGCAGACGATACTGGTCTGAAACGCCAAGAATTTCTCGCACGCTATCGGCGTGGAATCCCAGCAGGGTCTGCGGAATACCAGCGTAGCCCCGGGCGGTCAGCGACAGCAGAAAATTCTGTCCGTACATGCCGATATCTCCGGCCACTCGCACGTTGTCGCCAAACGACGGCATAAACAGAAATGCCACATGAGGTGCGCCGAAAAAAGCGTAATTACGCAACAGCGCCTGATGGCGGCTGTCTTTATCTTCCCGGGCGATTCCCAGCACCTCGTAGTACTGCTTCGCCTGATCCTGGCTGCGGGTGAAGTAGTCGCCGTAAAAGTCGGCATAATCAAAGCTGAAATCAGGCGTCGCCTGTCCCAGCTCGTCGTTACGCAACATCGCTTCGGTCAGCGCGCGTTTGGTATCGCCGGAAGCGATATGCACATGCCAGGGCTGAGTATTGCAGTTAGACGGCGCATGCTGCGCATCCTGCAGAACTTCATGGATCTGGGCATCGGTCAACGGCGTGGATAAAAAAGCGCGCGGCGAGCGGCGCAGGCGAACGGCATCTTCAAAGGACAGCATAAGGAAGCTCCCGAAAACAGGTTAAAATCAGGCGATCGATCCTATACTGGAATTTGTTTCGCATTACGGGTAAATATTCCATATATTCTGGAATTTATTTCAATAATAAGAGGCGCCATGCTCTCGTCCGAACGCCTGAAAGGCATTGATGTCTTTGTCTGCGTCGCCGAATCCGGCAGCTTTACCGCCGCAGCACAGCGCCTGTATCTGACCACCTCGGCGGTCAGCAAAGCAGTGGCGAGGCTTGAAAAGCGACTTCAGGTACGGCTGTTTCTGCGAACCACTCGCCACCTGGCGCTTACCGAAGAGGGGGAATCCTTCTACCGGGCCTGTACCGGCGTGCTAAACCAACTGGAAGAGGCCGAACTGGCACTGCATCGTCAGAGCCACGAGCTACGGGGTCGAATTCGCATCGATCTCCCCGTCAGCTACGGGCGCCTGCACGTACTGCCCGCGACCCTTTCCTTTCTGGAACAGCATCCGCAGTTGGAGCCCGCTATCACCTTCTCTGACCGCTTCAGCGACCCCGTCGAGGAAGGTATCGATTTACTGGTGCGCAGCGGCGGATCCGGCATCTGGCCTGGCGCGGTGGATCATCATCAGTTGGGCATTCAGCGCCTGATTCTCTGCGCCTCGCCGCGCTATCTGGAACAACGGGGCATACCTCAGGACGCGCGGGCGCTCAGCCAGCACCGCTGCATCCTCTACTGTCGCGGCGACGGCAGCCTGACGCCACTGCGCATCCCAGGTCAGGAGAGTGCTCTAAAGCTCCAGCACAGCGGACTGGCTCTGGGCGACACCGAAGGGCTGGTGATGGCGGCGGTGGCGGGACACGGTATCGTCCAGCTACCGACCTGGATGGTCGCCAGGCCGCTGACCGAAGGCACACTGGTGCAGGTGCTGCCTGAACTTTCTATTTCAGGCATGCCGATAAGTCTGGCGTGGTTAAAGAGCCGGGCCAGACTGCCCAAAGTCAGCGCCCTGCGCGACTGGCTGATCGAAAGCCTGACCCCTTCGCTGGCAGAGCGGCCAGTGCCATAGCCTGTGACGCCATCCTCTCCATCCGTGCCGGAGGAACGGGATTTCAGTTACCGGCCGCGTTCCGACAGCGCTTTAAAGCGCGACGTCAGCCCCGGCGAGTGGTGCAAAACATTTCACGGGAAAGAGAAATGAAAACCGAAAGCGCCGGGGAATCCCGGCGCCTGTAGAGAACGATCAACTACGGATAAAATCGAGCAAGTCCTGGTTAATACGATCTTTATGGGTGCTGCACAGACCGTGAGAAGCGCCTTTGTAGCACAGGCCGCGACCATTTGGCAGCAGCTTCAGCGCGGCTTCGCTGGAAGAAGCTGGCGGCACTATCTGGTCGTCATCGCCATAAATAACCAGCGTCGGAATCGTCATTTTACGCAGGTCTTCCCGCTGGTCGGTTTCAGAGAACGCCGCAACGCAGTCATACAGCGCTTTAATGGACCCCATCATGCCCTGCATCCAGAAGCTGTCACGCAGCCCCTGAGAAACGGCAACGCCCGGGCGATTGAAGCCATAGAAGGTTTCGGACAGATCTTTAAAGAACTGAGAACGATCGTTGCGTACCCCTTCGCGAATACCGTCGAAAACGCTGTGCGGCAGACCGGCCGGGTTAAAGTCAGTTTTCAGCATAATGGGTGGAACTGCGCCAATCAGAACGGCTTTAGCAACGCGCTCGGTACCGTGGCGGCCAATATAACGCGCTACTTCACCGCCGCCGGTGGAGTGGCCCACGTGAATGGCGTTTCTCAGATTAAGCGCTTCGGTCAGCTGTGCCAGATCGTCGGCGTACTGATCCATATTGTGCCCATCCCACGGCTGTGAGGAGCGTCCGTGACCGCGGCGGTCGTGAGCAATCACCCGATAACCGGCATTTGCCAGAAACAACATCTGATCTTCGAAAGCATCGGAAGAAAGCGGCCAGCCGTGGCTGAAGACGACCGGTTGCCCTTCACCCCAGTCTTTATAGTAAAGTTGAGTGCCGTCTTTCAGTTCCAGGTAGCCCGAATTGTTTCTCATGGTATTTTCCTTAAGAATAAGCTCGATATTTACGGCAAGTCAGTTTGCTGCCATTCCCTTGCCTGCCAATAACAATACTCACCTGACGCTCAATTCCCAGAAGGAAATACCATATTTAATGATTGATGAAACCAGATGGTTTCTGTATCAGAATAGTGTAATCTTAAGTGCAACCTCCCTCAGTCAAAATTAAGCAAGATTTTTCTGACTTTAACCTGCTCCCCGGTTCCCTCCGGATGACCGACTGCCGCTACCATTATATGCTTCACGCTAGAGCGAACCGAGGTTCCCTGTTCGCCACCACAGCGCTGGCTTATACCGTGATGAATGGCTTCAGAAAGGCATTTTTTTACCGCTGCGGCGGCGTTATCAATGATATACCCGCGAAAAGTAATCTGACCGCCCCCCATATTTGCAGAGGCCGTAGAGCTGACACAAGAAATAAATAAAACAGATATCGAAAACATTTTTTTAAATTTATTTACCATTATGCCTGCATCCTTATTGATAGCCACACGAAGCCGTGTCCCACGCTTTACTTTCGATTCTTGCCTGAATAGTTCCCCATGCGACAGACAATAAATAGAAATTTACCCCCAGACAATAAGCGGTAAACCAAAAGCGCAATAAAAGCTCAGAAAATATTATTTCAGATGCAAATGGCAATTTATTAATAACGGAGTTAACTATTTATTAGCCTGCCCCCCTTTGGATAATATTTATCATTTATTGCCAGACCGGGAGTAACCCCGACCTGACAAATAGTGGCGATCAGCGCCCCGGAAACGCGGTCGTGCGACGACGCATCGTTACGGTTTGTGCCACCTCGCCGCCAGCAACTTTTTCCAGCGCCGCTGTCGGACACACGGCGACACAGGCTGGCCCTGATTCGTGGCCACAACAAAGATCGCACTTAACGGGTTGAACTCCCTCCTGCCCCGAAGGGTTCACAATTTCAATCACCCCAAAGGGACAGGCCATCACGCAGCCGCTACAACCGATGCACAGCGCGTCGTTAATCTCCACGCTGCGTTTTCCCTGAACCAGCGCGCCGGTTGGACAAATCGCCACACAGGGGGCATTTTCGCACTGACGGCACATGACTGGCGCGCTGACAGCTTCCCGTTTCACCACTTTCAGGCGCGGATAAAATGGACCGCCGGGTTGCGTTTCGCCGTCATGGGCCTGGGCGCAAGCGATCTCACAGGTGCGGCAACCGATGCACAGATGCGCCTGAACCCGAATAAAGTCGCTCATCGCCTCGCCTCCTGCTTGCATTCAGCCTGCTCATCCAGAAAGGACACAATGTCCCGGGCCGCCTGACGCCCTGCGGCCATGGCGGTCACCACCAGATCGGCGCCGTGTACCGCATCACCACCGGCAAAAACCTTAGGATGGCTGGTGCGGGTAGAACCGTCGGTCTCAATCAATCCCCAGTCGTCGCAATGCACGCCGTTACGCGCCAGCCAGGGCATGGGATGTGGCTGAAAGCCAAAAGCCATTATCAGGACCTGCGCTGGCAGCACAAATTCCGAACCGGCAACCGGTTGGGGGCGACGCCGCCCGTCCGGGCCCGGCTCGCCCATACGGGTTCTGATCATACCTACGCCTTTCACCCGCCCCCGCCTGTCGAGCGCGATATATTGCGGCTGTACGTTAAACAGAAACTCCGCGCCCTCCTCCCTGGCGTTGATCACCTCTTTTTTCGAGCCGGGCATGCTGGCTTCGTCGCGTCGGTAGGCGCAGGTCACGCTGGCGGCGCCGCTTCTGACTGAGGTACGCAGGCAGTCCATCGCCGTATCACCTCCCCCCAGTACCACCACCCGCTTGCCGGTCACATCGATAAACGGCGTTTGTGGGTCATCTTCCAGCCCCATCACCCGACGCGTGCTGGCGATCAGAAACGGCAGCGCCTGCACCACACCCGGCGCATCTTCATGTTCCAGCCCCGCAGCCATCAATCCGTAGGTACCCACCCCCAAAAAGACCGCATCAAACTCCTCCAGCAGCGCGTCAAAGGCGACGTCACGCCCAATCTCACAATTCAACTGAAAGCGAACGCCCATCGCACTGAAAATCTCGCGCCGGGTTTGCAGTAACTGCTTATCCAGTTTGAAAGGCGGAATGCCGAAGGTCAGCAGGCCACCGATTTCTGGATGACGGTCGAACACCGTGGCCTGAATGCCGCTGCGGGCCAGCAGATCGGCGCAGCCCAGGCCCGCCGGTCCGGCGCCAACTATCGCGACCCGCTCCGGCCTTGGCTGTACCGCGCTGAGATCCGGACGCCAGCCCTGCGCCAGTGCGCTGTCGGTAATATAGCGTTCCAGGTTGCCGATGCTGACCGCTCCGCCCCGGGGCTGCATGGTACAGGCCCCTTCGCACAGTCGATCCTGGGGGCAAACCCGCCCACAAATTTCCGGCAGCGAACTGGTCTGGTGGCACAGCTCAGCCGCCGCCAGAATATCCCCCTGATTGACCAGCCGAATAAAATCGGGAATCGCATTGTGCAGCGGACAGGTCCAGTTACACCACGCCTTGTCGGCGCAATACAGGCAACGTTCGCTTTCACTGGTGGCCTGGCGAACGTCCAACGCCTGATAAATCTCGTTAAAATGGCTTTTTCGCTGATCGGCGGGAAGTTTCGCTGCGCCTTTACGTTCGGGTCTGAGCAACAGCGTATGGCTGCGCAACGGCGTCTGCGTCCCCCCGAAATCGCCGGTGGCCGTCGCCTGCTGGCGGCGACGGCGCAGCGCGTTCAGCGTGGAGCCGTCCATCAGCGTAATCGCCTGAGTCGGGCAGTGGGTTACGCAGGCGGGGCTGCCCTGGGGCGTGGATTCACAAAGGTCGCACTTACGCGCAATGCCACGCTGCTGCGCCGTGACCATTTCGATAGCGCCAAAGGGACAGGCCAGCACGCAGTTTTTACAGCCAATGCACAGCGCTTCATCCAGGTGAATCTCCTGTTCGCGACGCGTTAGCGCCGCTACCGGACAGCTGTCGACGCAGGGAGCGTCATTACAGTGGCGGCAGGTGACCGCCACGCTCTCCTGTCCCCGGAACACAACGCGAATACGGGGGTTAAACGCCGTTTTTTCCGGCCAGGCTTGTTGATTATGCGCCACCGCGCAGGCCACTTCACAGGCGTGACAACCGATACACTCCCGGGCATCGACGGTAATAAATCTGTTCATGCATTATCCCTTTTCTTTTTGGCATTGCTCATCGGGAATAAATGCAAAAACAGGGGCAGTTCGCCACCGTCCCCCGTACCAGCGCCAGTATTGTGAACTGCTTCAAAAATAACGACCTGTCTGACAACCAGAGCGCCGAATGCCCTGGCTAAAACGTCTCACTTTGAGAATAAACGCCTCACAGTGAAAACCCCATCACCTCGCCGAATGCCCTCATCACTGCAATTAGCGGCGACTTTTATTGCGGCACTTCACAACTCCATTGCCCCAAAGTCCCTCATCGGCAGTCTGGCACAGCCATTGCTTGCAGGCTATTCAGGAAAAATAAGCAGCACCTTACTCCATCCAGAGGGGAGACTTTATTCAATGGAAACAGCAACTGTGGGCAGTGAAGTGCCGCGTACCGACGGCATGGCCAAAGTGAAGGGGCTTGCGGTATACGGCGACGATATTGTGATGAAGGATATGCTGTACGGCGTCTGCCGCTATGCTGATATTGCCGCCGGACGCATCGATACGCTGGATTTGTCAGAGGCGGAAAAGGTACCCGGTGTGGTTCGTATCGCCACCTGGCAGGATATTCCAGGTGAAAAGCAGATTGGGGTGGTTATTCCCGACTATCCACCTATTGTCGATCGCGAAATCGCCTTTCGCGGCGACGTAGTGGCCGTAGTGGCCGCTGAAAGCTACGAGGCGGCGTGCCTGGCGGCCGAGAAAATTAAAATCAGTTATACCCCCTGGACGCCCATCACCTCTGTTCAGGAGGCCATTAGCCCCGGAGCCCGCCTGATTCACAGCGATCGGGACAACAACATTATTAATCACCATCATACGGTGAAAGGTGATATCGAAGCCGGTTTCGCCGCATCCACTCATATCTTCGAGCGGGAATACAGCGTGGGGTTCCAGGAGCATGCCTACATCGAGCCGGAATCCATCACCACCTGCTATGACGATAACGAGCAGATTATGACCGTCTATGGCTCGATTCAGAACGCCCACCGGGTACGAGGCTTCGTAGCGAAGTACCTGGGGCTGCCCCAGTCTAAGGTGAATGTGCGGCGTTCAATTCTGGGCGGCTCGTTCGGCGGCAAGGACGATATTATCGATCATCTGGCCTGCCGTTCGGCCCTGATGACCTGGCTAACGTCGCGCCCGGTCAAAATGACCTATAACCGCGAACAGTCAATGCGCGAAAGCTACAAGCGTCACCCTTATATTATGAAGTACAAAATCGGTCTGGACGACGAGGCCCGCATTCAGGCCATGAAAATCGACGTACTGGCGGATGGCGGCAGCTACGCCGGGCAAACGGTCTTCGTCACCTGGCGCAGTTCCGTGCAGGCGGCCGGGCCATATAACATTCCCAATGTGCGTGTCGACGTGACCGGCGTCTACACCAACAATAACTATACCTCTGCCTATCGGGGCTTTGGCGCGCCGCAGGTGATCTTCGCCAATGAGTCGCTGATAGATGAAGTCGCTGACGCGCTCGGGCTTTCCCCTGTCGAACTACGACGGCGCAACGCGCTACGTCAGGGGGATACCAGCATGGCCGGGCAGGTCTTTACCGAGCATACCGTCTCAGCACTGGAAGTGTTAGAAAAAGCGACCAGCAGCGCGGAATTCGAAGAAAAGCGCCAGTACTATGCCCGTCTGAACGCTCAGGGCGGCCCCCTGCGCTACGGTATCGGACTGGCCCTGAGCCACCGTGGCTGTTCACTGGGCGCCGAGGGGCTGGATGCATCGTCGGCGCTGATTCAGATTAACGCCGACGCCAGCGTGAACATCTCCACCTCGGTATCGGAAAACGGCCAGGGGCTGCAAACCACCATGTCGATGATCGCCGCCGAAGCCTTTGGCATCGGGCTGGAAAACGTGATGTTCAGCGAACCCGATACCGCGATGATTGCGGACGGCGGTTCAACGGTAGCATCACGCGGCACCCTGATGGGCGGCCAGGCGATTCTTAGCGCGGCCAATAAGCTGAAACGCCGGATGGCGCAAGCCATATCAGAAAAACTCGCGGTGGAAAACGAAGAGGATCTGGTGTGGGAAAACGGCAAAGTTTTCAACCGCCGCCATCCCTATAATCGCCTGAGCTTCCAGGAAGTCGCTAATATGACCCGAGCCACCGGAGCCAACCTTTCGGCCTACGGCTGGCACGTGGCGCCCAGTATTCACTGGGACGAAGAAAAAGGCACCGGTAGCCCCTATTTCACCTGGGTCTACGGCTGCCAGATCGCCGATATCATTGTCGATACCCGAACCGGCAAAATCAGCATCAATCACGCCACCGCGGCCCACGATGTCGGCAAGGTAATCAATAAAGTCGGCTTCGAAGGTCAGGTAAGCGGCGGCATCGCCCAGGGAATGGTCGGCTACGGCATGCTCGAAGAGTTCAATATTGAACACGGCGAGGTGAAGTCGGAAAACTTTGATACTTACCTGCTACCCACCATCAAGGATATTCCGCCCATCACCATTATTCCGGTCGAAAACCACGATAAAGCGGGCCCCTTCGGCGCAAAAGTTCTCGGTGAGCCGGTGCTGGAACTGGGGGCGGCAGCGCTCAATAACGCCGTGAGCTTTGCAATGGGTAAGCGTAATTACGCGCTCCCCCTGACCCTGGAGCAGGTCAAACTAGGCCATCCTCTGAAGAAACCAGTGCGCCAGAGCGAACTGCTGGCCGAATCGGCGGAAAAGAAACAGGTACTGCGGCTAAATACCCTTGCGCTCACCCGAGCCAGGAGCCTGGAAGAGGCGCTGTTCCTGCTAAGAGAGGATCCGCAGCGCCGGGTTATCGCGGGCGGCACCGACGTGCTGGTACAGGCACGCCTCAATGTCGCGCCAGTACCACTGGTGGATATATCCGGCATTAAGGCGTTAAAAACCATTACTTCTCAGCCGGACGGCAACATACGGATTGGCTCGGGCGTCTGCTTTAGCGACCTGACCAGCCATGAGCTGATCGCCCCCCATTACCCGCTGCTGGTGACCGCCTGTAACACTATCGGTTCGCTCCAGCTACGTAACCGCGCCACCGTAGGCGGTAATATCGTTAACGCCGCCCCCTGCGCCGATTCCGTGCCGCCGCTCATCATCTATGACGCTCAGGTTGAACTGCAACGCCACGGTGCAGCTCCTCGTTCAATGCCCCTGAGCGACTTTATTACCGGGGGCTATAAAACTCAGCTCGAACCGGGAGAATTACTGACCGCGATTCTCTTGCCGCCGCCACAGCGCCACCCCGGGCTTCAGCAGCGCTATCTGCAGCTTGGCCGCCGCAACGCACTGAACATCACGCGCCAGAGCTTCACCGGGCAGTTTGTGGTGAACGAATCCGGCCTGCTGACCTTCTGTCGGATAGTAGACGGTGCGTTATTCAGCCACCCCCAACGGCTGATCGCCCTGGAGAAATGCCTGACGGGTCGTCAACTCAATGCGGCGCTGATTCAGGAAGGAGCGACGTTACTGAAGCAGATGCTGGAAGAGGCTATCGGAAAACGCTGGTCTGCGCCTTATAAGGTGCCGGCAGGCGTTGAAATGTTTACGCAGCTGCTGGAAGAGGTTCTGGCGAACAAAAGCAGGTAAGGAGAAATCATGCATCGTATTGAACTGAAAGTGAACGGCATCCATGTTCACCACGACGTCGGAGATAATCAGCGGCTGATCGATTTTCTGCGCGACGACCTGCGTCTGACGGGCACCAAAGAAGGGTGTTCCGTCGGCGAATGCGGCGCCTGCACGGTTATCGTCGACGGTAAGGCAGTCTGCTCTTGCCTGTTACTGGCGGCCCAGTGCGACGGCGCAGAGATCGTCACCGTCGAAGCGCTACGCCACGATAAGGTCGGGCAGCGGCTACAGGCAGCCTTTGTCCGCCACGGCGGCGTCCAGTGCGGCTTCTGTACGCCCGGCGTGTTGATGAGTGCTAAAGCGCTGCTGGACAGCACGCCACAGCCGACCGACGCTCAAATCAATGACGCGCTGGAAGGCAATCTGTGTCGCTGTACCGGTTACGCGCCGATTATCAAATCGATAAAAGCTGTTCTGAAACCGGCCTGAGCACTATGAAACAGTGCCTGATGCTGGCGGCGGGGCTGTCATCCCGTATGGGACAGTGGAAGATGCTGCTGCCCTGGGGCAATAGCGGCTGCGTACTGGACAGCGCGCTGGATAACGCGCTCGCTTTTTGCGAGCGCGTGGTACTGGTTACGGGGTTTCGGGGCGAAACCCTGCATCAGCGCTATGCCGACAAACCCGGCGTGGTGCTACGCCACAATCCCGATTACCGCCAGGGCATGTTCTCATCGCTGCGCTGCGGCGCGCAGGCGCTGACGCCAGGCTACCACTTCTTTATGGTGCCTGGTGATATGCCCGCCATTAACCCCGCTATCTATGCTGCGTTATGGCGCCACCGCAGTAACTTAAGTCTGGTTCCTTTCTGCGACGGGGGCCGGGGCCACCCGGCGCTGCTGCCTCCCGTGCTGCGCGAACGCATTCTCAACGCCGCACCACAGGATAATCTGCGACAGATTATGGCAAGCCTGGGTCGAAAAACCCTACTGGTGGACAGCCATAGCATCCACTGGGATCTGGATACGCCGTCGCAGTATTACCAGATTCGCGAACGCCTCACGCCAGGCCATACTTCTTAATCTTGCGGTACAGCGTGGCCACGCCAATTCCCAATTCATCAGCCACCTGTTTTTTATTGCGGGTGCGCTGTAACGCCTCTTCAATCAGCGTTTTTTCCACCGATTTAAGATTCGGCTGGGCGCTCTCTGCCACTGCACTGACACAGCTATTATCGTTACCTGCTTCCTGCAATGCAGGCGCATGAAAATAGTGGGAATGGAAAACCGGCGGCAACAGCGCGCTGTCGATCACTTCACCTTCCGGCA
Source organism: Rosenbergiella sp. YN46 (assembly GCF_036620675.1). Taxonomy (NCBI): domain Bacteria; kingdom Pseudomonadati; phylum Pseudomonadota; class Gammaproteobacteria; order Enterobacterales; family Erwiniaceae; genus Rosenbergiella; species Rosenbergiella sp. YN46. The sequence continues at coordinate 225,666 of NZ_JAZHEE010000003.1, forward strand.
CAATATTGATCAGATACTCCACCAGATTACTTAATTCGCGCACGTTGCCCGGCCACGAATGGCCGCACAGCATCTTCATCACTTCCGGACTCACTCCGGCCCAGCGGCGGCCAATACGTCGGGCGTGCCAGGCCATAAAATGGTTGATCAGCAACTCCACATCGCCTTCTCGTTCACGCAGTGGCGGCAGGCAGAGCGGGATTACGTTAAGCCGATAGAAAAGGTCTTCGCGAAAATTGCCTTCGCGAATATGAGCTTCCAGATTCTGATGGGTGGCGGAGATAATCCTAATATCCACCGGCACCGGTACGCTGGAGCCAATCGGCATCACTTCCCTGCTTTCTATAGCGCGCAACAGGCGCGCCTGTAACCCTATAGGCATATCGCCAATCTCGTCCAGGAACAGAGTGCCGCCGTTGGCCACCTGAAGCAGCCCCTGCTTCCCGCCAGGCGACGCACCGGTAAAGGCCCCTTTCGCATAACCAAATAGCTCGCTTTCCAGGAGATTTTCCGGTATCGCCGCGCAGTTGATGGCGACAAAGGTTTTATCGTGGCGCGGGCTAAGGCGATGAATAGCACGCGCCACGACTTCTTTCCCGGTACCGCTTTCCCCCAGAATCATCACGCTGGACGGGCTACCGGCAATACGGCCGACCAGGTGCCTGAGTTTGCGAATGGCCGCCGATTCCCCAATCAGATTCTTAATGGTGGGCACTGCCGGCTCCGGCGTTTTCCCCTCCCGCTCGGCTGGCTGGCAGGAGGACGGGAGTAAAAATGCGCCGTTTTCCGCCTCAACGAACTGACCGGTAATACGCCAGCGCCGCTCCTCCGCTCGCAGCAAAAAAGTCTGCTGCCCCGGGGAACACTCCAGAACGGCATTCTGCCACAGCAACACATCTTCTTCCGATCCGATCATCTCCCTGGCTCGATCGTTAATCAGCATCACGTTTTGTTGTCGATCGCAGAGGATCACGGCGCGGTCGATACCCGCCGCCAGACGCTGAAGCAGTGGATCGAGTGGAGGCTCCTTCTTATGCAGCACGGAAAGGTTATCGGCCAAAAGCGTGGAAATATGGCGAATATATTCAATAAACATGCTGGTATGTTCGCGCAAATGACGCAGTTGTGTAATATTCACCGCCACCAGGCTTATCACCCCCAGACACCGCTGCTGGTGGACGATCGGTACGCCGACGAACCCTCGCTCCCGACAGCTTTCGCGCTGGGTGCACTCCTGACATAACAGGTTCTGCCGGGAATCGAAGATCACCACTTCCTGATTTTTATCCATCACCTCTTTCAGCAACAGCGTATTACTGGCTGGCACCTGGCCAAAACGCTGTCCGTAGGGGCCGGTACCCGCGATACGCAGCAGTTGGTTATCCACGACCTCCACTTCCAGATGCAGCACATTCGCCAACAAACTGGCGAAATGCTGTACGGTTTTTTGAATCGGCATCAGGAGGGAATCAGATGGGGGTTCGCTGTGAATAGCTGAGCAGATATTTTTGATGTTTTCGCAGACATTATCAGCCTTCTGGTCTCTCATTTTGATAACTGAGTTTCCTTTTCTCATTTTGATCTCCCTTGATCCGCACACTTTGATTCAGATAGCGCCATTGTTTGAGGTTACTCCCTGAGAGGTATGAAAAAACATGACTGATGCCAAACATTTAGCACTGGCTCACAACCTGGCACAAAACTTGTTTGTTAGTAGCTGCGCGTCTTCAGGAAAACGAAGTCGCTTCCTCTCATATACCCGAACTTGTCAATTAGTGTTCGTAAGGGATCTCATAAATGAAAGAGATAAAACGTCTGATTAATATCATTAACGATAAGCCGTCCGAGCTACATAAAAAGGATTTTTTACTGACATGGGAACAAAGCCGCGACGAGCTGGAACAGATTCTTTACCTGGCCGAAGCCCTGAAATCCCTGCGTGCCAGTAATATTGACACCCGCGTATTTAACAATGGCCTGGGCATCTCTCTGTTTCGCGATAACTCCACCCGCACCCGCTTTTCCTATGCATCGGCCCTTAACCTGGTCGGTCTGACTCAGCAGGATCTTGATGAAGGGAAGTCACAGATAGCCCACGGTGAAACGGTACGCGAAACCGCCAATATGATCTCCTTTTGCGCCGAAGCCATAGGTATCCGCGACGATATGTATCTTGGTGCCGGTAACGCCTATATGCGCGAAGTGGGCGCAGCGCTGGATGAAGGATTCGCCGAAGGGGTACTGCCGCAGCGTCCCGCGATCGTCAACCTCCAGTGTGATATCGACCACCCAACCCAGGCGATGGCTGACCTGGCCTGGCTTAAAGAGCATTTCGGCAGTCTGGAAGAGCTGCGCGGCAAGAAAATCGCCATGACCTGGGCCTATTCCCCCAGCTACGGTAAACCGTTGTCGGTTCCTCAGGGCATCATCGGCCTGATGACGCGCTTTGGAATGGACGTTACCCTGGCTCACCCCCAGGGCTACGATCTGATTCCCGATGTCATTGACGTAGCAAAAAATAACGCCCGCAATTCCGGTGGTAGCTTCCGCCAGGTCACCACGATGGAAGAAGCCTTTCAGGATGCCGATATTGTCTATCCCAAATCCTGGGCGCCCTGGCAGATCATGCAACAGCGTACCGAGCTGCTGCGTAAAAACGACAGCCAGGGGCTTAAAGCTCTGGAACAGACCTGTCTGGCAGAGAACGCCCGCCACACCCACTGGCACTGCACCGAGGAGATGATGTCACGCACCCGCAACGGCAGCGCGCTCTACATGCACTGCCTGCCCGCAGACATCACAGGTATCTCCTGTGAACGCGGCGAAGTGGAAGCCAGCGTGTTCGAACGCTACCGCATCGCCACCTATAAAGAGGCCAGTTGGAAGCCCTGGATCATCGCCGCCATGATCCTCGCCCGCAAATTCGCTAAACCCGGCGATGTGCTGGCGCAACGTCTGGAAGCCGCCATTCCCCGTATATACGGCTAACGACCTCTCCGGGCCCCGCCGTTCGCGGGCGTCCGGGATGTTTGAGGAATTCTCGTATGTCACAGTTTGAACTAAAAATAGAGATCGCCGACAACGGGCGTTTTCACCCGACCCCGGACCCGCTCTTCGGTCAACAGGCCGCCCAGGAGGCGCGTCGCTTCCACCGTACCCTGAACGGCTATCGCCCCACGCCGCTGTACGCCATGAACGACTTCGCCCATGCCCTGGGCGTCGGCCAGGTACTGGTGAAGGATGAGTCTCAGCGCTTCAGCCTGAACGCGTTCAAAATGCTGGGAGGAACCTGGGCTATTGCCCGTCTGCTGTGTAGGAAGCTGAATCTTGATATTCAGCAGTTCTCGTTCGAAAAGTTTCGCCAGTTGAACAGACCGCCCATGACCTTCGCCACCACCACCGACGGCAACCACGGCCGTGGTGTGGCCTGGGCCGCCCGTGAACTGGGACAACGCGCGGTCATCTATATGCCGAAAGGCTCTTCACCGTTTAGGGTAAAACACATTACCGACCTGGGTGCAGAGTGCATCGTCACCGATATGAACTATGACGATACCGTGCGCCTGACCATGCGCATTGCCGCCGAACGTGGATGGGAAGTGGTTCAGGATACCGCCTGGGAAGGCTACACCGACGTTCCAACGTGGATTATGCAGGGCTACGCCACGCTTGCCGACGAGGCGGCGGAACAGATGGAGGCGATGCTGAACGCGCCGCCGACCCATATTCTACTCCAGGCCGGCGTCGGCGCCATGGCGGGCGGAGTTCTTGGCTACTTCGCCGATCGCTATGGCGCCGAACGGCTGCACGCCATCGTGGTGGAGCCCGATCGCGCCGACTGCCTGTACCGTTCCGCCATTCAGGGCGACATAGTCAACGTCTCCGGTGATATGAATACCATAATGGCGGGTCTGGCCTGCGGCGAACCTAATCCCCTCGGCTGGCCGCTGCTGCGCGATAACGTCAGGCAGTTTATCTCCTGCGAAGATCGGGTCGCAGCGTTGGGTATGCGGGTGCTGGGCAATCCCCTGGGAAACGATCCGCGGGTCGTTTCCGGTGAGTCGGGAGCCGTCACCGTCGGCCTGCTGGCCGCCGTCATGCACCATCCCCAGCGCGCGGCGCTTATGAAGAAATTAAACCTCACCCCGGAATCACGCATTCTCGCCATCAGCACCGAAGGCGATACCGATCCGCAACACTATCGCGAAGTGGTATGGGAAGGAAAAGACGCAATTTAAGTAATCAAGAATGAATAAGGAATCTTGTCATGGCTAAATCTGTACCCTTCAACGACATCCTGAAACTGGCCCAACGCTATCAGCCGGAAATGACGCGCTTTCTGCGCGATATGATCGCGATCCCCAGCGAAAGCTGCGATGAAAAACGCGTTATTCACCGCATTAAAGAAGAGATGGAAAAAGTTGGCTTTGATAAAGTCGAAATTGATCCCATGGGCAACATCCTGGGCTATATCGGTCACGGGCCTCGGCTGCTGGCAATGGATGCGCATATCGATACTGTCGGTGTCGGCAATATCAATAACTGGAAATTCGATCCTTACGAGGGCATGGAAGACGACGAAATTATTGGCGGGCGCGGCACGTCAGATCAGGAAGGCGGCATGGCATCAATGGTTTATGCCGGTAAAATTATCAAAGACTTAGGACTTGAGGACGACTATACGCTACTGGTGACAGGTACCGTCCAGGAAGAGGACTGCGATGGCCTTTGCTGGCAGTACATCATTGAACAGTCTGGCATTCGTCCGGAATTCGTAGTGAGTACCGAACCCACCGACTGCCGAATCTATCGCGGTCATCGCGGCCGTATGGAAATTCGCGTCGAGGTAGACGGTATCAGTTGCCACGGCTCAGCGCCGGAGCGCGGCGATAATGCGATCTTTAAAATGGCGCCCATCCTGACCGAGCTGCAATCCCTGGCGAATCATCTGGGCAATGATGATTTCCTTGGTAAAGGCACCCTGACCGTTTCGGAAATCTTTTTTACTTCCCCCAGCCGCTGCGCGGTCGCGGACAGTTGCGCTATCTCCATCGACCGTCGCCTGACCTGGGGCGAAACCTGGGAAGGGGCGCTGGAAGAGATCCGCGCATTACCCTCCGTGAAGGCGGCTAAAGCCCGGGTGCTGCTCTATCAGTACGACCGCCCATCCTGGACCGGACTGGTCTACCCCACTGAGTGCTACTTCCCCACCTGGAAAGTGGAAGAAGATCACTTTACGGTACGTAGCCTGAGCGCGGCTTACCAGGGTCTGTTCGGCAAGGATCCGGTGGTCGATAAATGGACCTTCTCGACCAATGGCGTCTCGATTATGGGCCGCCACGGTATTCCGGTCATCGGCTTCGGTCCAGGTAAAGAGCCGGAAGCCCACGCCCCCAACGAGAAGACCTGGAAGTCACACCTGGTCACCTGTGCGGCGATGTACGCGGCAATTCCGTTAACCTGGCTGCAGCAGAAATCCTAAAACCCAGGTAGGGGCGCTCTGAGCGGGCGCCCCAGGAGCAGAGTCATGAAAGTATTAATTAAAGGCGGTACCCTGGTCGATGCCAACGGACAATACCGCCGCGACCTGCTGATCGAGAATGGAAGAATCGCCCGAACTTCTGCCGATATTCCTGACAAACAGATCGACCAGGTAATTGACGCCAACGGCCTGCTGGTCATGCCTGGCGGTGTAGACGTGCATACCCATTTCAATATCCAGGTTGGCAGCGTCCGCAGCTGCGACGATTTCTTTACCGGCACCCGTGCCGCGGCCTGCGGCGGTACCACGACCATAATCGATCACATGGGATTCGGCCCAGCTGGCTGTAACCTGCACCACCAACTGACTCAGTACCATCAGTATGCCCACGATAAAGCGGCGATCGATTACAGCTTTCACGGCGTTATTCAGCATATTGATGATGCGATCCTTGACGAGCTGGCTGCCATGGTGCACGACGAAGGCATCAGCAGCTTTAAATTTTACCTGACCTACCAGTATCACTTACCGGACGGCGACGTTCTTCGTCTGCTACAGCGCCTGAAGCAGGTGGGCGCACTGGCAACGGTACATCCGGAAAACGATGCCGTGGTGAACTTCAACCGCCAACGCTTTATCGCCGAAGGAAAAACCTCCCCCATCTGGCATGCCCGTAGCCGCCCGGCAGCCTGCGAAGCCGAAGCCATCGCCCGCACTATCAACCTGGCCAGACTTGCCGGCGATGCGCCGCTCTATATCGTGCACCTCTCTAACGGGCTGGGGCTTGATTATATTCGCCTTGCCCGGGCCGAAGGTCAGCCTGTATGGGCGGAAACCTGCCCTCAGTACCTGCTGCTGGATATCAACCGCTATCTGGAGCCTGACGGGCTGAAATACATCCTTAGCCCACCGCTACGCCCAAGACCCGAGTTAGACAAACTGTGGGTGGGCATTGCCGACGGAAGTATCGATACCGTCGCTACCGACCACTGTACCTTTCCGCTTTCCCTGCGCCGGGCGTTGGCCGCTGATGATTTCAGCCGCTGTCCGAACGGCCTGCCCGGGGTCGAAAACCGGATGGCGCTGTTTTTTTCCGAAGGCGTCGCTACCGGGCGCATCAGCCCTTCGCGCTTTGTGGCGCTGACCAGCACCACGCCGGCGCAACTTTTCGGCTTATGGCCGCGTAAAGGCAATCTGATGCCCGGTAGCGATGCCGATCTGGTGCTGTTTGATCCCGACTGTCGCACCACCATTCATCACAGCGAACTGCATGATAACGTCGACTACTCCCCCTGGGAGGGATTTGCCTGCCATGGTTGGCCGGTTATGACCCTCTCCCGTGGTGAAGTGGTTTGCGATCGCGGGCGCTTCACCGGCCGGGCGGGGCACGGACGTTTCCTGCATCGGCAGCCTTTTTCCGTTAATCGGGGGTAAATCTATGAAGAAAAGAATCGTACTGGCGCTGGGAGGCAACGCGCTGGGCAAAGATCTGGCAGAGCAAATGCAGGCGGTGCACAGCACGGCACAGACGCTGGCCGGACTCATTGAAGAGGGACACGAGCTGGTAATTACCCACGGCAATGGGCCGCAGGTCGGCATGATCCACCAGGCCTTTGAGTCCGCCGCCCACACTCCGGCCCATTCGCCGGTACTGCCAATGTCGGTCTGTGTGGCGCTCAGCCAGGGATACATTGGTTACGATCTGCAAAACGCGCTGCGTGAAGAACTGCGCAAGCGCGGTATCAATAAGGGCGTGGCGGCATTGATTACCCAGGTCCGGGTCGACGAGCGCGATCCGGCATTTCACCAGCCCGACAAACCTATCGGCTCCTTTCTGAGCGAAGAAAACGCCAAACAGCTGGCGCAGCAGGGCGTATGCGTTCGGGAAGAGCCCGGCCGCGGCTGGCGCCGCGTGGTGGCTTCCCCCGAACCCGTTGAGATCATCGAGCTGGATGCCATTAAGGCGATGCTGGCCGCCGGCCAGGTGCCAATTGCTATCGGCGGCGGCGGGATCCCAGTGGTCGCGGATGGCGTTCATCTGCGTGGCGCCAGCGCCGTGATCGATAAAGATCGCGCCAGCGCCCTGCTGGCCCAGGCCATCGACGCGGATATGCTGATCATCCTGACCGCGGTAGAAAAAGTAGCAGTGCACTTTAATACGCCCCAGCAGCAGTGGCTGGATAGCATGACGCCTAAGGAGGCTCATGCTTACATCAGCGCCGGCGAGTTCGCGCCGGGATCGATGCTGCCGAAAGTTGAAGCGGCGCTGGCTTTTGCCCAGTCACGTCCGGGACGCCGGGCATTGATTACGCTACTGGCGCGGGCCAGCGACGGTATCGCCGGACGAACCGGCACCATCATCAGCCAGTAACGGCAGCCTCCTGCCGACAGGCGGCGGCTTCAGGCTCGCTGCCTGTCGGCGCCGCTTTCTGTGTTACCCAATGACCGCGATACAGACTGACAATCTCGCCCAGAATGCTAATGGCAATCTCAGCGGGCGTTTCGGCGTGAATATCCAGGCCAAGGGGCGCATATAAACGCGCCACTTCCTGTTCCGACATTCCCATCTCTTTATGCAACATATTACGGAAATGATGGGCCTTGCGTCGACTCGCCAGCAGGCCCAGATAGCGAACCGGCCGTTCGATGACCCCGATCAGCGCTTCCCGATCCTCATGATTGGTAGCGATCACAACATAACTTTGTTCATCCAGCCCCAGTTCAGGAACGATCGTGGCATAATTCTTACCGCTGACTCGACGACATGCCTCCGGAAGGCTGGGATGGTTCAGATTGGCTTCCCAGGTATCGGCCACAGTCACCTGAAAATCCAGCGCCAGCGCCGCCCTGGCCACTTCCCGATTCACATGACCGGCCCCCAGCAGAAAAAGCTCGGGGCGTCGGGGATAAACCGCGATATGTACCGTTACCGCACCGCCGCAGTCGGAACCCACCGCATTTTCCCCCTGGCGTGCCAACCGGCCGTGAAACAGACAGGATGCACCTTCCGCTATCGCTACGCCGGCACGTTCAATAGCGAGTCGTTCCAGCATGCCGCCGCCGATGGTGCCATGCACCTCGCCGTCTTCTGTCACCGCCATACAGGCGGAATGACGCGGTGTTGAACCACGGCTTTCCACTATCTGCAACAGGGCAAAGCTTCGATTTTCCGCCTCCAGGCGGGACAGGGTTGAAAAAATAGTCATCGTACGAGCCCTCATCATTCCGGAATAGATTCCAGAGAGAAGCAACTCTTGTGCCGTCCCTGAATTCCCACCCTGAGACGGATTATCCGCTTCGTATCTTCTCATTTTGATACGGACTATCAGCCAGAATGTCTCACCCTGCGAGAACGGCTGTCAGCTCCCCTGCCTGATGTCTGATTTTCGCATTCAGAGTGCGAAACCAGTCACGATACCAGCGTGAAATCCGTCGCAGACGCACCACTGGCTCAGATGTTGCTTTCCGGTAGCAGCGATCCTCCGGCACCGGCCCCACGCCGGGCACACAAGAACAACAGAGCAAGGAGCAATGTAATGGCTGACATCATGCGTCCCATTCCTTTTAGTGAGCTTTTAACGCGCATCTGCGCCGAATATGAAGAGACGGGAGCCATCTTCGGTATTCCCGAAACCGAGTTTTATACCCGCGATCCCTCGCGCCAGATTTCGCTGTTTGGCGAAACTTGCGACACCCCCCTTGGCCCGGCGGCCGGCCCTCACACCCAACTGGCTCCCAATATCATCGTCGCCTGGCTAACTGGCGGCAGTTTTATCGAGTTGAAAACGGTACAGATTCTTGACCGTCTGGAGCTGGAAAAACCCTGTATCGACGCCAGCGATGAAGCCTTTAATACCGAGTGGTCCACCGAATACACGCTGGAAAAGGCCTGGGACGAATATATGAAGGCCTGGATGGCGCTCTGGCTGCTGGAAACGCTACTCTCCCCGCGAGGCCCGCAACAGGGACGTTCGTTCATCTTCAATATGAGCGTCGGCTACGACCTTAAAGGCATTACCCAACCGCCGATGCAAAAATTTATCGACGAGATGATGAATGCCGGGAAAAACAGCAAATTTACCCAATACCGCCAGGAGCTGGCGCAGTTTATCGCCCAGGGCGGCTGGAAACTTCTGGCCAAAGGCGACGCCCGCTCTCTGAGCGAACTACCGGAACGCATCTCGCCGCGTATGGTGCGCAGCGTAACGCTTTCCACCATGCACGGCTGCCCACCGGACGAAATTGAGTCCATTTGCCGCTATATGCTGACAGAAAAGGGGCTACACACCTACGTGAAGCTCAACCCAACACTGCTGGGTTATGCCCGGGTCAGAGAGATTCTGGACGGCAACGGCTTTGACTATGTCTCCCTTAGCGAGGAGTCTTTCAGCCACGATTTACAGCCGGAACAGGCTCTGGAAATGCTGACGCGCCTGATGGCACTGGGCGCCGAAAAGAAACTCTCTTTCGGCGTAAAGCTGACCAACACTCTGGGTGCCCGCAACCATAAAGGGGTGCTGCCCGGCGACGAGATGTATATGTCCGGACGAGCCCTGTTCCCGCTTTCCATAAATGTAGCGGCCATGCTGTCGCGACATTTCGGAGGCCGCCTGCCCATCTCTTATTCCGGCGGAGCCAGCCAGTTTAACATCGTCGATATCTTTAATTCCGGAATTCAGCCCATCACCATGGCGACAGATCTGCTAAAACCAGGCGGATACCTGCGAATGGCCGAATGCGCCCGCTTACTGTCGCAGCTACCAGACTGGCAGCATAACGGCATTGATGTCGCCGCGCTGGAGCGGCTGGCAGATAAAGCGCTGAGCGCTGACTGGGCTCAGAAAGACTGGAAAGGCAAAGAGGAGATCGATACCGGAGAGGCGCTGCCGCTGGTGGACTGCTATGTCGCCCCCTGCGTTACCGCCTGCGCCATTAAGCAGGATATCCCGGAATATCTGCGGCTGGCAGGCCAGGGACGCTACGCTGACGCCCTGTCGCTGATATACGAACGCAACGCCCTGCCATCTATTACCGGGCATATTTGCGATCATCAGTGCCAGTTCAACTGTACCCGTATGGACTACGAGAATGCCCTGAATATTCGGGCGATTAAAAAGATCGCCCGGGAAAAAGGCTGGGAGGAGTATCGTCTTCGTTGGCATAAGCCCGCAGCTTCCGGCAACCGGCACCCGGTAGCGGTGATCGGCGCCGGCCCCGCCGGGCTGGCAGCCGGTTATTTTCTGTCCCGGGCCGGACATCCGGTAACCCTGTTCGAGCGCGAGGCCAACGCTGGCGGCATAGTCAGAAACATCGTGCCGCGTTTTCGCATTCCGGCTGAACTGGTGCAGCAAGATATCGACTTTATTGCCGATCACGGAGTGAAATTCGTTTATGGTTGCGATCCGAAGCTAACCATCGACGCACTGCGCCAGCAGGGATTCCACTATATTTGCATCGGCACCGGCGCAAGCAAGAATAACGTACTGCAGATAGCCGGGGATAACCCTAACGTCTGGCGCGCCTTTGAATTCCTGCGCGCCTTTAACAGCGATGCTCCACCGCCCTTGCGCGGCGAAATCGCCATTGTCGGCGCCGGCAATACCGCCATGGACTGCGCGCGCGCCGCGTTGCGATTGCCGGAAGTCACCGGCGCCACCATCGTTTACCGCCGGGATCGAGAAGCCATGCCCGCCTGGCCGGAGGAGATCGCCGAAGCTGAACAAGATGGCGTGCATTTCGTCACGCTGGTGAATCCGGAACAGTATGACGCCGATGGCCAGCTGCACCTGCGGGTCATGCGGTTAGGCGAACCTGACGCCGGCGGACGTCGCCGTCCGCTGCCCACCGACGAGCGACGTACCCTGCACTTCGACGCGCTTATTACCGCAACCGGAGAATCCCCGGACTGGCAGGCGCTGCGCGCAATGGGTCTGGAGAGCGACAACGGCGATATTGTGGCAGTCAATCCCCAAACCCTGGAAACCGCGATACCGAACGTCTTTCTGATTGGCGATGTACAGAGCGGCCCGGCATCCATCGTGGCCGCCATCGGCGGCGCGCGTAAGGCCAGCGACGCCATACTCAAGCGTGAAAATATCACCGTGACCCACACCCGTCGCGACGCCATGAATACCGATCCACTGGAAATCTACGCCCGCAAAGGCACTATCGCCGTACGTCAGATAGCACCCGACGCACCCGACGCTTTCGCCCGGCAGGAGGCGGCGCGCTGCCTTTCCTGTAACTACGTGTGTAGTAAATGCGTGGATGTTTGTCCCAACCGCGCCAATGTCGCTATTCCGGTGCCGGGGTTCCACAGCCGCCAGCAGATCCTCCACCTGGACGCCCTGTGCAACGAATGCGGCAACTGTGCCCAGTTCTGTCCATGGCAGGGCAAACCCTATAAAGACAAAGTTACGGTCTTTAGCCTGGCAGAAGACTTCGAGCGCAGCGACAACCCTGGCTTCCTGCTGGACGGAAACCGAATCCACATTCGTCAGGACGGGCGTACCTGGCAGTTGGAGCTTGATGAAAACGGCAAACCTGTCTCCCTGCCAGACGCGCTGACGCAAATGAACCGGCTTATCAACTACACCCGGCAGCATCACGGCTATCTGCTGGGCGTCGTGGAGGAATAATCCCTATGCTATTGCTAAAAAACTGTACCGCCGTCGAGCTTTCACCGGCCCTGGTCACATCCGGTATCGACATTTTAATTAAAGGCTCGCGTATTGCCGATATCGGGCCAGATCTGGCGGCCCGCTACCCCGACGCGCTGGTGAAAGAGATGTCCGGCAAGCTGGTAATGCCGGGGCTGGTGTGCGCCCATAACCATTTCTATTCAGGTCTGTCACGCGGCATTCTCGCCCCCATCGGCCCCTGCCCCGATTTTATCTCCACCCTGAAAAACCTGTGGTGGCGGCTGGATCGCGCGCTGGACGAAGAGTCTCTCTACTACAGCGGCGTAATCTGCGCGCTGGAAGCGGTGCGCAGCGGTTGTACCGCCGTTATCGACCATCACGCTTCACCGCAGTTTATCCACGGCTCTCTGTCACTACTACGTGAAGCTTTTATCACCGTCGGCCTGCGCGGCATGACCTGTTTTGAAACCACCGATCGTAACGGCGGTCTGAAAGAGCTGGAAGCGGGAGTGGAAGAGAACATCCGCTTCGCCCAGCAAATCGACAGTGATAAAGAAAAAGCGCCCGACGACTACCTGGTGGAAGCGCATATCGGCGCTCATGCCCCTTTCACGGTACCGGATGCCGGGCTAAAGCTGCTACATGAAGCCTGCGAAGCGACTGGTCGAGGCCTGCATATTCACGTTGCGGAAGATCGCTATGATGTGTCCTGGTGTCATGACAAGTACAGTATGGAACCGCTGGCTCGCCTGGATAGATTCGGATTGCTGGGTGAAAAAAGCCTGATCGCCCACGGTCTGTGGCTGTCGTCTGACGACGTACTGCTGTTGAATGAACGTCATGCGTTCCTGGCTCATAACCCCCGCTCTAACATGAATAACGGCGTCGGCTACAACCCACATCTGCCAATGCTCAGAAACGTCGCACTGGGTACCGATGGTATCGGCGCCGATATGTTTGAAGAGCTGAAGTTCGCTTACTTTAAGCACCGTGACGCAGGCGGGCCACTGTGGCCGACCGATTTCCTGAATATGCTGCACGGCGGTAATCAACTGCTGGAACGCAACTTCAACCAGCCCTTTGGAAGGCTGGCGAAAGGCTATACCGCCGATCTGACCATCTGTGATTATCCGGCCCCCACACCGCTGTGCCCGGAAAACCTGGCGGGCCATTTCGCCTTTGGCCTGGGTAGCGCATCGGTACACAGCGTAATGGTGGCGGGCAAGATGATTTACGAAGATCGCCAGTTCCCCTTTGACGCAGCCCGTTTTTATGAAAAAGCGCGTCCGGTGGCGGAAAAAATGTGGCAACGCATGGCGGAGCTCTGATCTCCGCCAGGTTCTCCAGGCGGCGGGGCGGAGTCCCGTCGCCATCTTTTATTCCAGTATGACTCCTCATCAATACGGTTTCATCATTCTCATTGTGATAACCATCAGTGAGAAATCGTCTATCGCACCAGGCACATTCCTCCTCCTGTTTTCGCCAGCTTATGGCTATTTACGTGACGATTTTCACAGTTCGGTCATCAAACACCGTCACAGGCGCAATCTGGCACCGCTTACGCATTCTGTTTCCTGCGTTTTCCGTATTTACGCGTTCCGGATAACGACGCACCTAAGGGAGGCTGTACGCCTTCGAATCGTAGCCCGCATAACCGTTATCCGGGCCGTACAGGAGAAAAATATTCAATGAAAGAATCCACCCTGAACCCTACGAAACCCCTGTCACCACCGAGCCCGGTTGATGAAATTCTGCCACCGGGCCAGATGATCCTTTATGGGCTGCAGCATGTGCTGGTGATGTACGCTGGCGCTGTCGCAGTTCCCCTCGTTGTCGGTACCGCCGTGGGGCTGTCTGCCGAACAGGTGATCATGCTGATCAGTACCGATCTGTTTATCTGCGGTGCTGCCACTATTATTCAGGCGCTGGGAATCGGAAAGTGGATAGGCTGCCGGCTACCGGTGGTGCAAGGCTGTACCTTCGCGGCGCTGGTGCCTATGGTGCTTATCGGAAAAGATTACGGTATTGGCGGCATTTCAGGCGCAGTGATCGTCGCCGGTATTTTCACACTACTCTGCGCCCCATGGATCTGCCGAATGGTGCATCTGTTTCCTAAAGTCGTCATGGGCGCCATCGTCACGCTTATCGGCCTGTCGATCTTACCCGTCGCAGGCGGCTGGATCGGCGGCGGCAGCAGCGATATGGCAAGTTTTGGTGATATGACATCGCTGATTATGGCCTTTATCACCCTGGTGATCATCCTCAATATTTATACTTTCGCATCGGGCCTGATTAAAAATATCGCCGTGCTGATCGGCCTGATTATCGGTACTATCCTGTGGGGCTTTTTTAACCCTCTCGATTTCCAGGTGGTTGCTCAGACTTCCTGGCTTAACTTTCCGCGCCTGATGCATTTCGCAACCCCCGAATTTCACCTGCTGCCTATCGTGTTACTCTCGATGGTGATGGTGGTGGTGATGGTGGAAACCATGTCCTCTATGATGGCGACCGGCGAAATCGTCGGCAGAAAGGCCGACCAGGCGATGCTGCGTCGGGGGCTGACCGCCTGTGGACTGGCGACCACCATTGGCGGCATGTTTAATCTTTTTCCCTACTCCGCCTTTGCCCAGAACGTCGGGCTTATTGGCCTGACCGGCGTGCGTAGCCGCTTTGTGGTGGCAGTATCGGGCTGCATTCTCATTTTGATGGGGATGTTCGCTAAAATGGCTGCGCTGGTGGTGATGATCCCGAAACCGATACTCGGCGGCGCAGGCGTGGTGATGTTCGGTATGGTGGCCGTGTCCGGCATCCGAACCCTGGGTAAAGTAAACTATCGTAATAATAACAACGGAATGGTGGTCGCGCTGACGCTTGGTCTGGGCATGATGCCGGTACTGGTACCCGGACTGTTCAGCCAGTTACCGGAAATGGCGCAGCTGTTTCTGCACAGCGGTATTACCATCGGAACCATCACCGCCATTGTTGCGAACCTGGTGCTTAACGGTGCCGATCGAACTGCCCGCCACGCGACGGAAAACGTCGCACCGGATCCCGCGCCCGAGCCGACGGCGGCACGGAAGGTGGCAGTAAGAACGGTACGCATGTGGCTGCTGTTGCGTAAAGTGCAGCATGAGCGTGAGGAGGGATGATGGCATCGCTATCGCTCCGTCTGCTGTGCGCCCTGGGGCTGCTGGGTCTGATGGCGCTACCGGCTTTCAACGGCCTGGTCTCTGGCCTGGAAAGCCGGTTTATCTGGCTCTGGCTCGACTTTTAACCGGCAATCACCAGCTGTTCATTCAACCGCCGACGCTCCTGCGCGCCAATGCCCAACGCATCGCGCAGAAAAGCGTCGGCGCTGCCGTAACCGTCGTCCATCGCATTCAGCGCGTTTTGCAGCCAGGCTTCCTGTACCTCCAGCAGGGTCAGTATCTCCTCTGGTCGTTTGTCTGGCGCAAAGGCCATAAATTTCGCCAGCAGCCGCTGATTTTCTTCTTTACGATAGCGGTTACTGAGCAGGTAATCCGCAACGATCACATCCATTTTTGCGCCCAGCGCCAGTAACACCAGCGCGGCGGCAAATCCTGTTCGATCCTTTCCGGCTGTGCAATGGAAATAGATCGCGCCGTCGTCGTCTTCCAGCAGAGTGTTAAAGAAGCCACGCCAGGCCTCCAGACAGGCGGCATCGGTGATAAAAGCGCGGTAAATCTCCAGCAGAATCTGGGTCGGATCGCGCTGACCCAACCGAGCTACCATCTCTTTTGGATCGGCGCTGTGCCCTTTCATCACCGCTTTAAGCACATCCAGCCGCACCAGTCGCGCGCTAGCAGGATACTGGTCTGGCGCATCCATCGCCTCACCATCGGTTCTCAAATCGATAATCCTGTTTACCGACAGCTGGGCCAGCCGTTGTTGACCAGGCAGCGTCAACGCGCTGAGATCCGCACCGCGCAACAGACGACCAGGGCGAATAATGCCCTCGCGCACCCGGTAGCCTCCCAGATCCCGTACGTTACATACGCCATCAAGCGCGACCGGCCGCGCCGTTATCACTTCCTTCATCCCTTAGCTCCTTGCTGTTAACGGTTGTGGAGGTTCAATTCCATGTTTTTAATCAGGGAATTGCTGTTTTTCTCTCCGTTATCATGCCTGATATGGGTCTGAAATGCATGGCACAGAAGATGCATCAGACAGGGAGAGCTTCATACCATAAGGCGGCGATTGCCCGCCCAAAAAGGGTGCGACACACGCACGCAAGGGAGTGATACACCATGAACAAGGTTATTACCGTCTGCCCCTACTGCGCCTCTGGCTGCAAAATGCATCTGCTGGTCGAGGAAGGCAAAGTGGTTGGCGCCGAACCTGCGCCAGGCAAAAACAATCAGAACACGCTATGCCTGAAAGGCTACTACGGCTGGGACTTTCTTAACGACACCCAGATTCTGACCCCCCGGCTAAAAAGTCCGATGATTCGCCGCAAGCGCGGCGGCAGGCTGGAGTCCGTCACCTGGCAGGAGGCGCTGGATTATGTCGCTGATAAATTTATGGCGGTGCGGGAAAAGTACGGTCCCGACGCCATTATGACCACCGGCTCTTCCCGCGGCCCCGGCAATGA
Organism: Rosenbergiella sp. YN46; assembly: GCF_036620675.1. Classification (NCBI taxonomy): domain Bacteria; kingdom Pseudomonadati; phylum Pseudomonadota; class Gammaproteobacteria; order Enterobacterales; family Erwiniaceae; genus Rosenbergiella; species Rosenbergiella sp. YN46. The sequence goes on from NZ_JAZHEE010000003.1 coordinate 242,401, forward strand.
AGCGAATTACCTGATGCAAAAATTCGCCCGGGCCGTTATCGGCACCAACAACGTCGACTGCTGCGCACGCGTCTGACACGGCCCTTCGGTTGCAGGTCTGCACCAGTCAGTGGGCAATGGCGCTATGAGCAACTCAGTCACTGAGATTGAGGATACCGATTTACTGCTGATCTTCGGCTATAACCCGGCCGATTCACACCCGATTATCGCCAACCGGGTGATCCGCGCGAAACAGAAAGGCGCGAAGCTTATCGTCTGCGATCCGCGGCGCATAGAAAGCGCGCGCATTGCCGATCTCCATCTACAGCTGCGCAATGGTTCCAATATCGCGCTGCTGAATGCGATGGGCCACGTAATTATCGAAGAGGAGCTGGAGGATCGCACCTTTATCGCATCGCGCACCGAAGGCTTCGACGCCTGGCGCGAGATAGTCACCCGTTATACCCCGGAATCGGTGGAAGAGGTGACCGGCGTGGCCGCCGCCGATATTCGCCGGGCCGCCAGACTCTACGCTACAGCCAAAACCGCCACTATTCTTTGGGGCATGGGCGTGACCCAGTTCTATCAGGGAGTCGAGACGGTACGCGCCCTGACCAGTCTGGCGCTGCTGACCGGCAACCTGGGCAAGCCTAATGTCGGCGTTAACCCGGTACGCGGCCAGAATAACGTTCAGGGCGCCTGCGATATGGGCGCGCTACCGGATACCTTCCCTGGCTATCAGTCCGTCAGCGTGGCAGAAAACCGCGAGAAATTCGCCAAAGCCTGGGGCGTTCCCGGGCTTCCGGAGAAAACCGGCTATCGCATTAGCGAATTGCCCCACCGCGTGGCCCACGGCGAAGTCCGCGCAGCATATATTATGGGCGAAGACCCCATGCAAACCGATGCCGAACTGTCAGCGATACGCGAAGCGATGGATGGTCTGGATCTTCTGGTGGTGCAGGACATCTTTATGACCAAAACCGCAGCAGTGGCGGACGTGGTGCTGCCCGCCACCAGTTGGGGAGAGCATGAAGGAGTCTATACCGCAGCCGATCGCGGCTTCCAGCGCTTCTTTAAAGCGGTGGAGCCCCAGTGGGATCTGAAAACCGACTGGCAGATTATTAGCGAACTCGCCACCCGGATGGGCTACCCGATGCAGTATGAAAACACCCAGGCTATCTGGGATGAAATGCGTCGCTTGTGCCCCTCTTTCTACGGTGCCACCTACGAAAAGATCGGCGAGCTGGGCTACATTCAGTGGCCATGCCGCGACGAATCTCCCGAGGATCAGGGAACTCCCTGGCTTTATGAAGGCCGTTTCGACCGGCCGAACGGATTGGGGCAGTTCTTCACCTGTGACTGGCTACCACCTCAGGACCAGCTTAGCGATGACTATCCGATGGTGCTGTCGACGGTACGTGAAGTGGGGCACTATTCCTGCCGTTCGATGACCGGCAACTGCGCGGCTCTGGCGGCGCTGGCCGACGAACCGGGATATGCCCAGATTCACACCGACGATGCCGCGCGCCTGGGGATCCGCGATGAAGAACTACTGTGGATAACCTCGCGCAAGGGGCGAGTTATCGTACGGGCTCAGATCAGCGATCGTCCCAATCGAGGTGCAGTCTATATGACCTATCAGTGGTGGATTGGCGCCTGTAATGAACTGGTTAGCGAAAACCTGAGTCCCCTGACCAAAACGCCGGAGTATAAATACAGCGCAGTACGTCTGGAGTCGATTGCTGACCAGCAAGCGGCGGAGCGTTACGTACAGGAAGAGTATCAACACCTGAAATCCAGGCTGCGCGAAAGCGCGGCGGGGTAATGTAAAAAGCCCCCACACCGATAACGATGCGGGGGCTTCTTTTAACCGACGTTTTATATTGCTGCTGCGTTAGCCCTGTGCGGTAGTATCAAACTTGCCCAGAACCTCGCGTTCATAGGCCAGCGCTTTTTTCTTATCAAACCGGTGCTCCCACTTGGCAATCACCAGTACCGCCAGCGCGTTACCGACGACGTTCAGCGCGGTACGCGCCATATCCAGGATACGGTCGACTCCGGCAATGAAGGCCAGACCTTCCAGCGGGATGCCAACGCTGCCCAGCGTCGCCAGCAGAACCACAAAGGAGACGCCCGGAACGCCGGCGATCCCTTTTGAAGTCACCATCAGGGTCAGCACCAGGGTAATCTCCTGCCAGATGGAAAGCTCAATGCCGTAAAGCTGCGCAATAAAGATAGCGGCGATACTCTGGTACAGCGTGGAACCATCGAGGTTGAACGAATAACCGGTCGGTACCACGAAACTGGTAATCGACGAAGGAGCGCCGTAGGCTTCCATCTTCTCGATAATACGCGGCAGCACGCTCTCGGAGCTGGCGGTGGAATAGGCCAGTATCAGCTCATCTTTCAGGATACGAATCAGCGTCCAGACCCGCAGACCACAGAGACGAGCCACGGCCCCCAGCACCACCAGCGCGAAGAACAAAATCGCCACGTAAACCAGAATCACCAGCTTAGCCAGCGGCCACAGCGAGGCGAAACCGAAGTTCGCCACCGTTACCGAAATCAGCGCAAAGACACCCACCGGCGCATAGCGCATCACCATATGAGTTACTTTGAACATGGTTTCGGAAACGCTGCGGAATACGGTAACCAGTGGATCGCGATTTTTCGCCGGCAGCGATGACAGCCCTAAGCCAAACAGCACCGAAAAGAAGATGATCGGCAGCATATCGCCCTTCACCATGGAAGCGAAGATGTTGGTTGGCACCAGCGACAGAATGGTTCCCATCAATCCCTGAGAGTGATCCGCTACTGCCTGGGTGGTCGCTTCATATTTCGAGATGTCTACCGTTGCCAGTTGGGACATATCAATACCGTGGCCCGGCTGGAAAACATTGGCCATGGTGATGCCCAGAACAATGGCGACCGTCGTAATCACTTCAAAGTAGAGAATCGTTTTAACGCCAATACGACCCAGCTGTTTGGCGTCCCCTACACCGGCGATACCTACCACCAGCGTAGAGATAACAATGGGCACCACGATCATTTTGATCAGGTGAATAAATATGTCGCCCGCAGGTGACAGAAGGTTGTTGATCAACCATTCACGGCTGTCGCTTTGATAATGGAGGAAACTCCCAAGAATAATCCCCAGAACTAACGCCAGCAGAATCTGCCAGGCAAGTCCGAACTTTCTGTTTTTCATAACAACTGTACTTCCTGAATCCAGGCGCCTCACATCCCACAGCAGGGGAGTACGCCACAAACTGAAAAAAGGGGTATGACAAACGTCGGGTGATGTGTGGAGTTTTAACGCTCTTAATCAGTACCATTTGAATGGCAGTTCGCGCAACCCTTGAAATTCAAAGCCATTCACACCAAATGCATATGTAAGCACTTTTTTTTGATGCTAAACATAGCTAACGCCATGTTATAAAAAAGGTTTATCTTATTTTTTTTTAAATAATCATTAATGGTTATTATTTCCACACCCAGTTTCGTTTGCGCATTTTTTGTACATTTATGTCAATGCGTGATCTGTCGCCCAAATAGTAAACAAAAACGCTGATACCCCTACAATTAACGTTTGGTTGACATAATATTAACATCCTGGAAGGAGAAAATAGCTATGAGCCAAATACACAAACATCCGATTCCCGCCCATATTGCGGAAGACTGCCTGATCACTCCGGAACAGTATGCGGCCAAATACCGCCAGTCCGTGCAGGATCCTGACGCCTTCTGGGGCGAGCAGGGAAAGATACTGGACTGGATCAAACCTTATACTAAGGTGAAAAACACCTCTTTTACACCGGGAAATATTTCTATCAAATGGTATGAGGACGGTACCCTCAACCTGGCAGCCAACTGCCTGGATCGCCATCTGAAAGAGCATGGTGAGCGTGCCGCGCTTATCTGGGAAGGCGACGATGCAAGCCAGAGCAAAACCATTACTTACCGCGAATTGCATGCCGACGTCTGCCGTTTCGCCAACGTACTGCTGAGCCTTGGGATCCAAAAAGGCGATGTGGTCGCTATCTATATGCCGATGGTGCCGGAAGCCGCCGTCGCGATGCTGGCCTGTGCCCGTATCGGCGCCATTCACTCCGTAATTTTTGGCGGTTTCTCGCCGGAGGCCGTCGCTGGCAGAATTATCGACAGTAACGCCCGACTGGTGATCACCGCCGATGAAGGGGTTCGTGCCGGTCGCACTATTCCGCTAAAACGCAACGTCGACGATGCGTTGAAAAACCCCAACGTGAAGAGCGTAAACAATGTCGTGGTGCTAAAACGCACCAGTGGCGATATCGCCTGGTATGAGGACCGCGACCTGTGGTGGAACGATCTGATAGCTAATGCCAGCGCGGAAAATCAGCCGGTTGAAATGAATGCGGAAGATCCGCTGTTTATTCTATACACCTCCGGCTCTACCGGTAAGCCCAAAGGGGTGCTACACACCACCGGTGGTTATCTGGTGTACGCCGCCACCACCTTTAAATATGTCTTTGATTATCATCCGGGCGAGATTTACTGGTGCACTGCCGACGTGGGCTGGGTAACCGGTCATAGCTACCTGCTCTACGGCCCGCTGGCCTGCGGGGCCACCACCCTGATGTTCGAAGGGGTGCCGAACTGGCCGCAGCCCAACCGCATGGCGCAGGTGGTAGACAAACACCAGGTGAATATCCTCTATACCGCCCCCACCGCCATCCGCGCGCTAATGGCCGAAGGAGATAGAGCCATTGAAGGCACCGACCGTTCATCGCTGCGTATTCTTGGTTCCGTAGGAGAGCCCATCAATCCGGAAGCCTGGGAGTGGTTCTGGGACAAAATTGGCAACAAACGCTGCCCGGTCATGGACACCTGGTGGCAGACCGAAACCGGCGGATTTATGATAGCCCCCATGCCCGGCGCTACCGAACTAAAAGCCGGTTCCGCCACCCTGCCCTTCTTCGGTATTCAGCCGGAGCTGGTCGATAACGAAGGCAATGCCTTGCCTGGTGCCACCGAAGGTAATCTGACCATTGCCGACTCCTGGCCAGGTCAGGCTCGTACCCTGTTTGGCGATCACGAACGCTTTGAACAGACCTACTTTTCCACCTTCAAAAACCGCTATTTTAGCGGCGATGGCGCTCGTCGCGATGAAGACGGCTATTACTGGATCACCGGACGCGTGGACGACGTCCTGAACGTCTCCGGCCACCGTCTGGGCACCGCTGAAATCGAATCAGCGCTGGTTTCGCATCCGAAGATAGCCGAAGCGGCAGTGGTGGGCATTGCGCATAATATCAAGGGGCAGGCTATTTACGCCTACGTCACTCTTAATCATGGCGAAGAACCAACGCCGGAACTCTACGCCGAGGTGAGAAACTGGGTGCGTAAAGAGATTGGCCCGCTGGCCACTCCGGACGTATTACACTGGACTGACTCCCTGCCAAAAACCCGTTCCGGCAAGATTATGCGCCGCATTCTGCGTAAAATCGCTGCCGGCGACACCAGCAATCTGGGGGATACGTCCACGCTTGCCGATCCAGGCGTTGTGGAAAAACTGCTCGAAGAAAAATCGTCTATCGCCATGCCATCTTAACCGGCATCCTCGCCGGAAAGACCAGCAGTCCGCCGCATGGCGTACCGGCTTATGCCGGGCGCCATCGGTATAAATTCGCCGGGAAGATCCCGACGGTACCGGGTATGCGGAGGGGTTCCCCTGCGGTCCCTTACCCCTGAAAAAATAACAATTGAAACTGACCTCTGGAGAACTCTGTGATGAATGATGTCATTTGTCAGCGGATAGAAGGGAGTGTGCATTTCAGGGAGCTGGTAGCCAAACGTCAAAAATTCGCCTGGACGCTATCGCTGATAATGCTGGCGATTTACGTAGGCTTTATTTTACTCATCGCCTTCGCCCCGGCCTGGCTGGGAACGCCGCTACACGGACAGACCAGCGTGACCAGAGGGATCCCTATCGGCATCGGCGTTATCATAATCTCTTTCATTCTGACCGGCATTTACGTCTGGCGCGCCAACGGCGAATTCGATCGCCTGAACAAAGCCGTACGCCAGGAGGTGAACGCATGAAGGCTCTCTATCTCCTGTTGTTGACGGCACCCGTCGCCTCGGCTGCCGACGCCATTAGCGGCGTGGTGGAGCGTCAACCCACCAACTGGCAGGCCATCATCATGTTTGTGGTGTTCGTCCTGCTGACGCTGGGCATTACCTGGTGGGCTTCAAAGCGCACCCGGTCGCGTAGCGATTACTACACCGCCGGAGGCAATATCACCGGCTTTCAGAACGGGCTGGCGATTTCCGGGGACTTTATGTCTGCCGCCTCCTTTCTGGGCATTTCAGCGCTGGTCTATACCTCTGGCTACGACGGCCTGATCTACTCGCTGGGTTTCCTGGTCGGCTGGCCCATCATTCTGTTTTTAATCGCCGAGCGGCTGCGCAATCTGGGCCGCTATACCTTCGCCGATGTCGCCTCTTATCGCCTGAAACAGCGGCCAATTCGCACGCTTTCCGCCTGCGGTTCGCTGGTGGTGGTGGCCCTTTACCTCATCGCCCAGATGGTGGGTGCCGGTAAGCTTATCGAGCTGCTGTTCGGTCTGAATTACCACGTGGCGGTCGTACTGGTGGGGGTTCTGATGGTGATGTATGTCCTGTTCGGCGGCATGCTGGCCACCACCTGGGTGCAGATAATTAAGGCAGTATTGCTGCTGTTCGGCGCCAGCTTTATGGCCTTTATGGTAATGCGCCACGTCGGTTTCAGCTTCAGCAATCTGTTTAGCGAAGCAGTACAGGTGCACCCCAACGGCCTGGATATTATGCGTCCTGGCGGTCTGGTGAAGGATCCTGTCTCCGCGCTGTCTCTGGGCCTGGGGCTGATGTTCGGTACCGCAGGGCTGCCCCATATCCTGATGCGTTTCTTCACCGTTAGCGACGCCCGGGAAGCCCGTAAGAGCGTGTTCTACGCTACCGGTTTTATGGGCTACTTCTACATCCTGACCTTTATTATCGGTTTTGGAGCCATCATGCTGGTGGGGGCAAATCCTGCCTTTAAAGATGCCGCAGGTGCGCTTATCGGCGGCAACAATATGGCGGCTGTGCACCTGGCTAATGCAGTAGGCGGTAATCTGTTCCTTGGATTTATCTCCGCCGTCGCCTTCGCCACCATTCTTGCCGTCGTGGCCGGGTTGACGCTGGCGGGCGCCTCCGCAGTTTCTCACGATCTGTACGCCAACGTATTCCGCCAGGGCGCCACCGAGCGCGATGAGCTGCGGGTATCGAAAATTACTGTACTGGTGCTGGGGGTAATCGCGATCCTGCTGGGGATTTTGTTCGAAAATCAGAACATCGCCTTTATGGTGGGGCTGGCCTTCTCCATCGCCGCCAGCTGTAACTTCCCGATCATCCTGCTTTCCATGTACTGGTCGAAGCTGACTACTCGCGGCGCGATGATCGGCGGCTGGCTGGGGCTGCTGACCGCGGTGATCCTGATGATCCTCGGCCCCACGATCTGGGTGCAGATTCTGGGGCATACCGCACCACTTTTCCCGTATGAGTACCCGGCACTGTTTTCGATTCTGGTGGCCTTTATCGGGATCTGGCTGTTTTCGATTACCGATAACAGCCCCGAAGGTGCCCGGGAACGCTCCCAGTTCCGCGCCCAGTTTATCCGTTCCCAGACCGGGATCGGTATCGAACAGGGCCGTGCCCACTAACTGACTTTCTCCCGGCCTGCGGGCCGGGGGCTTATCACGTGATCTGAATCACGCTTTAATCCCCCTTCTGCGAACGTTTTCACACTTACGACTGCTTTTTTCTTTTACATCATTTTTAAATGGTGAACCCCTGTCGCAATCCTCCCCTCCTCAATCAACTCACCAATATTTTTCTGAACAGCCATTTTACTGAATTACTTTTCCTTCTGATTGGTTCAGATATTAGCCTAAAGACATGATCAACTACGGGTGATAAAGTACTTTCCAGGGGGATACTGATAATGGGAAGGCCGTATGAGCAACAGGTCAGACATTATAGATAAAAGCAGGGCCATTTTAACAAGAGGCGCTAGTGGCCTTATCTATACCGAAGAGTTGGGATGGATAGATTTGGGCCATGCCAGGGGGGAGGATATAGAAAATTTATTATCCCAATTCAGGTATGGTGAGGTCAGCGGAAAAGATAAATACCGCATATCCTACAAACAGAAAATGGTCTATAAAAACTATGTTTTCACTACCGGACGTTTCGCCGAGTGGGAAGTAAAAAGAGGTCGTTCACGTAGTGAAGTTGAAAGCATTGCATTAGCAATAGTGATGCACACCGCCTACATGTTCGAATCATGGCAAACGCATTTTAGTTGGGTAACAGATAGTGGCTTTAGCGCAGAAGATCTTGTATCTGACCTGTTGAGTTTCTATTCGGTAGTCCGGCCTTCAAATTACCTCGGAAGACTGACCATCGATGCCAAAGAGAAAGCTTTAAGACGCTGGGACTTTTACGGGGCGGTAGGCCAGCATAAGAACAAATCATTCCTGCCTTTACTCTTCCCGGACCCAGACAATCCTTGTGGTCGTCGCTTCCCTTATCACGGCCAACTTCCTTACTGGATGCGTTATATTCGCCCATTCAAAAATATTAACAGTAGCATAGCAAAGCCACTCGCAAAGAATGGTGTTAGCTTTGGTTTATTTACAGGTGGGGCATGAAAAAGAATATTCGCATCATCCTGTTGATTATCGCAGCCTTATTCATTGTGTGGAATGTTATATTAATTAAGTTCACACCGGGGCCGGGAGAGTCCTCACGATATAAAGAGAGTGATTTTTTAAGTTACTACTGGTTTACCGATAATCTGATTAAAAATGCTCCCAGGATCAGCAATCATTATCAGTTTGAATATTGGGAATTAGATGGATCATCCCCACGTATGAGCATTATTGAATATCATGATGCTACTGATGCTGACGCACTACGTGATTACTTGAACCACATGAAATTTAACAAAAAAAAGACAGATTCGCATGGTGAGAGATGGGAAAAAAAGAACACGGGAACGGTTTATATAAACGAAGCCAAAGGTGAAAAAGTTATTATCTTATCTTTACTAACCTACCCATAGAATCTATACCCCGGTTCAGAGATCCCCTCATTAACGGATTATTTACAACGGGAAAGTCAGTATACCAGCCTTGCATATCAACAGCTTCTGTGGAGTGGAGAGCTTCGCCCGGCCTGGGATCTGAATCACGCTTTAATCCCCCTTCTGCGAACGTTTTCACACTTACGCCGGGGAAAAGTGGGATACAGATCGCATGAAACAGCGCCAGTTTGTGATTAACATCACATTTCCCCCCCATCCTGCGCGCCAGCGCCGCTATCGCCTTCTCCCGTACGCTGACAGCGCCATCGCCAGGTCTTACTCTTATCCCGGTAACGAAGCCGCCAGAGCGCGTAGCCGTTCCGGTGCAAAAAGCTGCGGCGCCGCCAGCGGCGCAGAGACGGGCAGCGTCGGAAACCAGCGTTCCAGCTCATCGGCGTACGCCTTCAGAGCCTTGACATGGGGAATCAGCGATTCCTGCGATGCGCCATAGCGCTCACGCCACAGCGCTGCAACCACGGACTCTGCTACCAGACCAAACATCTGGCTGTAGCGCCCGGCGCACTGCCAGGCCGTCTGCAAAACGCCAAAGGCGTCGCTTTGGCCCTGGAGCTGCGGCTGTAGTTCCCGAAGCCGCGTAATGGCGGCGGCGCACAGATGCGCCGACGACGATTTCTCCAGCTGAATCAGCGTACGCTGTTCATGGCCAAGCTGAGGATCATCGCCCGGCAGCAACGGCTGGAACGCCAGCGCCCAGCGGGCGCTACGGGTATCCATATGCAGCAGTTGCTCGGCCTGGGCCAGACTTTCCGGCGCCTGGCTCTGCCAATGCAGACGGCGGCCCAGCAGATTACAGGTTTTCGCCAACCAGTTAGCGCTGGCGCCGTAGAGTTCCGCTATTTGCTGGCGCTGCTGACAGGTGCGGAAAGTCATGCCTTGCTCCGCGAACCAGGCCTCCAGCAGCGGAGCGCTGGGCTCGCCAAGGCGCGCCGCGCGCAAACCGCTGAGATTGACCTCGTTAACGGAGCCAATAAGCGAACTGTCGCTCAGCCACTGCCAGTTAATACGGGCGGTGACCGCCTCCACGCCGCCGGGGGCCACGCTCTGGGCCCAGCTCAGACGCCCCTGGATTTCATCGGCCAGGTAGCAGGGCAGTACCGACCAGCCATAGCCGATCCCCCACAGATCGAATTCGATCCACTTGATATGGGGTAGCGTGGCGATCAGCGGATGGTTTGCGAAGCCGGGATGATAGTCAAGTTCTGTAGCTTTGAGCGAAGCGCGAACTTCTTCCGGTAGCGATGTCAGTACTGACTGAAGCTGCTGGCGCGGCCAGGAGGTATCGATAAAGTCGCGCAACACCAGTTGCTTACCGGCAATGCGCAGGGAACGCCAGATATCGTGTAGCGCGGCTTTCCATGGGCCGGGCTGCCAGGCGGGCGTGGTCAGGCTCAGCACCAGGCCACGTAGCGTCGGCATTTTCAGCAACGGCGCCAGGGTCGATTGATAAAAGTCGCTCCAGAACGACAAACCGCCGTCCGGAGCCTGTTCGGGAAACTTCTGGCGCAGAGTTTCCTGTGGCGGCGCCGCTTCGGCCTGTAGCCAGAAGGCAAGATTGTGCTGCTCCAGCCAGCGCGCCACCCGCTGCAGGTAAAGCAGCGCATGACGCCGCTGATGACGCAAATTTCCCGACTCCAGCCGGGAAGCGAAAGGCGAAGGCTCCGCCAGCAGCGCCAGTAGCTCCTGCTGGTGCAGTATGACGCCGGTAAAGCCATAGCGCTTCGCGACTGCGACCGCCTGCTCCAGCCTGGGCCAGTGCCAGATAAAGGGGCTGTTTAGCTCCAGCAGTTGATGAGGAATTCGCGCCATGCCGCTCTCCGTTTCAGGAAGTGTGCCTGGCACTGTTTTACCCCGAATGGCCCGCGTGTCAAAGGGGGATTTTAAATGACTCTATGCTAAGGGAGACAAAATGAAACGCTACGCACTGGTCGGCACCGGCGGTCGCGCCGGGCTCTATATTGAGGCTATCGGCGGTACCTTTCGCCATAACGCGCAGATGGTCGCCTTCTGTGACACTAACCAGACCCGAATGGATTACGCTAATCGCCTGCTGGAAAAAGCAGGTGTTGCACCAGTCAGTACCTGGAAAGCGGACAGATTCGAGGCGATGATTCACGAAACCCGGCCCGATGTGGTGATCGTCACCACCGTGGATCGCACCCACGACGACTATATCGTGCGCGCCCTGCGCGCGGGCTGCGACGTGATTACCGAAAAGCCGATGACCATCGATGAGCAGCGCGCACTGCGCATCCTCGACGCCATTGAAGAAACAGGCCGCGAGGTACGTGTCGCTTTTAACTACCGCTATGCGCCGCACCACAGCAAGGTTCGCGAACTGCTGCGCGACGGCGTGATTGGCGAGATCTTTTCGGTGCACTTCGAATGGCTGCTCAATACCGAACACGGTGCCGACTATTTCCGGCGCTGGCATCGGGAAAAACGCAACAGCGGCGGGCTGCTGGTGCACAAATCCACCCACCACTTCGACCTGATGAACTTCTGGCTGGACAGCTATCCGGAACGGGTTTACGCCGAAGGAGATCTACGTTTCTATGGTCGCGAAAACGCGGAACGACGCGGTATTACGCAGTTTTATCCCCGGGCTCACGGCTACCCGGCGGCGAAAGACGATCCCTTCGCCCTGGATATGGCGGACAACCCTCAGCTTAAAGGGCTCTACCTGGATGCCGAACACGAAGATAACTACTTCCGCGACCAGAACGTCTTTAGCGACGGCATTACGATTGAAGATACCTTATCGGTGCTGGTGAAGTACCAGAATCGGGTACAGCTGACCTATTCGCTAAACGCATACCTGCCCTGGGAAGGGCTGAACATTGTGTTTAATGGTAGTAAAGGGCGGCTGGAGATGAAGCTGGTGGAGATGTCTTACGTTAACGCCGGTGGCGAACGGGATAACGAAGGCAGCCTGGAAAGCTGCGATATCACGGTATTTCCGATGTTCGGCGCCCCCTGGAAAGCGGAGTTTACCGTCGGCGAAGGGGGTCATGGCGGCGGCGACAACGCCATGCTGGCGGATCTGTTCGGCGAACCGGGAGAAGATCCGCTCAAACGCGCCGCCGATCATCGGGCTGGTGCCCTCTCTATTCTGACCGGCATCGCAGGCAATCGCTCCCTGCAACTTCAGCGTCCGGTACAGTTTAAGGAGTTTGAGTTAATCCGCCGTCTGAAAGGCTAGAAAAGCAGGCGGGATACCAGCGGGGCAGCCAGCACCATGATGACGCCGGAGAGCATCATGACAAGGCTCGCCACCATACCCTCCTGCGGGCCCATCTCGCAGGAACGAGCGGTTCCGGCGCCGTGCGAAGCGGCGCCCAACGCAGCGCCTTTCGCCACGCCCTCGCGAATTGCGAGCCGCAGAAACAGCACATCCCCCACCGCCATACCAAACACGCCAGTCACTACCACAAATAGCGCCACCAGATCCGGCTGACCGCCCATGGGCTGCGCCGCCGCCAGAGCGAAAGGCGTGGTAATGGAGCGTACCGCCAGGCTGCGCTGCACCTCGTCGGACAGCATCAGCCAGCGCGCCAGCCAGACCGAGCTGGTCACCGCCACCACCGTCGCGGTCAGCGTTCCTGCGCACAGCGACATCCAGTGGCGACGAATCAACGCCAGGTTCTCATATACCGGTACGGCAAAGGCGATCGTCGCCGGCCCCAGCAGCCAGATCAGCCAGTGGCTTTGCGAGATATAGTTTTGATAAGAGATATGCCCAAAGACCAGTACCGCCACCAGCAGCAATGGCGTAAAGACCAGCGGCATCAGCGGCAGTTTGCGAAAGCGGCGCCATAGTCGCTTATTGAAATAGTAGAGCACCAGAGTCAACCCCAGGCAAAACAGCCCGAGCGGCAGATTAGTCACCGACCACATCCTTGCGCGCCGCACGCGCCACTTCGAAACGGTAAATTTTCTCGACCACCCAGCCGGTAGCGCCCAGTACCATCAGCGTACTGAGCGCGATCACCAGCAGAATCCGCCAACCGTCCGCCAGCAGCAATTGGGTGTAATTCACTACCGCCACCACCGCAGGCACAAAGAACAACAGCATTTCAGCCAGCAGCCATCTGGCACCATCACGAACCCAGTTGATGGGCACAATACGCAGCAGAATTAATGATAATAGCAGCAACATCCCGACAAGATTGGCGGGAAGCGGAAGATGAAACCATCCTACCATCAGTTGCGCCACCAGAAACAGACCGGCATACAGCAACACCTGGAAGGGCGTCGTTAACCGGGAAACAACGGGCGCAAAAGCGCGCGGCGCCGCAGGCATAGCGTCAGACCCTGAAAAAATAGCCAGGAGTGCAGTATAGTAAGCCTGCGATAATGCAAGTAATGAATTAAACTCATCGCAGGTATAGTTAACAGGAATAGTTATGGACATCAGAACGCTGCGCTACTTCGTCGAGGTGGTTCGCCAGCAGAGCTTTACCCGGGCAGCGGAAAAGATGTTTGTCACCCAACCCACCATCAGCAAAATGTTGCGCAACCTGGAAGACGAACTGGGCTGTACGCTGTTGCTGCGCGAAGGACGTCGCCTGGTGCTGACCGATACCGGACGGGCCGTATTCGAACGTGGCGTGGCGATCCTTGGCGAGTTTCGCCAGCTGAAGAATGAACTGGCGGACATTAACAACCTTAATAAAGGGGTGTTGAGACTGGGAATTCCACCGATGGTGGGCATGATGATGGCGGAGCCTATCGCTGAATATCGCCGCCAGTATCCCGGTATTGAATTGAAGATCGCCGAATTTGGCGGTCTGAAGGTGCAACAGGCGGTAATGAACAGCGAGCTCGATCTGGCGATGACCGCGCTGACCTCCGAACCGGACGACAACCTGGAAACCCTGGCCTTTTCCAGCCATTCGATGTGCGTACTGGCCCCGCGCAGCGGCCCCTGGCTGTCGCGCAACGGCGTAGCTCTGGAAGAGCTCGAAGACTGGCCGCTGCTGGTCTATAACGAAGATTTCTCGCTGAGTCGTCAGATGACTCAGTTGTTCGCCGAACACCATATTTCACCGCGCATCGCGGTACGCAGCGGCCAGTGGGATTTTCTGGCCGCCATGGTACAGGCCAACGTGGGTATCGCCATTTTGCCGGAGCCTATCTGCCAGCGTCTGGACAAAACCAATCTGGTGTGGCTTCCACTACACAGCCCTCTACGCTGGCAACTGGGCATGATCTGGCGCCGCGACAGCTATCTTTCCCAGAGCGCCCGTGCCTGGATCCGCTGCTGTAAGGCGTTCTGGTCGATAGAGCCTTAAGGCGCCCCTCTCCCCGAAAGAGAGAGGGGAAACCGGTTTAGTCGTTCTCTATAAGCAGCGCTTCCAGCAGGTCGAGATCGTGCAGTAGCTTCTGCAACGTCTCGTTGCTGATTTTCTGGGTGGCGCGCAGGTGGTATAGCTCCGCACGCTCCGAACGCAGCGCCGTCAGGCGGAAACGACGTTCAAGATTTTCTTCCAGCTCCGAGTTTTCCACATCATTACGACCATCAGCCCGGCGACGCAGGTTGCCGATAACCCGCGAACTGACTTCACGCAGCAGTTGATCGTCAATGTTTTCTTCGGTATCCGCCGCCAGACGCTCTTCCATTTTCTGAATCGCGACGATAGCCACTTCAGCAATAGCGGCCCTGGCAAGACGTTCCTCTTTACGGGTTTGCGCGTTGTCCGGTAGCTCCACATGGCGCAACAGAATCGGCAGCATAATCACGCCGACAAACAGCGAGAACAGGATAACGCCGGCCGAAAGGAAAATAAGCTCGTAGCGCGCCGGGAAGGGATCTCCCCCCGGCAATAGCAGAGGAATAGAGAGCACACCGGCAAGGGTAATGGCGCCGCGCACGCCGGCAAACGAAGCAATCAGCAGCTCGCGGGTGGTGTAGGAACTAAACTCCATCGGGCGTTTTTTCAGAAAACGCAGGCTAAAGCGCTTCATCAGCCACAGCCAGGCAAAGCGTACCAGAATCAGCGCGAAGTAGATCAGCACCACATCCAGGAACAGCATCCAGACTTCCACGTTGGGATCGGCTTCCGCCGCCGCCAGCGAGTTTTCCAGAATGCCCGGCAACTGCAGACCCAACATCAGGAATACCATGCCGTTAAACACGAATTCCAGCATCGCCCAGACGCTGTTGGCACGCAGGCGCATCGCCAACGGGGCTGTACGCATCACGCCGGAGCGGGTGATGGTCATCCCCGCCGCGACCGCGGCCAGAATGCCGGAAACACCGACATGTTCCGCAATCAGATAGGAGGCGAACGGCAGCAGGAACAGCAGCACTATCTGAGTCGCCGGTTCATCGCCGCTCCAGCGGCTCATCAGGCGCAGCGAACGGCCATACAGCCAGCTTACGACAAAGCCCGCCAGCAGACCGCCAATAGCCACCTTAAGGAACTCCAGCGTCGCACCGCCCACGGTGAACACCATAGTGCCCATGGCCACCGCCACCGCGAATTTCAGTGAAACCAGGCCGGAAGCATCGTTCATCAGCGCTTCGCCCTGCAGGATCCCCATAATCTTCTTGGGTATGCGCCCTTCACCCACAATGCCTGAAAGCGCTACCGCATCGGTAGGCGACAGCACAGCGGCCAGCGCAAGGGCCGGGACCAACGGGATGCCCGGCACCATGTAATAAATCAGGAAGCCGATCCCCACCACGGTCAGCAACACCAGCACCAGCGCCAGTCCGATAATCTCTCGCCCGTGGTTGATGAACTCCCTGGTGGGCGTCTTCCAGCCGTCGGCAAACAGCAGCGGCGGGATGAACAGAACCAGGAACAGCTCAGGGTTAAAGTCCACGTGCAGGCCGAATTTGGGCCAGGCCAGCAATGCACCAATAGCGATCTGCATCAGCGGCAGCGGAATCTGGAACGGCAGAATCCGCGTCACCACCCCTGACAGCGAAACCACCAGCGTCAGAATCAAAATGGTAAAAAAGATTTCCATACTATCCTTAGTTGTACTGCGATGTGTTTGTCATGAAACGAAGAGAAGCGTTCTCATCATAGAACACTATCTTTACATAAGATGATACAGGATGTGCCTTAAACGGCGCAGAAATCAAGCGGGCCGAAGAACCCGGCCCGGGGAAAAGTCTGGAAAAATACGGGAAAAGTTAAATGGCCCAGCCACCAGCGTAAAACGCCACCAGTACCACGGCAATCAGCACGGTGCCGATGTTCAGCTTACGCCATTCGCCAGAGAATATACGCCCCACCACCAGACTGGCGAAGCCAATCATAATGCCGGTGACGATGTTGCAGGTAAAAACAATAATCACCGCCGTCATCAGTCCCGCCATAGCATCGACGAAATCATCGAAGTTCAGCTTCGCTACATTGCTCAGCATCAGCAGTCCCACGTACATCAGCGCCGGCGCGGTGGCATAGGCCGGAACCAGATAAGAGAGCGGCGAAAGGAACAGAATCAGCAGGAACAGCACGCCGACCACAATGGCGGTCAGACCGGTTTTCCCCCCGGCAGCCGTTCCCGCCGCCGACTCAATATAAACCGCAGCGGGCGAGGCGCCGACCAGGCTTGAGAAGATACTGCTCATGGAGTCGGTGGTCAGCGCTTTGCCGCCATCGATAATTTGCCCGTCTTTATCCAACAGGTCCCCCTGCTCCGCCACAGCGCGAATAGTACCGGTCGCATCGAAGACCGCAGTCATCACCAGCGCCAGCACGCTGGGCAGAACCAGCGGGTTCAGAGCGCCCATAATATCCAGGCTGCCGATCAGCGAATTACCGTGCTCATCACTCAGCGAAGGCATGGCAAACAGCGAGCCGCTAAAGTGCACGGCAGGATCGAAAATCATGCCGATAATCGAGATAGCGATAATGGTCAGCAGAATGCCGCCCGGCACTTTGCGGCGCTCCAGGCCAATAATAGCCGCCAGCCCCAGCAGCGACATCATCACCGGAAAACTGGTGAAATCGCCAAAGGCGACGGGTAGCCCTTCCAGCGGGTTTTTGACCACCAGTTTGACGCTATCGGCAGCGATAAGCAGCAAAAACAGCCCGATACCTACGCCGGTTCCCTGAGCGACGCCCATAGGAAGGTTGCGTAAAATCCAGCTGCGAATGCCTGTCGCGGAGATCACCGTAAACAGTACTCCCATCAGGAAGACCGCCCCCAGCGCCACCGGCACGCTAATCTGCTGGCCCAGCACCAGGCTGAAAGCGGTAAAGGCGGTCAGCGACAGCGCGCAACCAATCGCCAGTGGAAGATTGGCCCACAGCCCCATAGCGATGGAGCCTACGCCCGCCACCAGGCAGGTCGCGACAAATACTGCCGCAGGCGGAAAGCCCGCTTTACCGAGCATGCCCGGCACCACGATCACCGAGTAAACCATGGCCAGGAAGGTGGTCAGACCCGCCACCACTTCGCGGCGCACCGTACTGCCGCGCGCGGATATCTTGAACCAGGCGTCCAGAGAGCCGCCGGCACGCGGAGAAGGAGTAGACATAGTGAAATATCCCCTGATGCTTTTTTATGAAGTTACCGTTACGCGCGGTGAACAGCCCTATGCTGGCTATACCCTAACTAATTCGAGTTGCAGGACATATCTGCCACCGGCAGATTTAGCACGGCCCCGAAGGGGCGAGGCTCGCCAGTGCCTCGTAACGCGGCAAGTTCGTGAGTCCCAGGGAGCATAGCCGTACTATGTGACCAGGGTAAACGAACGCAGCCAACGCACCTGCAGCTTGAAGTATGACGGGTATAAACGTCTTTCGTCCTGGCATTACCTGGCGTTAGAAAAAGGGGGTACCCTGGCAATGCAAACGTTTAACCCCACGCGTAAAAAACGGCCGGAAATTTAAGGCAAACGATTATCCTGGCATCATTAGGGGATTTTCAACCAAACTTTACCCCTTTCGACTAAAAAAAATCGTTATCGTCGCTTTTTTAGCCAGCGGATGCGCAAACGATGTCGTTGCTGCGCAAACTGTTAACAGCAACGCTAACACTTCATCAACGATGCCCGTTACTCATCGCTGACATGCGGCGCCCGATCGGCAGGCTCTTCCAGCAGCCTCGCCCCGGCGCCTTCGGCACCAAGACGGTCATTCGGGTTACGCAGTGGGCAATCCTTGCGCGACAGACAGCCGCAGCCGATACAGCCATCCAGCTCATCGCGCAGGGCAATCAGCGTATTGATACGTCGTTCCAGCTCTTCGCGCCAGGTCGATGACAGCGCCTTCCACTCTTTGGCGCTCAATGTATGGCCTTCGGGCAGCACGCTAAAGGCTTCACCAATGGTCGCCAGAGGAATACCGATACGCTGGGCTATCTTGATGATCGCCACATAGCGCAATACATCACGGGTATAACGCCGCTGATTGCCGCCATTGCGCTGACTGTGGATAAGCCCCTTACTCTCATAAAAGTGCAGCGCCGAAACGGCAACGCCGCTACGCCTGGCAACTTCCCCCGGCGTAAGCAGGGTTTTTAGTCGGGATGATTTCTTTTCCAAAAGCTCTTTACCTCAAGTTAACTTGAGGAATTATACTCGTCGCCAGTGAAAAGTACGATACCCGTCGCATCAGGCCTTAATGATTCGCCTGAAAACCAGGGTATAAGAAGATAAGAGAGGATGCCTATGTCGCCACATCAGGAGATTATCCAAACCTTAACCCAATGGATTGATGACCATATCGACCAGCCGCTCAACATCGATACCGTCGCGAAAAAATCCGGTTACTCAAAGTGGTACCTGCAGCGCATGTTCCGCTCAGTCATGCATCAGACCCTGGGCGAATATATTCGCCAGCGGCGCCTTGCGATGGCCGCCGAAGCGCTGCGTACCACCCAGCGGCCTATTTTTGATATCGCCATGGACTTTGGTTACGTTTCGCAACAGACCTTTTCGCGAGTCTTCCGCCGCGAATTCGATCGTACCCCCACCGACTATCGTCACCATGCCTGAAAGAGACGGGCGGTACCTGAACGGCCGTCCGAAATGGTCTTTTGTTGCTAAAAATTTCCTCAACCTCTGGTGAATTAATCAACAAATGTGATATAGTTCACACGTCCTATGCAACAGGACATCCGTTTACATTTTCTGTTACGACTTATTCCCTTTGACGGCCCCGGGTCACCCTTATCGCGCGCTCTGCGTCATGCCGTTATGCGTAAGTAATAAGTTTGCTTCGAGGATGAGGTTTCATGGCTACGATCACCACGGGTGTGGTTTTAATGCGCTGGCAACTGTTAAGCGCACTGCTGATGTTTTTTGCCAGCACCCTGAATATTCAGTTTCGTCGTTCCGAGTCCCCTGTACTGGCGGTACTCTCCACCGGACTGGGCATTGCGGCTTCATGCTGGTTCGCTACCGGACTGCTGGGCATGAGTCTCGATTTCGCGGCGATTTGGGCCAATGTCAAAGACGTGGCGATGGAAGTGATGAGTCACACCCCACCCGACTGGCCGGTAATCATGACCTGATTCAGAAAGCTCCCCCTGGGGAGCCTTGAGACTGATGACAAACCTGGGCCGAACGCGTTCGGCCAGAATTACCAGAAAATAAACAAGGAAAATCAATTCATTGATTTTCGGCTGATAACCACAAAGGAGGGAAAAACCACGTTTTTTCCCTCCTTTGTCATCAACCTGAAGGCTCCCCCTGGGGAGCCTTTTTAGCGTTTAAGCAGAGTGCGCAGCCTGACTCTGTCCCGCAATAGCCCAATGATCACTCCCAGCAGCGTATAAAATGCCCCCAGCAGCAGCAGCATTGCCACATCATTCAGGGCGCTCTGCCAGGAAAGCCCCATCTGGTTGACCCCGGCTATCGCCTTGGTCGCCCAGGTTGAGGGAATCATAAAGGAGATGCCCCGTACCCAGTCCGGCATCGCCTGCAACGGCCAGATGGTTCCCGACAGATAAAACACCGGCATGGTGATAAACGACAGGGTCAGGTAGATCATCTCCACGCTGCGCAGGCATTCGGTCAGAAACTTGCCCAGCCCCAGCACCGCCAGCAGGAACGGGAAGGTAAGCAGCAAAATCTCGGGTATCGCTGCGGTCTGACGATAGCCCAACACCCAGGGCCAGAGCACAAACAGCACAATGGAAAGAAACAGCCAGATAGGCAACAGCGCCGATAACCCCCCCAGGTACACCGGTAGCGGCGGCTTCCCCTGGGCATTCAGCACAATACTGACCCGCACGCTGGCAATCATCAGCGAGTGCTGAAGCAGCATCACCAGCAGCCCGGGAAAAACGATGGCCGCGAAGCTGATGCCCGGGTTAAACAGATCCCGAAGCTGCCCCACAATAGGTGTCATCACAATCTGCGCCTGGCGCTCGCTAAATCCGCTGCGTAGCAGCAGCGCCTGATCGTAATGGTTCAGCATCTCCTGGTAGGCCGACTGTACATCCTGCTGGATCTGACCGTTTGCAAGGCGGTTGGTCGCATCGCCGTACACCGGCACGGTAACTGCCTTACCTGACAGAATCTTTTGTTCCAGATCGGTTGGCATAATGATGACGGCGAACAGCTTGCGCCAACCCAGATCGTGAATTGCTTTATCCAGATTGTCGTAGCCCACCATTCTGACTTTGGCGGTGGCATCCAGGTTGCGAATCATCAAACGGCTGGCGTGACTGTGATCCTGATCGACAACCGCCACCGGCAGATCCCAGACGGTGCGGTGGGCGTAGACCGTACTCATCACGCACAGCGAGATTAGCAGCATCATCCACATCGGCCGTTCCAGAAGCCCCATCAGCACCTTACAGAAGGTGGCCCAGTACGCTTTCACAGCACCACCTCCTGCTTACGCAAACGAGCAGGAAGACGACGACGCACCAGTAGCCCGGCTACCAGCGGGTAAACGAACAACAGCGCGCAAACGCTAAATACCGGGCGCACCGGCACCTGACGCAGGAAGATGTCGAACATGGCGTACAGCGCATGAGTCAGCGGCTCCAGGTTCGAGATAATCTGCGCCGGCAGCGACATCGACAGTTCCGGCACCACGGTACCGGAAAACGTCAGCGCGATACTGACCATAATCCCCATCAGGGTGTAGGCCGTGATGGCGCTACCGGTAAAGGTAAACAGCAGAATTCCCAGGCTTTGGGCCGCCATGACGTAGAAAAAACCAACAAACAGCATATAGATGGGGTTGCCCACCACCCGGGCGTCGAAAATCCACACCAGCAACGCCAGCTCAGTCATCAAAAGTGCGGTATAGCACAGCGTGTAAGGCGCCAGTTTTCCCAGCAGCGACATACTGAAAGAGCTGGAATAGATCAGCGGCTTACTGCGCGCCAGCACGTAAATCATACAGGTGACGACAAACAGCTGCAGCAGGTGAATAGTGGCGGCGAACTGCTGATAGTAAACATAGCTGCCGCTGGCGTTAAACAGACTATCGTAAGAGAGTGAAACCTGCGCCAGAGCGGGTAACGGCTTACCGATACTGGCCGCGATAATCGACCGATAGTTGCCGTTAAGATCGGACATCAACCCACTAAAATCCTGGGTGGAATAGAGCCCGGCGCCGTAAAACAGCGCATTGTAGTACAGCACCACCTGGGGCTGGCGGCCCGCCAGCGCATCCGCTTCAAAATCCTTCGGAATATAAAGCATTCCGTAATCCAGCGCCTTGCGCAACCGGCTCTGGGCCTCTTCCAGTCCCCCGGAATGCTGCGTAATACGGGCGTGGGAGCCGGCGTCCAGCTTGCGAATTAGCTCACGCGACAGGTTGCTGTGGTCGTTGTCCACCACCGACACCGGCAATTCCAGCAGTGTGCCTTCCGAAAAGTTGCTGCCGATAAGCCCGAACAGCAGTAGCGGAAAGATCCAGCCCAGCCAGTGGAAAACCGGTTTACGAAAGGCGGCGCGAATCTCACGGCGGAAGGCAAGGCTGAAGCAGCGCCAGCCCGTCCTTAAACCTTCCATTGCCATAGTGTACTCATCCCCTGTCGCAGCCCCTGAACCGGTTGAGTCGGCCTCAGGCGCACCTCAAAGGTTTTCAGATCGAAATCGCCGGTAGCGCGGGTGGCACGCTTGGTGGAGTAATCACCCAGCGGCGCGATATAGTGCACCTCAGCCTCGATAATCTGGTTATCCAGTGCCGGAACCCGCAGCTTCACCTTGTCGCCCTTGCGCACATGAGCCAGGATATCTTCACGCAGGTTGAAGACAAAATAGGCCTGAGGCTGGCGCACCAGAGTCAGCAGCGGACTGGAGGCGTTCAGCAATTCGCCCACCTCTGACGGAATCGGCCCCACTTCGCCATCGACCGGCGCCGTTACGTTCAAATCGTCCGCCTGCGCTTTCACTTCCAGCAGTTCCTGTTCCGCCTGACGCAGCTGCGCGGCATAGGCGGCACGTTGCTCGATACGGTCACCGTGAATACCTTCATCCAGGTTGGCTTTCGCCGCCTGAACTTTCTGCCACGCTGTATCCCGACTATTGCGCAAGTTCTGAAGATCCTGTGCAGAAATATATCCCTGCGCCGCCACCTTCTGGTTACGATTGAGGGTCGCCTGGGCATTACGGTAATCCGATTCGGCCTCGGCCAGCGCCGCTTTCAGGTTGCGGATATCCTCTTCACGGGTGCCGTTCATCGACTGTTCGAGCTGGGCCTGCGCCTGATCGCGAGCCGCCTCGGCGGCCCGCAGTTGGGCGATAACTTCCGGAGCGTCCAGCTTCATCAACAGTTGCCCGGCCTTCACGTCATCGCCTCGCTCTACCAGACGCTCAACCACGCGCCCCTTCGCTTTCGAGGTCACAATGACCTCCGGCGCATCCACTTCACCCTGTAGCAACAAATCCTGATTCTGTGCCCTGAACAGCACCGCCAGCGCAATCACAATCACGACCAGCAGCAACGTGAATAACGTTTTTTTCTTCACTGACCAGGCCTCCACTGTTGATCCAAGAGTTCCATCTCAACTCCCTTGTTTATTTTGCCTTAAGCGTAACACAAGCAGAAAAGCCTGCTTAAACATACAAGATCACAAACCGGTATTGATACGATATGTAACAGACTGATGTCATAGGGGAAACACCACCCGACCATGCTGCGCTGCGGCATGCTCATCAGGCCCTTCATTGTTTTGTGATTCGCGTCGCGTTTAATGTAATTTTGACGGAAAATAGCCGACGACGCAGTCTGGAAAGTGCGGATGACATCAAATCGGACGGATCGTATCCGCCAGCGTGGATGATGCACTGGCAATCAGGCACCCGAAAGGCGTTATCGATTTTTCGCGCGCTTCTTAATTCGGTACATCCGGCTATCCGCCAGGGACATCGCTTCACTCAGGCTCATGCCCGGTGTCAGTTCGCAAATTCCGTAGCTGGCGGAAAACGGCACTTCGGCGCTGAACAGACCGATATCATGAGTAATACGTCGCATACAGGCTTCTACCGAATCAGTTCCACTCTGACTGAAAATAATCAGAAATTCATCGCCCCCCATACGCACTGCGTAATCACGACCCGGCTGAATGCGATGAGCTATCGACTTCGCCACATGCTTCAGCGCCATATCCCCCATCTGGTGTCCCCAGGTATCGTTAATGGCTTTAAAGTCGTTGCAATCGAGCATGACTATTGTGCTGGCCCGAAGCACGCGCCGGGTGTCGTATTTTTTCAGCCACGCCCGATTATAAAGTCCGGTAAGCGGATCGGTCAGTGAATCGTGGCGCTGGGCACGCAGAATACGGTCGTAGATAAGTCCCAATCCAAGGAAGCAGAGCGATAGTAGCGCCAGGATCCATACATCGCCGCGTCCGGTGGGCGCCAGATAGTAGCGAAGCGGATCGATCGAGACGATCACCTCATAGCGTTCATTAATGGCTGAACGCACCTTCTTGCCCCGGTTATCGACCCCCAGCACGCCCAATTCGGTGCGGCTTTCTTTATCCTGCAGATAAATATTCAGGAAATCATCCTGCTGATTGATCCCCAGACTACGGGCAATCGCCGCCAGATCTTCCTGCAGATAGTCGAAGCAGAGCGAGCCCAGCACCTTGTCCTTCATACCCTGACTCTGGTCGAACACCACGTGCTGCACCGTAATCACCGGATCGCCGGAGAGCGAATCGAGGTAAACAGGGGAAAGCTCGCCGAAGCGAGCTTCCGGATCGTCATGCAGTTTCTGATAGAGATAGCCCCGGGTTTCAATATGACTGAACAACCCGTACCCCCGGCCTCTGCGGGTCTTAAACACGTACTCGGTTAGCGGTACCTTACTGGTGATGTAGATAAAATCGTCCCGTTTAGACAGGAAATATCGTCGACTGATGTGGCTATAGTGGGACTTGCGGCTCTCGATACGCATAGCGAGATCCACGGCCCGGGCCAGCAGCAGCTTATCGGTCGTCAGAGGCTCATCCGATTGCAGCGTGCCCATAAAGGCGCTATTGGTCTGGTTAGCAAACAGATTGATTCCATAGATGCGGTGCTGCTTATCATATTCATGCCCAACCTTACCCAACGGATAGCGACTGCTTTTCAGCCTCAGATAAAGTACCGAAACCGCATCTGAAAAGTTTTCGTTATAGTGCAGATCGCTCTCAATCACCCGCGAGAATTCATTCGCCACCGTCTCTGCCACCGAAATCTGACGTCGGTATGAGATGTAGCTAAATAAAATAGCCGCCAGCATAAAAACGATCAACGTCACCGCGATCGCTATCTGCTTTGAATCAACGAACAAACGCCGATTGGGGCTTCTACTGAGCTGTCCGGCATTGATATCTGCCACCAGGTTTCTACTCCAGAGGGAAAAGAATAACAAACAAGATACATACTATTTGGCCAGCGAAGAGCGCTGTCATAAAAGAACAAGCCAGAAACCCTCAACCCGGATCGTTCAACGGAGCGGAGGATAACAGCAGACGAGGATGTTTATTTCTGTATTTTTACTCAACTGTTAAATAAATGATAAATAAATTAAGGAATACGACAATTTATGCAGATAAATCCTATCACCTATTAAGGAAATAGCAATTTATTTATTGCATTCAAGATACATAAAAAGAAGCATGAGCTTGATTTTAAATCATAAAATATTAAATAAAAATTACCCATACACTTTCTGCAACTAAGTCATAATTTATCCGAATGTTATTATTTTTCAGGTCTCTTTAAATTCTTTTTATATAAAAACATAACGTCGCCAGACACATTCAAAAAACCCAGCAAGCCACTCAGATAAATCCTTCCATGCGTGGCAACCATAGCTGCCAACTACACAGACGGTAGTAATGAAAAAGAACACCTTTCAATATCTGAAACAAAAATGCTGAAACCACAAGGTTGCTCATGCGGCCTGAAAATACTTCAATTGTCAGTAACCGCATCTTACCGTAGCATGCACGCTTTCGGAGGTAAAAATGGCCGTCGCTGATTCCCTGTTCGCCTTTTCGTTCGCCGCATTGCTCCTGACTCTCACCCCCGGACTCGATACCGCACTTATCCTTCGAACCGCCACCATCGAAGGTGGGAAGAAAGCTTTCCAGGCCGCCATAGGCATCGACACCGGATGTTTTATTTGGGGAGCGCTGGTCGCCTTTGGTTTAGGTGCTCTGCTTGCCGCGTCGGAACTGGCCTACAACCTGCTAAAATGGTGTGGTGCCGCCTGGCTGTGCTGGCTGGGAATACAGCTCATCTTTAAACCCCGTCATAGCTTTAACCCCAGCCTGACAAATGGCCCGTCATCCGGTAACTGGTTTCTGCGTGGAATGCTCGGCAACGTGTTAAATCCCAAGATGGGCGTCTTTTACGCCTCGTTTTTGCCGCAATTTATTCCCACAGGTCACTCACCGGTTGCCTGGACCTTCCTGCTGGTGACCATCCACGTGATAATAGGTACCCTCTGGTCCCTCACGCTGATTTTTACCACCCGCTATGCTTCAGCGATCTTTACCCGCCCAACGGTGGTGAAATGGATGGATCGCGCTACTGGCGGCGTCTTTATAGCTTTCGCCGCGCGGCTGGCCATGAGTAGCCGATGATAAAGACGCTATATGAGCGTCAGGAGGGGATTGCACAAACTGCGTATATCTCCCAACAAAAAAGCCCCGTCATACGGGGCTTTTCTCGGTGCATCTGAGATGCGGATTCTGACCTGCTCGATCAGAACGGAATATCGTCGTCGAAATCCATCGGTGGTTCGTTAGACGGCGCCGGAGCGCTATTCTGCTGCTGAGGACGAGACTGAGCCTGCTGCTGACCGCCGCCGCTGAACTGGTTGCCGCCCTGAGGCTGCTGGGGCTGGCCCCAACCACCACCCTGCTGCTGGCCACCACCCATGCCACCGCCGCCGCCGCCCTGGCGACCGCCCAGCATCTGCATGGAACCGCCCACGTTAACCACCACTTCGGTAGTGTAACGATCCTGACCATCCTGCCCCTGCCATTTACGGGTGCGCAGCTGGCCTTCGATATAAACCTGAGAACCTTTACGCAGGTATTCACCCGCCACTTCCGCCAGTTTGCCGAACAGCACGACGGAGTGCCATTCAGTCACTTCTTTCATCTCACCGGTCTGCTTATCGCGCCAGGATTCAGAAGTCGCCAGCCGCAGGTTAGCCACGGCCCCGCCATTTGGCATATAGCGCACTTCCGGGTCCTGGCCCAGATTACCGACGAGAATAACCTTGTTTACGCCTCTGCTGGCCATGTTCGAGTCTCCTGAGAAGGTTTCCTGATAGTGTAAACCCGCGATTCTATCACGCCACTGTTAGAGTTTATAGCTGTGGCCATCGTTCCATTATAGTTACAGTCGATTCATTTGTTACAGAGGAATACTGGATATCCATTCAGGATTAATTGTGTCATAATTAGCCGTTTCTGGCAGCGAGTTAGTATCCGGGAAAGCTAAATGGACAAGATAGAAGTCAGGGGTGTCCGCACCCATAATCTTAAGAATATCAATCTGGTAATCCCCCGAGACAAGTTGATCGTCGTGACCGGCCTGTCGGGTTCCGGGAAATCCTCACTGGCGTTTGACACCCTGTACGCGGAGGGCCAGCGCCGCTATGTTGAGTCCCTCTCCGCCTATGCGCGTCAGTTTCTGTCACTGATGGAAAAACCGGACGTCGATCATATCGAAGGGCTCTCCCCGGCTATCTCGATTGAGCAGAAGTCGACCTCTCACAACCCGCGCTCCACCGTGGGCACCATTACTGAAATCCACGACTATCTGCGACTGCTGTTCGCCCGCGTAGGCGAACCTCGCTGCCCGGATCACGACGTACCGCTGGCGGCTCAGACCGTGAGCCAGATGGTGGACAATATGCTGAGCCAGCCGGAAGGCAAGCGCCTGATGCTGCTGGCGCCGATCATCAAAGAGCGTAAGGGCGAGCACGTCAAAACCCTGGAAAATCTGGCAAGCCAGGGCTATATCCGCGCCCGTATCGATGGCGAAGTCTGCGATCTGTCAGATCCCCCTAAGCTGGAGCTACAGAAAAAGCACACCATCGAAGTGGTGGTGGATCGTTTTAAGGTGCGCGAAGATCTGGCTCAGCGTCTGGCGGAATCATTTGAAACAGCGCTGGAGCTTTCCGGCGGCAGCGCCATAGTCGCCGATATGGACGATCCCAAAGCCGAAGAGCTGCTGTTTTCTGCAAACTTCGCCTGCCCTGTCTGCGGCTACAGTATGAGCGAACTGGAGCCGCGCCTCTTTTCTTTTAACAACCCGGCCGGCGCCTGCCCTACCTGCGACGGCCTGGGCGTTCAACAGTATTTCGACCCCGCCAGGGTCGTGCAGAATGGCGAGCTGTCGCTGGCCGGCGGTGCAATTCGCGGTTGGGATCGACGCAATTTCTACTACTTTCAGATGCTGCGCTCACTGGCGGAGCATTATAAATTCGACGTAGAGGCTCCCTGGGAAAGCCTGAGCGATAAGGTGCGCAATGTGGTGCTCTACGGCTCCGGTAAGGAGTCCATCGAATTTAAATACGTGAATGACCGCGGTGATACTTCGGTGCGTCGTCACTCCTTCGAAGGGGTACTGCACAATATGGAACGCCGCTATAAAGAGACCGAATCCAATGCGGTGCGCGAAGAGCTGGCCAAATATATCAGCAACCGCCCCTGCACCAGCTGCCATGGCACTCGTTTGCGGCGTGAAGCACGCCACGTGTTTGTGGAAAACACCACGCTGCCGACTATCTCTGATATGAGCATCGGTCACGCCATGGACTTTTTCGCTAACCTGAAGCTTGCCGGACAACGGGCGAAAATCGCGGAAAAGGTACTAAAAGAGATTGGCGATCGCCTGAAATTCCTGGTGAATGTCGGCCTGAATTATCTGACCCTTTCCCGCTCCGCGGAAACCCTCTCTGGCGGCGAAGCCCAGCGTATTCGTCTGGCAAGCCAGATTGGCGCCGGTCTGGTCGGCGTGATGTACGTGCTGGATGAACCTTCCATCGGCCTGCACCAGCGCGATAACGAACGGCTGCTGGGCACCCTGATCCACCTGCGAAACCTTGGTAACACCGTGATTGTGGTGGAGCATGACGAAGACGCCATCCGCGCCGCCGATCATATTATCGATATTGGCCCAGGCGCCGGAGTTCACGGCGGCCAGGTGGTGGCGGAAGGTTCGTTAGATGCCATTATGGCGGTTCCGGAATCACTAACCGGCCAGTATATGAGCGGCAAGCGCCAGATAGCGGTGCCGAAAAAGCGCGTGCCTGCCGATCCGGAAAAAGTGCTGAAGCTAAGCGGTGCTCGCGGCAACAACCTGAAGGATGTCACCCTGACCCTACCGGTAGGGCTGTTTACCTGTATTACCGGGGTATCCGGCTCAGGAAAATCGACGCTAATTAACGATACGCTGTTTCCCATCGCCCAGAACCAGTTGAACGGCGCCACCAGCGGCGAACCGGCGCCTTACCGCGACATCCAGGGTCTGGAACATTTCGATAAAGTGATCGATATCGACCAGAGCCCCATCGGCCGTACGCCTCGCTCCAACCCCGCCACTTATACCGGCGTATTTACACCGGTGCGCGAACTGTTCGCCGGCGTGCCGGAGTCCCGCTCGCGTGGCTACACGCCGGGCCGTTTCAGCTTTAACGTACGCGGCGGTCGCTGTGAAGCCTGCCAGGGCGACGGCGTGATTAAAGTCGAAATGCACTTCCTGCCGGATGTTTACGTAGCCTGTGACCAGTGTAAGGGCAAGCGCTATAACCGCGAGACTCTGGAAATTAAGTACAAGGGCAAGAATATCCACGAAGTTCTGGATATGACCATTGAAGAGGCTCGCGAATTTTTCGACGCCGTACCCGCGCTGGCGCGTAAACTCCAGACCCTGATGGATGTCGGGCTTTCCTACATCCGGCTGGGCCAGTCGGCCACCACGCTTTCCGGCGGCGAAGCCCAGCGCGTGAAGCTGGCGCGAGAACTGTCGAAGCGCGGTACCGGTCAGACGCTTTATATCCTGGACGAGCCGACCACGGGTCTGCACTTTGCCGATATCCAGCAACTGCTGGAGGTACTGCACCAGCTCCGCGATCAGGGCAATACCATTGTGGTTATCGAACATAACCTGGATGTGATTAAGACCGCAGACTGGATTGTCGATCTGGGCCCGGAAGGGGGCAGCGGCGGCGGCGAGATTCTGGTTTCCGGCACGCCAGAAACGGTAGCGGAATGCGAAGCATCCCACACCGCGCGCTTCCTGAAGCCGATGCTGGAACAGAAATAGCCCGGACGGCGCTTTTCCTGGCGGGGAAGGCGCCGTATTCCATCATCCCCCCATCAGCGTCCGGCGGCTCTCTTCCGGCAACACATCCAGCGCCTGCTGATACGAATCATCCACCAGATAGTAGATGCGCGACTCCGGAAGCGATCCGTCCAGGAACAGCGTGCTCCACAGCGCCGGATTGAGGTGCGGCGTAGGGAACAGATCCTGATGCTGCTGGCGCAGCAACTCCGCAAGCGCCGGGCTGGTTTTCAGCGATACCGCCGGGCGCCCGTCCACCTCCTGTACCATGGCGAACAGCACGTCCGCGACTTTAATCTGGGTGGCTTTCCAGTCGCTGTGGACGCTTTGCCGCGCTCCGGCTTTCGCCATGCAATACTGCAACAACTCCGAACTGGTCATCGTTTTATTCCCCCTGTAGCGTCGCAACGATTCGCCGGGAACCGCCGTGAATCCGGTGCTCTCCCAGCCAGATCCCCTGCCAGCGTCCCAGTTCCACGCGGCCATGGCGTACCGGCAGCGTCAGCGAGGCACCCAGCAGCGACGATTTAATATGGGCAGGCATATCGTCCGGCCCTTCATAGTCATGCAGATAGCGGGCATTATCCGGCACCGCCCGCAGGAAGTGCTGCTCCATATCCTGCCGCACGGTGGGATCGCAATTCTCGTTCAGCGTCAGGGAAGCGGAGGTATGCTGGAGCAGCAGATGCAGTAACCCAATCTGGATATCGGCCAGCTCGCGCATTTGCCCCAGCAACTCATCGGTCACCAGGTGAAAACCGCGCGGCTTCGCGCTCAGGATCAGAGTTTGTTGGTACCACATAAACGGCTCCGTACGGCAAATGAATCTCTTTAAGTGTGTATCAGACCGGAAAAAGGTAAAACCCGACGCTGAAGATTTCCGGGCCAGCCGATAACCAGCAAAGGGAGGCGCCGTCGTATTCTCCACGCGACAGCACCTTTGCGGTAAGTAAGTATTCACATCACGGCAGCAAAGGCCTGCGCCACCTGCGTAACGTTCCGGCTATTCAACCCGGCCACGCACATACGACCGCTGGCTATCAGATAAACGCCGAACTCTTCGCGCAGACGCTCCACCTGCTGCGGGCTGAAGCCGGTGTAGCTGAACATGCCGCGCTGGCGCAGCAGATAGCCGAAATCGCGCCCCGGCAACGCCTTATCCATAACATCCACCAGCGCCTGGCGCATCTCGATAATACGCTTACGCATCGCTTCAACATCCGCCAGCCAGCTCGCTTTCAGCTCAGGATCGTTAAGCACCGTGGCGACAAGGCGGGCGCCATGCTCCGGCGGGCTGGAATAAATACGGCGCACCGTCGCTTTTAACTGCCCAAATACCCGGGCGGCGGCATCGCTGTCTTCACAGACCACCGACAGTCCGCCGACCCGCTCGCCGTAAAGCGAAAAGGTTTTGGAAAACGAGTTGCTGACCAGCGCAGGCAATCCGGCGTCGGCAATGGCGCGAATCGCGTAAGCGTCCTGTTCCATACCGCCGCCAAAGCCCTGATAGGCAATGTCCAGAAACGGAATCAGTTCCCGGGCCTTCAGCACCTCTACGACGCCATCCCACTGTACATTGGTCAGATCCGAGCCGGTAGGGTTATGGCAGCAGGGATGCAGCAGCACAATACTGCGCGTCGGCAGGCTGCTCAGCGCTTCAAGCAAGGCTTCATAGCGCACGCCTTTGGTTTCATCATCAAACCAGGGGTAAGTGTTTACTTCGAATCCAGCCCCCTCGAATATTGCTACGTGGTTTTCCCAGGTCGGGTCGCTGACCCAAACGTTGGAATCAGGGAAGTAGCGTTTCAGGAAGTCAGCACCCACCTTCAGTGCGCCCGATCCCCCCAGGGTCTGGATGGTAGCGATGTTTCCCGCCGCCAGCAGCGGGCTGTCCGCACCGAACAGCAATGGCCCGATAGCGCTGCGATAATCCCCCAGCCCTTCCATTGGCAGATAGAGCGAAGCACCGTGCGGCGCGGCGCTCAGGCGTGCTTCGGCTTCGGCCACGGCCGGAAACCGGGGAACGATCCCCTCTTCGTTATAGTAAAAGCCGATGCTGAGGTTAACTTTATCGCTGCGGGGATCTTCCCGAAAGCGCTCCACGAGCGAAAGGATAGGATCGCCTGCGTAGGCGTCGACATTCTGAAACACGCCGGATTCTCCTGATAGTTATGGGCTGTTGTGAGGCAGTCCCGGCCTGTAATGCCAGGCCGGGGCATAAGTAACACAATAAACCGGAAGCGCAGGGAGATCGAGGGGCAGGTTATGGATTCGTTAAAACACCCGCCAGGGGAAACAGGCACCGGCCAGCATACCGGCGACCCTGTCGGTGAGTCAGTCGATATATTGAAGCAGAAGCCGCGGCGTCAGGCGCGTGATAAGTTCGTAAGCGCTAACTTTTGTTATTTCTGCAATGCGTTCGACGGGCAGGCCTTCCCCCCATAGCACCACCGAATCGCCAGCACGAGCCCGGGTTTCAGGCCCAAGGTCAACGCAAATCATATCCATCGCCACCCGGCCAACAATGGGCCGCTCTTCGCCATTCACCAGCACCGGCGTGCCAGAGGGGGCGCAGCGTGGATAGCCATCGCCATAGCCCATAGCCACCACCCCCAGTCGCGTATCTCGTTCGCTGACCCAACTACCGCCATAGCCCACCGGCTCACCCGCTTTATGATCGCGAACCGCAATCAGGGACGAGGTTAACGACATTGCCGGTTCGAATCCCAGCTCGGCACCCCAGGGGTGCTCTTCCAGCGGCGAAACGCCGTACAGGATAATACCGGGGCGCACCCAGTCGAAGTGCGATTCGGGCCAGAACAGCAGACCGCCGGAAGCGGCAATCGAACGCAGCCCCGGTTTACCGGCGCTGAAGCTATTAAAAATATCGAGCTGACGTGGCGTAGCATCGGATTCCAGCTCATCAGCCCGGGCGAAATGACTGATAATATTGACCGGCTGACGCACATTGCGGCAGCGTGAAAGTCGTTGCCAGAAAGCTTCCGCCTGCTCCGGACGAACCCCGAGCCGATGCATACCGGTATCAAGCTTCATCCAGACCGTCACCGGCGAGCTCAACTGCGCCTGTTCCAGGGCCGCCAGCTGCTCTTCGCTGTGAACCGACGTCATAAGCTGATACTGCGCCAGCAACGGCAGGTCATCCGGAGAAAAAAAGCCTTCCAGTAGCAGAATCGGCTGGCGAATGCCCCCTTCCCGCAGGCGCAGCGCCTCTTCCAGTCTTGCCACGCCGAAGGCGTCGGCATCGTTCAGCGTGTGGGCCGTTTCCAGCAGGCCATGGCCGTATGCGTTGGCCTTTACCACCGCCACCAGACGGCTGTTCGGCGCCAGCCCGCGCAGGCGTTGTAGATTGTGTCGCAGGGCGCGGCGGTTAATGACCACGGTTGCCGCTTGCATGTTCATTCCTTAATTCTGTTTCGATTAGCCATTTGGCGTTATTGGTGCAGCGGGTTTGGGTACGGCCAGCGCGCAGCCACCGGAGCGTACTGAAGTACGTGAGGATGGCGAGCACTGCCCAATCCCAAAATCGCAAATAAATAGCCAAATAATTATTCGTCGTCGTATTGCGGCCCGGCATAGTTATCAAACCGCGACCACTGACCATTAAAGGTCAGGCGCACCGTCCCGATAGGGCCGTTACGCTGCTTACCGATAATGATCTCCGCAATGCCTTTGAGGTCGCTGTTTTCGTGGTAGACCTCATCACGGTAGATAAACATGATAAGATCGGCATCCTGTTCAATTGAGCCGGATTCACGCAGGTCGGAGTTGACCGGGCGCTTATCGGCGCGCTGCTCCAGAGAGCGGTTAAGCTGGGAAAGCGCTACCACCGGCACCTGAAGCTCCTTAGCCAGCGCCTTCAGGGAGCGGGAGATTTCGGCGATCTCCAGGGTACGGTTATCGGAAAGCGACGGCACGCGCATCAGCTGCAGGTAGTCGACCATAATCATACTAAGCCCGCCGTGCTCGCGATAAATACGGCGCGCGCGGGAGCGCACTTCGGTCGGCGTCAGGCCTGACGAGTCGTCGATATACATGTTTTTCTTTTCGAGCAGTATGCCCATGGTGCCCGAAATACGCGCCCAGTCTTCGTCGTCAAGCTGGCCGGTACGAATACGGGTCTGATCCACTCGCGAAAGGGAAGCCAGCATACGCATCATAATCTGTTCGGCAGGCATCTCCAGCGAGAAAATCAGCACCGGCTGATCCTGCAACATCGCGGCGTTTTCACACAGGTTCATGGCGAACGTGGTTTTCCCCATAGAGGGACGCGCCGCCACGATAATCAGATCGGAACGCTGTAAGCCAGCGGTTTTTTTATTCAGATCCTGATAGCCGGTATCAATTCCCGTCACCCCGTCATGGGGCTGCTGATACAGGGTTTCGATACGGGAGACGGTGGCTTCCAGAATCTGATCGATCCCCTTCGGGCCTTCATCTTTATTGGCGCGGTTTTCAGCAATCTGGAAAACCCGCGATTCCGCCAGGTCGAGCAGATCCTCGCTGGTGCGCCCCTGAGGATCGTAACCGGCATCGGCAATCTCGTTGGCGACGGAGATCATCTCGCGCACCACCGCCCGCTCACGCACAATATCAGCGTAGGCGCTGATATTGGCCGCGCTGGGGGTATTTTTCGACAGCTCTGCCAGATAGGCGAATCCGCCCACGCTTTCCAGTTGCCCCTGGCGCTCCAGTGACTCGGAAAGCGTAATCAGATCAATAGGCTGCCCCTGCTCTTGCAGACGGTGCATTTCGGTGAAGATCAGGCGATGCTGACGGGTATAGAAGTCTTCACTCACCACGCGCTCGGCCACGTCGTCCCAGCGCTCATTATCCAGCATCAAGCCACCCAACACCGACTGCTCAGCTTCCGACGAATGGGGCGGCACTTTCAGCGCATCGACCTCCCGATCGCGCGGCTCGCGGCTTTCGGAGGGTTTGTTGAAGGGGGTATTTCCTGCCATAGTGACTTAAATGCTCAGGTATCTGTAGAGAGACGGGGAAGTATACCCTTTAATCCGGGCTGTGTCCCATAGCGCCAGCGCCATGAGGGGTTCGGGACATAGCCTAACCTCGACCCAAAAGGAGATCACATGGCAACGCGAATTGAATTCACCGAACACGGCGGACCGGAGGTACTGAAAGCGGTCGACTTTACCCCCAAAGATCCGGCTGATAACGAAGTCCAGGTCGAAAATAAGGCCGTTGGCATCAACTATATCGACACTTACGTGCGCAGCGGGCTTTATCCACCGCCATCGCTACCCAGCGGACTGGGCACCGAAGCCGCCGGTATCGTCAGCAAAGTCGGTTCCGGCGTCCGTCATCTGAAAGAGGGCGATCGGGTAGTCTATGCCCAGTCGGCCCTGGGCGCCTACAGCTCAGTACATAACGTTATTGCCGATAAAGTGGCGCGCCTGCCTGACGCCATTAGCTTTGAACAGGCGGCGGCTTCTTTCCTGAAAGGACTGACCGTCTTTTATCTGCTGCGCAAAACCTATGAGGTGAAGCCAGACGAGCCTTTTCTGTTTCATGCGGCGGCGGGCGGCGTAGGAACCATCGCCTGTCAGTGGGCGAAAGCGCTGGGCGCCCGGCTCATCGGGACGGTCGGCTCGGCGGAAAAGGCGGCAAAAGCGCAGCAGGCCGGCGCCTGGCGCACCATTAACTATCGGGAAGAGGATATCGCTGAGCGAGTGCACGCGCTAACCAATGGCAATAAAGTGGCGGTGGTGTATGACTCGGTAGGTAAATCGACCTGGGAGGCGTCTCTGGACTGCCTGCAACGACGCGGGTTGATGGTCAGCTTCGGCAACGCTTCCGGCCCGGTCACCGGCGTGAATCTGGGAATATTGAATCAAAAAGGATCGCTCTATGTCACCCGCCCTTCCCTGTTCGGCTATATCACCAACCAGGCCGAGCTGGATGAGGCCAGCAGCGAGCTGTTCTCGCTGATCGCCAGCGGCGTGATTAAGGTCGACGTGCAGCCGCAACAAATCTTTGCGCTAAGCGAAGCAGCCCAGGCCCATAAGGTACTGGAAAGCCGCACCACTCAGGGTTCGAGCCTGTTAATTCCGTAAGAAAATCAGTGAGTTTATAAAGAATTTGGGCTTCCCGAGGGAAGCCCATTCTTTTTTATCGTTCGCCTGGATGTAGGGTACAGGCGATGAATTCGGGGCACAGAATAACAGATCTCTGAACCAAGTCCCGGGACAGCTTCACAAAGCCGACAAAAATCTGCCAGTCTGTGATCGATACCCCATTACCGGGTGTAACGGCGGCGGGCACGGCGATACGAACGCGGCTGCCCGAAGATAATCTCATCACGATTGTATGATTTTTTCTCTTTAAAGGCGCGGATAACCCAGACCACCGCCACGGCCAGCAGCAGCCAGGGCAGCACTTTAATCATCAGGGCGAACAGGCCGCCGGCAAACATCAGCAGAGTGGCAACGAATAGCGCGCAGACGATCCCCAGCAGGGAGATTCCCGTCAGCAGCAGCATAAAAAAGAATCCCAGGACAAAAATCAGTTCCAGCATGGTTTACTCCTTATTACAGACTCCTGGAGCATTACAAGAATCGTGCCAGAAATAATACATTGAAAAATAAAAGAAACGCCCGCGGTGTAGCCTCGGGCTTAGTGAAATTCACCATTAAGTGGCGCAGAAATTAACGCTCCCTGACGACTTTCGCCAGCGCCTGCTCCACCACCTGGATACCGGCGCCGGGCTTATGAGCGTTTTCGCTCAGATGGCGTCGCCACTGGCGCGCACCCGGCACGCCCTGGAACAGCCCCAGCATATGGCGGGTAATATGGCCCAGGTAAGTGCCGCGGCTCAGTTCCTGCTCAATATAGGGATACATGGCACGCACAGTCGCCACCGGATCGGCATCCGGCCCGCTGGCGCCGAAAATCACCCGATCCACCGCCGCCATAATGCCCGGATTCTGGTACGCTTCGCGCCCCACCATCACGCCGTCCATGTGCTGTAAGTGGGCTTGCGCCTCTTCCAGGGACTTAATGCCGCCATTGATCGACATCGTCAACTGCGGGAAGTCGCGCTTAAGCTGATACACCCGCGGATAGTCCAGCGGCGGAATCTCGCGATTCTCTTTCGGGCTAAGGCCAGAAAGCCAGGCTTTGCGGGCATGGATAATAAAGGTATCGCAGCCGCCCTGCTCAGCCACGGTACCGACGAAGTCGCACAGGAACGCATAGCTGTCCAGGTCATCGATGCCGATACGGGTCTTTACCGTTACCGGAATGGAAACCACGTCGCGCATCGCTTTTACGCAGTCCGCCACCAGTTGCGCTTCAGCCATCAGGCAGGCGCCAAAGCGCCCGTTCTGTACGCGATCCGACGGACAGCCCACGTTCAGATTCACCTCGTCGTAGCCGCGCTCTTGCGCCAGACGGGCGCAGTGCGCCAGCTGTTGGGGATCGCTACCGCCCAACTGTAGCGCCACCGGGTGTTCCTCGTCGCTATAGGCCAGGTAGTCGCCTTTACCGTGAATAATGGCGCCGGTAGTCACCATTTCGGTATAGAGCAAGGCATGGCGTGACAGTTGGCGCAGAAAATAACGGCAGTGTCTGTCCGTCCAGTCCAGCATAGGGGCGACGGAAAAACGATGCGGGGGAAAGGCGATAGCGGCGGAGCCGGTTTGCAGTGCGTTTTGCGATTCTGGATTCTGGCGCATCTCTAAGCTTTATGGCGTGTTTGATGTAGCGGCTTCCCCAATAGCGACAGGGAAGGATCGATGCTCACTATAACATAGAGCATTCCGCAGAGGAGCCTCCCATAATCAGATAGCCCTAAGCTGATGGACAATCAGTGGGTTCTCCTGTCCGTGTACCTGAACCACCACCGGCTGGCGGCAGCTCGTTCCCCGGCGCTTTCCCCCGTTCATAACATCTCCAAACGGCCATAGCGAAATCCTGCTGCTTTAACCTGACGGTCGCTCAAGACGCCCTGAAAAACCCTAAGCTCATCACCAGACAAACGTTGGCTGACGCCACTTACTGAAGCCCTGTGGCTCAATGAAAGTGAACATTTTATCCCTGATGCTAAATCACCAAAATAAATGTACCAGGTACATAAATTAAGCCATTGCATGTACCCGGTACGTTTTGTTTACGTCTGATGAACCACCCGCAGCAGCGTTTCGAACAGGCTGTCGATATCGCTGCGGGTGTTGTAATGCATCAGACCAATACGCACCACGCCGCCGCGATCCATCAACCCCAGTTGCCGAATAAGCCCCTGAGCATAAAAGTGACCGTTACCCACACAGATGTTTGCATCCCCTAAGCCTCTGGCGATCCGTTCTGGCGACCGCCCTTCAAAGGTCAGCGCGAAAGTTGGCGTTCTGAGCCGGGCATCGGCACGGTTAATACCGTACAGACGTACGCCGTTTACCGCCTGGAGACGCGCCAGAAAATATTCGCTCAGCGCCTGTTCATGACGCTGATAGCAGGCATAGCTTTCCTGCAGACGCTGGCGCAACGGCGCCGCTTCCGTTCCCCACTGGGCCAGATACTCGATAGCGGCCGCCACGCCTGCCAGCCCTTCAAAGCTCAGTGTGCCGGTTTCAAAACGCCCGGGGCCAATATCGGTCGCTGGCGCCACCTTATAAGGCCGCAGCGCCTGTAACCAGCGCGGGGCAATATATGCCATACCAACGTGCGGGCCGCAAAATTTATAGGCGGAACAGACCAGAAAGTCGCAGCCCAACGCCTGCACATCTGGCAGGCGATGGGGCGCATAATGCACGGCATCCACATACACCATAGCCCCGACTTTATGCGCTGCCTCTACGATACGCCGCACATCAACAATAGTGCCAGTGGTATTGGAAGCCAGGCTTACCGCCACCAGCCGGGTGGAAGGCCCTATCAGGGCGCAAATTTGCTCCACGTCCAGCGTGCATTCCGGAACGCTAACCGGCGCCTGGCGAACAACCGCCTGACGATCGTCCGCCGCCTGCTGCCAGCTGGAGACATTGGCATAGTGATCCAGCGCGGTCACAACAACCTCATCGCCAGGCTGCCAGTCCCGGCTGATAATGCGGCTAAGGTGGAAGGTCAGCGCCGTCATGCTGGCACCAAACACGATATTGTCCGGACTGGGCGCATTCAGCAACGCCTGTACCGATTCCCGGGCGCGGCGTACCAGGGCTTCCGTTTTACGGCTGGAGAAATAGTGGCCCCCCAGGTTGGCATTGTTGCGCCCCAGGTAACCCACCATCGCCTCCAGCACTGATACCGGCACCTGAGTGCCGCCAGGGCCGTCCAGAAATACCGGCGGCGGCGAAACCTCCGGGGAAGAAAGCGCGCCAAACTGTACGCGCGCTGCTTCAGGCGTGAAGTTCATTGGGCTTCTCCCTGGCCGTAAGAACAAAAACATCCATATGCCCCTCCTCGCCGGGTCTGACTGCGCGAATCGGACTGGCGTTATGCCATAGCCGGTGATCGGCCAGCATCGCCACCTCGCCATTTTCCAGCACTTTACGAAAGAACGGCGCTTCATGGTTGTTGCTGTACAGCATGACATCACCACCGACGATGTTTTCACGGTCGATCGCCACCAGCGCAATGTGATCAAAACCGTCCTGGTGAATCCCTTCCGGCGCCACCTGAGTCTCATCGTAAATGGCGGTCACGCGCATCTGGTGAATCTCTATCTCCTGGCCGTCCGGCAGGCCGTTGCTTGCCACAAACAGCTGGCAAACCTCGCGCAGACCGTCGCTTTTCAGCGTGTCAGGCTCCAGCGGTTCGAAGCGTCGTACCACATTACCCTGAAAGCGGTTAATGTCGCTGGACTGGACAAAATCATGCTTATCAAGCGGTTCCACTTCGCCATGCAGAAAGCGAACGACGGAGTAGCGACGCAGACGGTACTTGCCATCAGCGTGCGATGTGGCAGGCAGCGTAGCGAATGTGGGCGCCAGTTGGGCGACAGAAACCTGACTCAGGCAGGTGAGATGCAGGACAGACTCATGCTTTTGTAACATTCTTACTTCCCTCTTTTATAAGAATCATGACGGGTGAATAAAAAATGCCCTAAATCAGGGTAGTCAGCCGCCCAAATACGGTCAAAGAGGGTTCAGTAAATAATGCTACCAAAATAACAATATGCGATATATCAAAAGAAAACAGATCGCATTTACAGAAATATATATGACAAAATCGCCTTTCATCATGAAATAAAACTGGTTAACCATTTTGCCGGTAGTGGCCCAGGCCCCGGAGGTGGATGCATTGAATCACACTCCGAGCCTCGATAGCGCTCAGGCTGTCGGCGTTTTACCGGGTTCATGATAAAATCGAACAATATTCCGTAATAAGAGGCTGACTGATGGTTATGACGACACAGCAAGACGTGCTGGCGCGCGCAGAGAAACTGTGCCAACAGCGCAACGTGCGACTGACGCCTCAGCGCCTTGAAGTACTGCGCCTGATGGCGCTGCAGGATGGTTCCATCAGCGCTTACGATCTGCTCGACCTACTGAAGGCCAGCGAGCCACAGGCCAAGCCGCCCACCGTATATCGGGCGCTGGATTTTCTGCTGGAACAGGGCTTTGTGCATAAAGTGGAGTCCACCAACAGCTACGTGCTGTGCCATCACTTCGATGAACCGACGCATACTTCCGCCATGTTTATCTGCGATCGCTGCGGATCGGTCAGGGAAGAGAGCGCGGAAGGCGTTGAGGAAATAATGCACAAGCTGGCGGCGGGAAACGGTTTTGCCCTGCATCATAATGTGATAGAAGCCCACGGCCTGTGCGCGCCCTGCGCCGAAGTAGAAGCCTGCCGCAATCGCGAAGCCTGCCAGCACGACCATAGCGTAGCCGTTAAAAAACGCGGGCGGTAAACTCGCCCGCGCTCTGGCTACCAGTGATAATCATGATGCTTTTCCCATCGGGTAACCTCTTTTTCAGCCTGGGCTCTGGCATAGCCATAGCGCTGCTGAAGTCGACCGATGAGCCGCTCGTGACGACCGCTGGCGATAGCACCGTCATCGTCGGTGATTCTTCCCCAGGCTTCACGGGCCCTGCCTACCAGGCGTCGCCAGCCGCCTTCTATTTCATCTTTGAGCATCGCTTACCTCCCGTGTCGGATTCAGCATGACTCAGTACTCATTATAGCCGTGCAGGCTCACTCATGGCCCGGTACCCTGAACCAGGTATCGTTACGCCAGTGACGACGCCAGATCCAGCCCAGAGAAAGGCCGCGTAGCCCCAGGAATACCGCCATAGCCAGCCACAAACCATGATTGCCCAGCCACGGCAGCGTTAGTAGCGTCAACCCAAATCCCAGCGCAGCAACCGCCATACTGTTACGCATTTCCGCGCCGCGGGTCGCCCCCACAAACATGCCGTCCAGCAAATAACACCAGACGCCTACCAGCGGCAGCACCGCCTGCCAGAACAGGTAGCGATCAGCATGCGTCTGAAGTTCAGGGATTGAAGTCAACAGCGCCACGATCTGTTGACCTGCCAGGGCATAGACTGCGGCGAAGCACAGCGCCACCAGTCCTGCCTGACGACAGGCGGCCCGCCATACACTCAGTAACTGACCGCTGCTGCGCGCACCAAAGGCCTGCCCGGAATGGGCTTCTACCGCATAGGCGAAGCCATCCAGCGCATAGGCGGTAAAGGTCAGCATCGTCATCAACACCGCGTTGATCGCCACAATCTCACTGCCGAGGCGCGCGCCGCAGATAGTCATACCGGCAAAGCAGAGCTGAAGCAGCAGCGAACGCAGCATAATGTCGCGATTAAGCGCCAGCAGACGGCGGATATTTCCACGCCAGGCCTGTTTCAGCATATCCATCGAAATGCCGCGCAGCCGCAGCACTCGCCATACCATAATCAGCCCGATAAGCAGCGTCGCATATTCAGCAATCACCGTCGCCAGCGCAGCCCCCTGCACGTTCATGTGCAGACCCACCACGAACCAGAGATCCAGCAGGATATTCAGCAAATTTCCCACCACCAGCAAAATAACCGGCGCCCGGGCGTACTGCACGCCCAGCAGCCAGCCCAGCAGCACCAGGTTAGCCAGCGTCGCCGGCGCGCTCAGCCAGCGAATGGTCAGAAAGCGTTGCGCCTGGTGCAACACCTGTTCGCTGCCGCCGACAATAGCCAGCGCCAGTTCAATAAGTGGGATACGTAACGCCACAATCAACGCACCGGCGATCAGCGCCAGCATCAGCGGCTGCACCAGCGCTCTGGCCAGGGCCGGCGCATTCTTCGCGCCCCATGCCTGAGCCGCAAAGCCGGTAGTGCTCATTCGCAGGAACAGGAGCAGCATAAACAGAAAGCTGGTAGCCGTTGCGCCAATCGCCACGCCGCCCAGATAATCCGGCGAGTCGAGATGGCCAATAACCGCGGTGTCCACCAGCCCAAGCAGCGGCACCGTGACGTTGGAAAAAATCATCGGCAGCGCCAGCCGCCATAATGCTTTATCGGTTTTCTGGAAAAGGGGCATTGCCATTATCCGGTTGTGCCGTCAGGAGAATGTAAAACAAAGACGCGCCCGGAGCGGACGCGTCAACAGGAGGATGCAGTTAAAAAATCAGAGCCATTCGCCGTTGCGAATCACCCCGACGGCCAGCCCTTCAATGGTGAAATTCTGTTCACGCAGATCGACCACGATAGGTTCGAACTCACTGTTTTCCGGCAGCAACTGTACGGTATTTCCCTGTTTCTTCAGTCGTTTAACCGTAACTTCATCCTCAATACGGGCCACGATAACCTGACCGTTACGCGCCTCCTGGGTTTTGTGCACCGCCAGCAGGTCGCCGTCCATAATGCCGATATCCTTCATCGACATGCCGCTCACGCGTAGCAGAAAGTCTGCGCCTGGCTTAAACAGAGAAGGATCCACCTGATAGTGGCCTTCGATATGCTGCTGGGCCAGCAGCGGCTCGCCTGCTGCAACGCGCCCAACCAGCGGCAGCCCCTCTTCTTCTTCATGCAGCAGACGGATACCGCGCGAAGCGCCAGAGACGATCTCGATAACCCCTTTACGCGCCAGTGCTTTCAGGTGCTCTTCAGCGGCATTGGGCGAACGGAAACCCAGTCGCTGCGCGATTTCCGCGCGAGTGGGCGGCATTCCCGTCTGGCTAATGTGCTCCCTGATGAGATCAAAAACCTCTTGCTGCCTGGCCGTTAACGCTTTCATTCCGCCCCCTGGGTGTATATACAGTTATGCTGTGAGTATATACAGCAGA
Organism: Rosenbergiella sp. YN46; assembly: GCF_036620675.1. Taxonomy (NCBI): domain Bacteria; kingdom Pseudomonadati; phylum Pseudomonadota; class Gammaproteobacteria; order Enterobacterales; family Erwiniaceae; genus Rosenbergiella; species Rosenbergiella sp. YN46. Next base: position 285,523 of record NZ_JAZHEE010000003.1, read on the forward strand.
AGGCGATTTTGGAACCACAACACGGTAAAAAATCAGCGTTTTCTCCGTTTCCTGAAGCTTTACCGCAAATACGGCCAGAGTAGCGTGACCCAGGTGAATATCGCGACGATAATCGCCAGCAACACTGCGGCAGACCCCATATCTTTAGCGCGACCAGAAAGCTCGTGATATTCGCTGCCGATGCGATCGACGACGGCTTCAATTGCGCTATTTAGAATTTCGACGATCATGACCAGCATGACGGAGCCAATCAGCAGTACGCGCGTGATGGCGTCTACGTCCAGCCAGCAGGCCGCAATAATGGCGATAACCGCAGCGACCCCTTCCTGGCGGAAGGCCGCTTCGTTACGCCACGCTGCGCTAAGACCTTTCCAGGAATAGCCGGCAGCTTTAATGATACGGGTAAAACCAGTGGTATTATTCGCCATGTAATGGAAACCTTTTCAAAAAATACACTCTAAATAGTTCAGTTACATCAACGCGGCAAGGGTGCCCCCGGGCCGTTTTACAAAGCCAGACCGAATGCCGCTGGCAGTATGACGAAAATCAGCGTCAACGCCAGAGCGCTTCGATGAATAGTAGTGCCGCAGAAATTCCGTGCCGTTTCTGGTATTCTGGCGGTGCATTTGCATGATTAACCAGAGGCTTTACATCGTTTATGTCAGGCTGGTCCCGATTTTTATACAAGCTCCTTAATTTACCATTAAGTATCCTGGTAAAAAGCAAGTCAATTCCGGCAGATCCCTGTGCCGAACTTGGCCTGGATACTTCGCGTCCTATTATGTACGTTCTGCCCTATAACTCGAAGGCGGACTTACTGACGCTGCGCGCCAGCTGTCTGGCCCACGATCTGCCAGACCCGCTGGAGCCGCTGGAAATGGACGGCGTCGTCCTGCCGCGCTACGTGTTCGCCCATGACGGGCCTCGAGTCTTCACCTACTACACCCCCAAAGAAGAGTCCATTAAGCTATTCCATAACTATCTGGATCTACACCGCAGCAATCCGAATCTTGATGTGCAGATGGTACCTGTCTCTGTGATGTTTGGCCGCTCGCCAGGCAAAGAGAAAGGGGAAGCCAACCCGCCGCTGCGTAATCTGAATGGCATTCAAAAGTTCTTCGCGGTCATCTGGCTTGGCCGTGACAGCTTTGTGCGTTTCTCTCCGCCGGTTTCGCTGCGCCGTATGGCTACCGAACACGGCACTGACAAGCGTATCGCCCAGAAGCTGCTACGCATCGCCAGAATGCACTTCTCGCGGCTGCGTCTGGCTGCCGTAGGGCCGCGTCTGCCCGCTCGCCAGGATCTGTTTAATAAGTTGCTCTCCTCCAAGGCTATCGCCCGCGCGGTGGAAGACGAAGCGCGCACCAAAAAGATCTCCCATGAGAAAGCCCAGCAGAATGCGGTGGCGCTAATGGAAGAGATCGCGGCTAACTTCTCTTACGAAGCCATCCGCGCAACCGATCGCGTGCTGGGCTTCACCTGGAACCGGCTCTACCAGGGCATTAACGTCCACAACGCCGAGCGAATTCGCCAGTTGGCGCACGAGGGTCATGAGCTGGTCTACGTGCCCTGTCACCGCAGCCACATGGACTACCTGCTACTCTCTTACGTGCTCTATCATCAGGGCCTGGTGCCGCCACATATCGCCGCTGGCATCAATCTTAACTTCTGGCCGGCAGGCCCGATTTTCCGCCGCCTGGGCGCCTTCTTCATTCGCCGTACCTTCCGCGGCAATAAGCTCTATTCCACGGTGTTCCGTGAATATCTGGGCGAGTTGTTCAGTCGCGGTTATTCGGTAGAGTACTTTGTGGAAGGCGGGCGTTCGCGTACCGGCCGACTGCTGGATCCCAAAACCGGCACGCTGTCGATGACCATTCAGGCGATGCTGCGCGGCGGCACCCGCCCCATTACGCTGGTTCCTATCTACATTGGCTACGAGCACGTCATGGAAGTGGGAACGTACGCGAAAGAACTGCGTGGCGCCACCAAAGAGAAAGAAAGCTTTACCCAGATGGTGCGCGGTTTAAGCAAGCTGCGTAACCTGGGCCAGGGTTACGTAAACTTCGGCGAGCCAATTCCACTCAACAACTGGCTGAACCAGAACGTACCGGAATGGCGTGACGATATAGACCCTATCGAAGCGGTACGCCCGGCCTGGCTCACGCCGTCGGTCAACGCCATTGCCGCGGATCTGATGGTGCGCATCAACAACGCCGGCGCGGCAAACGCCATGAACCTGTGCTGTACCGCGCTGCTGGCGTCGCGTCAGCGTTCCCTGACCCGCGAGCAGCTAACGGAGCAGTTGAACTGCTATCTGGATATTCTGCGCAACGTTCCTTATTCGCCGGACGCCACCGCACCGAAGGTCACTGCCGATGATCTGATCGACCACGCGCTGCAGATGAATAAGTTCGAGGTGGAAAAAGATACCATCGGCGACATCATCATCCTGCCGCGCGAGCAGGCAGTGCTGATGACCTATTATCGCAACAACCTGATGCATATGCTGGTGCTGCCGTCACTGCTGGCGATGATGATCGCCCAGCGCCGTCATCTGACCCGTGATGCGCTACAGGAGCAGGTGATGCTGCTCTATCCAATGCTGAAATCTGAGCTGTTTCTGCGCTGGGAAAAAGAGGCGCTTCCCGCAGAAATCGACGCACTGCTGGCCGAACTGCAGCGCCAGGGGCTGATCCTGATTAACGGCGATACAGTGCAGGTGAACCCGCTGCGTTCCCGCACTCTGCAACTGCTGGCGGCAGGTGTGCGCGAAACTATCCAGCGCTATGCCATCACCTTCTGGCTGCTGGGCGCCAATCCGGACATTAACCGCGGCACTCTGGAAAAAGAGAGCCGCACCCTGGCGCAGCGCCTGTCGGTTCTGCATGGTATCAACGCGCCGGAGTTCTTTGATAAGGCTGTCTTCTCCACGCTGGTGCTGACGCTGCGCGATGAAGGCTATATCAGCGACAGCGGCGACGCCGAATCAGAACGGGCGTTACAGGTCTACCAGCTGCTGGCCGAACTGCTGACCTCCGATGTGCGTCTGACCATTGAGAGCGCCACCTCACAAAATGGCATCGAGATGAAAGAAGAAACGCCGGAGCAGGTGGAGTAAGTATTCCGTAAAACGAAAAAAGCCGGTCAGCTACACTGACCGGCTTTTTTTATCCATTCAGAGTATCAGAAGTGCAGATAGCTCAGCACCAGACCGATAAACAGCGCCAGACCAACATAGTTGTTGTTCATAAAGGCCCGGAAGCAGGCATCCCGCTCGCGCTTCGCAATCATCTTCTGCTGCCAGACAAACAGTCCGCCAGCGACGGCAATCGAGGCATACCACAAAGCGCCAAGGCCATTCAGCACGCCAAGCAGCGCCATAATCGCCACCACGCCAAGCTGCAACAGGCCGATGATCAGTTTGTCAAAGCGACCAAACAGAATCGCCGTCGACTTCACGCCGATCTTCAAATCGTCATCGCGATCCACCATGGCGTATTCGGTGTCGTAGGCTACAGCCCACAGGATATTCGCCAGGAACATCAGCCAACAGGAGAGCGGCACGCTTTCGCTGACCGCAGCGAAAGCCATCGGTATTGCCCAGCCGAAGGCGGCTCCCAGCACCACCTGAGGTAAATGAGTGTAGCGTTTCATAAAGGGATAAACCCATGCCAGCGCCAGTCCGGCCACCGACAGCAGAATCGTCATGGTATTCAGGGTCAGCACCAGCAGGAAAGAGAGTAGCACCAGCACCCCGAACAAAATGCGAGCCTCTTTTTCGCTTACCGCGCCGCTGGGCAGCGGACGATTCGCGGTACGCTTCACGTGGCCATCAAACTTACGGTCGGCGTAGTCATTCACCACGCAACCTGCGGCGCGCATCAGCCAGACGCCCGCCACAAAGACCAACAGTATCGTTAACGGCGGCGTACCCGGTGTGGCCATCCACAATGCCCACAGCGTCGGCCAGAGCAGCAACAGTGCGCCTATGGGTTTATCAGTGCGCATCAGGCGATGGTACGCCAGCAGCTTATTCTGCTTCAGAGTCCACTCCATTTTTATTCCTCTCGATACAGCGGCGACGCCGGAAGAAAAAGCTCGGTCAACAGCAGAGGTTTTCCTGAGAGCCGAAGGCGGGAACGGCGCCCCCACAGCTCTGCGCTACGCCCGGTTTCAATAAAATCGCGCGTCAGGGCCGATGACGCAAACAGGTAACGCCCCAGTGGAGTGGTGCCGAGCTGGCGCAGCGCCAGCTCGGGGCCATTCAGCGTAGACTGCGGCACCAGCGTTCGACCAACAAGCCAGGGTTCACCATCGCCACACAGTACAATCTCACGCAGCCAGAAACGCTCTTCATCCGGCAGCAGCGCAGCTTCTTCGGGCATCAGTTCCCCGGCATTGACAAACGCTTCGCGTAGTATCTCTACGCTGACCTTATGGCAGTATTGTTCAAAGCGTTTGGTCATAGAATCTTCCAGCAACAACCAGTCGCTTAATGCGTGATTCAGGGCAGGAAGATCCTGAAAATAGCGGAGCTCGCGCAGCTGCGTCAGCGCGGGATGGAACATAACACCTTCTCCGGAAAAAATTATGACAGCATTGTAACGCAGAACCCGCAGCCCGTGTGGGGCAAAGCGCGCGACCGCGATCTTAATAGCAACAAAAGTGCAACACCCAAACAAAGTTTAACAAAGAAAAACGCCTCCGGAGGAGGTCGATTACTCGCGTTTCAGGAGACGGGTATTACAAAGCCACAGCGCAATGACCAGCAACAGAATGGCGGCAGAATAAACCAGCACCTCTTCGGGCGTTTCGTGAGCGATAATAATGAGTCGCACGATAGCAGTAACGCCAATGTAGACGAAGTAACGCAGCGGAAAGTGGTAACCGGACTGAAAGTACTTCACGATCAGCGCGATAAACTCAAAATAGAGGAACCAGACCAGCAGCCCTTCCACCAGTTGATATTTGGTCACCTGCTCGCTGTTAATAAACAGCACCCAGGTCAGATGCAGCGTCTCCTTTCCCAGAAACACCATCAGAATCAGTCCAAGGCTCAGTAACCCCAGATTCAGTACCGCCTGCAACCCATAAGCGACCCACTCCGCCGGAGAACGAGATGGCAACGGCATATTATTCCCCTTATTCATATCAGGATACTGGCTCCTTTATAAGATAAAAGCGTGATCTAGATCTACTTTATTTAACGTGGTTTTCACACCTTGTACCCGCAAAAAAAAACCGCCCCCCTAACGGGAGGCGGTTGCGATAGTCTGAACGCTTATCGGAAGTTGATATTGCGGTCGCTGGTCATACTGTAAAGTTCGAACTTGCGGCCCAGCATCTGGCCACCGTCGCGGGTAAGCGGTTGCCAGCCCACCAGCGCGCGACTACGGGTCGCCCCTGACGAGAAGAGATCCAGAGGAACGGAAACGTAGACCCCTTTGGTGAACTCCCCTTCCCCGTACTCTTCAGACGAGGCATTGGTGATAGTGGCATAGCCGCCCACCACGATGCCGCTGTCGAAGTGTTTAGAGATATCCAGGGTTCCCCCTTTATCCCCCGCGAGGTACTGACCTACGCTTGCCTTAACCAGTACGCCATCGACAAACGGCGGCGTCCAGTAAGCGGTCAGGTGGCCGGTCTTAACGCTGTAGTCGGTAAACTTCATCATATCCTGAGAGCTGCGCCAGTCACGCTGCTTCACATAGTTGGCATTCAGTCCCACCGCCCAGTTACTGTCGAGCGGACGGTACAGCACCTCGGCGCCCGCGCCGCCAAACATGGTTTCCAGATAACCGGCATAGGCCTGTCCGTACCAGCCTTTACCCAGATACTGGAAGTAGTTAGCCTGCAGATCGTTCACATAGACATCATTCTGAACATATTCACGTACGTGAGTACGCACCCGCGGCAGATGCGTATCGCTCGGCGGCCTGGTGTAGTTAAACTTGTCATAGTTGTTTTTGATATTGGCGAACAGACTTCCGCTGGTCAGCAGGTGATCGGTGAGCCACAGATCGGCGGATCCCCTGATACCCAACTGGTACATATAGAAGCTTTCCGCACCGCCGAAGGACTGACTCAGAACCGGATCGATCGAATAGCTAAAGCGCGGTTTTTCCAGATACCAGCCCTGCTCGGTGCTTTCCGGCACCACCGGATCTACCCGGCGTTGAGCCAGCGGGGTTTCATGACCCAGAGGCTCTCCTTCCAGGTGGCGGCGCAGGCTGTCGACGTCCGTTTCGGTCGTCACCTGCGGCATGGCGACCCGGCTTTCGGTGACGCGGATCTTATTAATCCCTTCCGGCAAATCGTTCATGACAATACGGTTAGCGCGATCGATCCCCTCACGCGAATCCCGGTATTTCACCTGATCGCCGGTAACATAAAGAGTATCCCCTTTTGTCTGGATCTGCGGGTTGGTCAGACCGGCATTATATTTCAGCTGGGTCAGCTGATTGCCCACCACGCTGTGCTGCAGGATCTTATCCTGAGGCTCGGGCCGGTATTCCGGTTTACGGTTATCGGCGTAGTGCGGTTTGAGATCGTTAAAATTGGTTCGCAGCGTAAAACCGAACATAAAGGTGTTGCCGCGCTCATAGCTGAGGTTCACATCGGCCCAGTCGGTTACCCGATAGATGGCGCCAACGTTAAAATTGCTACGCTGTTCGAGCCGTCCGGCGTAATCACCGCTGTAGTCGTTGCCTTCATATTCCAGCTTCAGACGCAACGGCTGCCAGGGGGTTTGATATTCGATACCGCCGAAGATCGACGCAGGGCCGTGGAACATATCGCCGAAGTCAAACGAACCTGCTTTCTTGTTGCTGTTATCACGATAGCAATATTTATCGCTGTAGCTACAGAACGGGTTGGTAACGTTGCCGGCGGTTCCCAGATAGCCCCAGCCGATCCCCAGCGAGAAATCGAAAGGCCCCCACGCCTTGCTCGCCACCAGATATTCGCTGTCGAACAGACCGGTACCGCCAAGGTCGCGTATCCCAACGGCCACCTGCGGTGTCCAGTAACCTTCTTCCCACAGCCGCAGTTTCACGTCGAACGACTTATCTTTATAAGTCTGATCGCCAGAGAAAGACTCCACATCACTGTACTTACGGGTACGAACGTCGGTATAGCGCAGCGTGGTTTCCAGCCAGGGCATTAACTGCACCGAAGCCGAATAGAAGCGGTACTGGTCATTATCGCGATAATTAAGGCTGAACTCTCCGTCGCGCGCCATGCGCGCGGTAGGCGTCTGTAACAGGCCCACGCCGCCGAAGTCAGACTGGGAGGGGCCGATGGGCGCCGGGTAGCTCTCCGCCTGACAGGCGGAAGAAACAGCCAGCGCCAGTAAACTATACCCTAAGTAATTCAGGTTGCGGGAAGGCGGCAAGTTCGCGAATCCCCGGGAGCATAGCCGTACTATGTGAGCGGGGCGAGCGAATGCAGCCAACGCACCAGCAGCCTGAAGTACGACGGGTATATAGAGATAACGTTTCTTCATCAATCCGGTATCCGATGGGTCAGAGAGTGGAGAATCTGCTCATTCAGGCCGTCCCAGGCGGAAGAGAACATATGATCGGCAAAACCGACGAAGATGATGCTGCCAGGCATAGGCTCGACGTGGCGCTTGTTCCAGTAAGCCACCGGTGCCTTCACCGTTTTACCATCGGGATAGACCACCCAGGCATAGCTGCGATCGCCGCCACTGAGCGTACTTTCATCATCAAGATACTCAGCAACCGAACGTCCCGGTGCGAAAGTCTTCTTACCTGGAGCGCTCACCAACCCCATCACCGTCACGGTGGTGGGCTTCTGGCCGACCCATAGCGAATACTCTCCTTGCAGCGGCGGATTACTTTCAGGGTTCACCCGCACCCGATCCGGATCGAGATTAACCAGCTGGCGTCCGGTGACCCGGATAGCCTGAAGCTGGGTGCGCAGGCCGTTAATCGCCGCGCCTTCATCGCCGCCGCGCTCGGTGGCGAGCGCCGCCAGACGCGCCAGCAGCTTCTGATGCTGCTGTTCGGCAACCGCCGTTGACTGAGGTTCGCTAATCACAGTGCCCGGCCACCAGCTGTGCGCCAGGGCGGGCTGGGTCACCAGATCGGCAAGACGTTCGGCGCCGCTCACAGTTAACGGATCTGCTGAATTCCCGGGATAGACGGTAATGGTGCCAGCGGCACAGGCGCCACCGGCAAAGGTCAGTATCAGCGAAGCGAGGATTAGCTTTGTTGTCATTATTTCGCCGCCTTCAACAGAATGGTGGTAATCGGGTAGTATCCAGGGCCGAGGTACTGCTTCGTTTTACGGATATAGCCCTCTTCATCCACCCAGTAACGGTTATGCCAGCTGCCGGCCTCGGAGCTCACCTTTTCATCCAGGACGCGTACCGGCGTGACATCGCTGCCGACTTCCAGTGAATCCTTGCCGTCCCAGTGGAAGGTGGAGCGCAGCGTGGCGTTGCGAATCTGCTGGTGTTCCGTCCAGCTGGCCTGCCGTGTCCAGGTTGCACCATCGACAATCTGATTCGCTTTAGTCAGCGGGTCCTGCTGCAGGTTAGTGACTTCCAGCAGGTTGTCGCCCAGACCTACGGTTTTCACCAGACGGTCGTGCTGCGTCACCAGAGTCGCATGATCCTGGGTTACCCATTTGTGTTGCCCGTTTTCTGAAAATGCCAGAACCACAAAGATCTGAGGCCCGTCATTCAGCCGGACATACTGGCTGGCATAGGGCATGTTCTGGATCTCATCGTCGCTGAGTTGTACGCCATCAGTGCCAAAAAATCGGTTCCAGAGTGACGAAACAGGAGAGGTGTTAGAACAGGCCTGCAGAAACAGGCACATCATCACAATAGCAAGTCGCTGCACGACATTTCCCCGAATTCAAAATAACCACACCGCAGTGTGGTTATGGTTAAAACCTCAGTAAAAATTACTAAGGGGTGGTGCTGGTCGTAGTGGTTGTGGAGGTTGAGGTCGTGGTGGTAGTGCCGGTATTGGCGCCATCACTTCCCCCAACTGCGGCAAGCGCAGTCCCGACCACAGACCCTACTGCGCTGGATCCTGTCGCTGTTGAACTCCCCACGGAGGCAGAGTTCGCGGCGGTGCCAGCCGCTTCGCCGCTGGTCAAAGGACCAGCGGTAGCGGTGCCAGCAGACGCCAGCGCCAGTACGGCCATTGCGCCATAAAGGACTTTCTTCATAACAATTTCCCTTCATTGAATGAATGGAGATTTACCTGAAAAAGATTTCAGGCGTTCCCGAGTATACACAATAAGCGGGAACTGTTTCCGGCTGTGGGAAATAACGAGAAGGTTTTAGGATTAATAGCGGAAATATAGATAATACAATTATATATATTATAATAATCCATTTAAAATCAACATCATAGATAGAAACAAAAGGTTATAGCAAAGCCGAAACCTCGGGAAATAAACCGGAATAACCATCCGGCCTTTAGTGATTTTAGGATTAACCTGAGAGAGCAACTTCTCCTTATATATGCAAACAACTGGATTTCTCCGATAAAAAATGCCGGCGCACAGCCGGCATAATTAAAATATATCCCCTGGGGTATTCCAGGTCTGACGGTTCTATTAAGACCGTCCTTAATGGGCTATTAACTACGCCATGCTTTATAGCGGTTAATCAGGCCATTAGTGGAGCTATCATGACTGCTCACCTCACTGCCGTCGGACAGTTCGGGCAGAATGCGGTTAGCCAGCTGTTTGCCAAGCTCCACTCCCCACTGGTCAAAGGTGAAGATATTGAGAATCGCCCCCTGAGTGAAGATCTTATGCTCATAGAGCGCGATCAGCGCCCCCAGGCTGAACGGCGTAATTTCACGTACCAGGATGGAGTTGGTCGGACGGTTACCTTCAAACACTTTGAACGGGACTACATGCTCCAGTTGAGCCGGATCCTTGCCCTGGTCACGGAATTCTTGCTCGACCACTTCGCGCGATTTGCCAAAGGCCAGCGCTTCGGTCTGAGCGAAGAAGTTAGAAAGCAGCTTCGGATGATGATCCGAAAGCGGATTGTGGCTGATGGCCGGTGCGATAAAGTCACAGGGAACCAGCTTGGTGCCCTGGTGAATCAGCTGGTAGAAAGCATGCTGGCCATTGGTGCCCGGTTCGCCCCAGATAATCGGCCCGGTCTGGTAATCCACCGGCTTACCGGTACGGTCAACGTACTTACCATTGGATTCCATATTGCCCTGCTGGAAGTAAGCAGCGAACCTATGCATATACTGGTCATAAGGCAGAATCGCTTCCGTTTCGGTGCCAAAGAAGTTGTTGTACCAGATACCGATCAGCGCCAGCAGCACCGGCAGGTTTTTCTCGGCAGGCGTGGTGGAGAAGTGCTTATCCATAGCGTGCGCGCCGGAAAGCAGCTGTACGAAGTTGTCATAACCAACGGAAAGCACTATCGACAAACCGATAGCAGACCACAGAGAGTAGCGGCCGCCGACCCAGTCCCAGAATTCGAACATATTGGCGGTATCGATGCCAAATTCACCAACCGCTTTCGCATTGGTCGACAGCGCTGCAAAGTGTTTCGCCACATGCTTTTCGTCGCCCGCACTCTTCAGGAACCAGTCGCGCGCGCTGTGGGCGTTGGTCATGGTTTCCTGGGTGGTGAAAGTTTTGGAGGCCACCAGGAACAGCGTAGTTTCCGGGGTGACGCTCTTCAGCACTTCGGCAATGTGGGTGCCGTCGACGTTAGAGACGAAGTGCATGTTCAGGTGATTTTTATAGGGGCGCAGCGCCTCGGTCACCATATAGGGGCCAAGGTCGGAACCGCCGATACCGATGTTGACCACATCGGTGATCGCCTTGCCGGTATAGCCTTTCCACTCACCGCCGATCACGGCTTCGGAGAATTTCTTCATCTTCTCCAGTACCGCGTTCACTTCCGGCATCACGTCTTTGCCGTCTACCAGAATCGGGGTATTGCTCCGGTTACGCAGCGCCACATGCAGCACGGCGCGATCTTCAGTGCGATTGATCTTCTCACCGGCAAACATCGATTTAATCGCGCCTGCCAGGTCGGTTTCTTCGGCCAGAGCCAGCAGTTTGTTCAGGGTCTCTTTGGTAATGCGGTTTTTGGAATAGTCCACCAGCATCAGGTCATCGAAGGTCGCTGAAAACTGGCTAAAACGGTCTGAATCCTTAGCGAAAAGTTCGCTAATTTCGACCTCTTTCATCTCATTAAAGTGCTGTTCCAGCGCCTTCCAGGCGGCAGTCTGCGTAGGATTGATGTTTTTCATAGCAATACTCTTCTGATTTGAGAATTGTGACTGGGGTCAATTGTAGCGCCTGCTTCAGCGAATTGTGATGATTTTATGCCATAAAACCGACAGGTGTTTTTCGTCATGCAGCCCAACTATACTTGCCCGCCGTGATTGCGCCGCAATCGGCTATTTTTAAAAAGGTCCCTCCTGAGGAAGAGTCAATTTATGGAACTATCTGCACCGCTTTTGCTGGTGATCATCGCTATCGCATCACTGGCTGCACAGTGGCTGGCATGGCTGACAAGGCTGCCCGCCATACTGCCGTTGCTGGTTATGGGGATTCTGCTTGGCCCGGCGAGCCACGTGCTGCAGCCAGATAGCCTGTTCGGCGATCTGCTATTTCCGCTGGTTTCGCTTTCGGTCGCCATCATCCTGTTTGAAGGCGCGCTCACCCTGCGCTTCGATGAGATCCGCGGTCTGGGAGGCGTGGTGCGTAATCTGGTCAGCATCGGCATGCTGGTGACTTTCAGCGTCGTGGGTCTGGCCTGCTGGTGGATTTTAGGTCTGCCGCCGGAGCTGGCGGCGCTGGTGGGCGCCGTTACCGTCGTAACCGGCCCTACCGTTATTGCACCACTGATGCGGGTAGTACGCCCGAATGCCGCCATTAATCAGGTGCTGCGCTGGGAGGGAATTGTGATAGACCCCGTCGGCGCCATCTTTACCCTGCTGGTGTTTGAATTCATCACCCTGCGCCAGCAGGCGGGTTCGCTGCTACACCTGCCGGGTACCCTGGCCTGGACGGTGGGAGTGGGCCTGACCGCCGGAGCCCTCTTCGGCTGGATGCTGGGCGTCGCCCTGAAGCGCGTGTGGATACCGGGTTACCTGCAAAACTTCGGCGTGCTGGCGATTGTTCTGCTCACCTTCGGCATCTCTAATGCGCTGGCGGATGAATCAGGGTTACTGGCGGTAACGGTGATGGGCATCTGGCTTGCCAATATGCGCGATCTGGATATCAGCGATATTCTGGCGTTTAAAGAAGAGTTATCCGCCCTGTTGATCTCGGCGCTGTTCGTGATCCTCGCTTCGCGACTGGATCTGCTGGCAATCAAAGAGATGGGCTGGCCACTGCTGGGACTGTTGCTGGTGGTGCAGTTTATCGCCCGACCGCTGTGCATTATGGCGTCAACGCCCGGCTCCGCCCTCTCCTGGCGGGATCGGGCGCTGCTGTGCTGGATAGCGCCACGCGGCATCGTTGCCGCCGCGGTAGGGTCTCTGTTTGCGTTGACCCTGCAACGCAATGGCTATCAGGGCGCGGATCGCCTGGTGACGGTGGTGTTCGCCATCATCATCGGAACCGTGGTTCTGCAAAGCCTGACCAGCGCCTGGCTGGCGCGACTGCTGCGGGTGCAGCAGAGCAAGCCTAAAGGCGTAATGATCATCGGCGCTAACGCCGTCGCCCGCACCCTGGCGAAGGCGCTCATCAAACAGAATATCCCGGTGCTGGTCACCGATAACAGTTGGGAATATTACCGCCAGGCCCGTATGGAAGGGCTATCGGCCTATTACGGCAACGCCTGGTCCGAACATGCGGAAAACTATCTCGATCTAAGCGGCACCGCCCAGGTGCTGGCGCTGTCGCCCAACCGCCACCAGAACGCCCTGGCGGTCTACCACTTCAGCCATCTGTTTGGCGACGAGCGGGTATGGGCTATTCGTTCCGGTTCAACGTTGAAGGGGCGCAGCAGCAGTAGCGAAAGCGCGCGCTTTCGCCGCAACGAACGGCTGTTTAGCGAGGAGGTCACCTGGAGTCGCCTGAGCAGCCTGCTCTCTAAAGGCGCGGTAGTGAAAGCGACTCGCCTTAACGCTAACTTCGGCTGGCTGGAGTATCTGGAAAAACATCGCGGCATTATCCCGCTCTTCGCCCTGCGTGAAGATGGCAGCCCCATGCCGCTTAACGGTAAAAGTTCGCCGCCGTTGCCCTGCACGCTTATCGCGCTGGTGGAGCAACCCGGCAGCGGAAACGGCGCCAGTAACGGGAAAGCCGCGCTCGCATCTGCAAATGCTGAAATATCTTCAAATTCCGGACATTGACAGACCAGGCGTAACAGGTTAAATCTAAACCGCTACTTACGCGATATTGCGTAAGCGCCAGAAGAGGTGCGTCGCCCAGGTAATGTATCCGAGGAGCCGATCCGGGGAAGATACAGGAGGGGGTGCGACGCCGAGGGAGCCCGCGTCCGGCAGCGTTGGCTTTCGACTACAGGGGCTGAATCCCCTGGGTTGTCACCCCGAAGCATCCTACCGGCTGCTTCGCAAGGTGGAGGGCTTCTGGGTGAACCGTAGTTTTGACCACGCCACGTCTCTACGTCTGCCCCGTTTTCCGCTCCCCTTGTGACCTGGGTTTACAGATTTCGCTTCCCTGACACGAGGTATTTATGACTCAAGAAGTTCCCATCGTGGTCGCCAAATTCGGCGGCACCAGCGTCGCCGACTTTGACGCCATGAACCGCAGCATTGACGTGGTCCTTTCCGACAGCCAGGCAAGGGTTGTCGTGCTTTCCGCCTCTGCGGGTGTCACCAACCTGCTGGTGGCTCTGGCGGAAGGACTGGAGGCAACCGAGCGCTTCGTCAAGCTCGACGCCATTCGTAAAATCCAGTTCGATATCCTGGAACGTCTGCGCCAGCCGAATGTAATCCGCGAAGAGATAGACCGGCTGCTGGAAAATATTACCACTCTGGCCGAAGCCGCTTCTCTGGCCACATCACCTGCATTGACCGACGAACTGGTTAGTCACGGCGAGCTAATGTCCACTCTGCTTTTCGTTGAAATTCTGCGTGAACGCGGCGTGGACGCCCAATGGTTTGATGTACGCAAAGTGATGCGCACCAGCGAGCGCTTTGGCCGCGCTGAGCCGGACGTAGCCGCGCTGGCCGAACTGACCCAGCAACAGTTGGCCCCACGCCTGGCAAAATCGCTCATCGTCACCCAGGGTTTTATCGGCAGCGAGTCAAAGGGGCGAACCACCACGCTGGGCCGCGGCGGAAGCGACTATACCGCCGCCCTGTTGGGCGAAGCTTTACAGGCCCATCGCGTCGATATCTGGACCGATGTACCCGGGATCTACACCACAGATCCACGTATCGTACCGACGGCAAAACGCATCGATAAAATCTCTTTTGAAGAGGCGGCTGAAATGGCGACGTTCGGCGCCAAAGTGCTCCATCCGTCTACCCTGCTACCGGCAGTGCGCCACGATATTCCCGTGTTTGTCGGCTCCAGCAAGGATTCCAAAGCGGGCGGCACCCTGGTCTGTAATAAAACTGACACGCCGCCGCTGTTCCGCGCCCTGGCGCTGCGCCGCAGCCAGACGCTGCTGACGCTGCACAGCCTGAATATGCTGCACTCCCGCGGTTTCCTGGCCGAAGTATTCAGCATTCTGGCGCGCCACAGCATCTCGGTGGATCTCATCACCACCTCTGAGGTGAGCGTGGCGCTGACACTGGATACCACCGGCTCCACCTCGACCGGTGATACCCTGCTGACCTCCGCGCTGCTGACCGAGCTCTCTTCACTGTGCCGGGTAGAAGTGGAAGAGGATCTGGCGCTCATCGCCCTGATCGGCAACCAACTCTGCCGCTCCGTCGGCGTCGGCAAAGAGGTGTTCGGCGTACTGGAACCGTTCAACATCCGGATGATCTGCTACGGTGCATCCAGCCATAACCTCTGCTTCCTGGTGCCGGGCAGCGAAGCCAATCACGCGGTGGAAAAACTGCACAGCAATCTGTTCGAATAATCGCCTGCGGCCGGGCGCCCTGTCCGGCCGCATCTTAAGTGTCTCTTAAGACAACCCCTTTTTAATCCTGTTAATGGCTTAATATATTGAATTCAGGTACCGGCAACGGTTAACGTTATCAATATGTTACCGGGAAAGGCGCCTCATCGCTGGGTACCACGACGAAACATCAGGTCATGGAATGAGAATATTATTGCTGGAAGACGATCGCCTGATCGGCGACGGAATTAAAAACGGGCTGGAACAATGCGGCTTCTGTGTAGACTGGTTTTATGAAGGGGAGCAAGGAAAACAGGCATTGCTCCGGGCCCCTTTCGATGCGGTAGTGCTCGATCTGGGGCTTCCTGGCATCGACGGTATGGATATTCTGAGCTGGTGGCGCCGCCAGCATCTGGATACGCCGGTGCTGATTCTCACCGCCCGCGATGCCCTGGAACAGCGGCTTCAGGGGCTTAACGCCGGTGCCGACGACTATATGGGCAAGCCCTTTGCGCTGTCGGAACTGGTGGCACGACTACACGCGCTGATCCGCCGCAGCCATGCCCGCAGCACGCCACTGCTGACCCATCGCCATGTCACTTTCGATCCCCATACCCGCATCGCCACCAGCCACGGCGAGCCTATCGTCCTCACCGTACGGGAACAGGCCCTACTGGAGCTGTTGCTGCTAAACAAAAAGCGCGTGATGTCGCGTCAATTGCTGGAAGAAAAGCTCTATAGCTGGGAGCACGAAGTAGGCAGCAACGCCATTGAAGTGCATATCCACCACCTGCGTCGCAAACTCGGCAATGACTTTATTCGCACCGAGCGTGGTCTGGGCTACTATCTGGGGAACGATGCATGAAGAATCTTAGCCTGAGCAGCCGCCTGCTGATTTATATTCTGCTCATCGCCTCGCTAATTTGGGGCGCCGCCAGCATAGCCGCCTGGATTCAGACCCGCTCGGCCATCGACGAAGTATTCGATACCCAGCAGTTGCTGTTCGCCAAGCGGCTGGCGTCGGCCAATCTGAGTGAACTGACCGTCGATGAAGTTCCCGATCGCTCCCTGCCTAAAACTCGTAATCTGATTGGCGACGGCGATGCCGGCGATCAGGACGACGACGCCCTGGGATTCGCGATCTTCAACGAACGCGGCGAACTGCTGCTTAGCGATAACGACCACGGCAATGATTTTGGCTACAGCAAACGCAGCGGCTTTATCAATAAGCGGCTGGAAGGCGATGATGACGAAGAGTGGCGTATTCTCTACACCACCACGCCGGACGAACGCTACACCATCGCCGTCGGCCAGGAGCGTGATTACCGCGACGATCTGGTCAGCGCCATCGTCACCGGCCAGCTCTGGCCCTGGCTACTGGGGCTGCCGCTGATGATGGCGCTAACGGTGTGGATCGTCCGTCGCGAGCTGATGTCACTGCGCCAGACCGCTCAGATACTCACTGACCGTAGCCCTGACGATGCCACGCCGCTGGAAGAGAACGGTGTCCCCAGGGAGGCGCGCCCGCTGGTTAGCGCCCTGAATGCGTTATTTGTCCGCGTCAGCGGCATGCTGGAGCACGAGCGACAATTCACCGCCGATGCCGCCCACGAACTGCGTAGCCCGCTGACGGCCCTGCGTATTCAAAGCGAAGTGGCGCTACTGGCGGAAGAAGATCGCACCACCCGGGATCGGGCGCTGAATAACCTGATCGTCGGGATCGACAGAACCTCCCGACTGGTCGATCAGCTGCTGGCACTCTCCAGGCTGGACGCGACTTCCTCGTTGATGAACGACGCCACGCATCTCGACTGGCGAGAGCTGGCGGACGAAGTGGTCGCCGAATCCCTGCCGGTGGCGCAGCGTAAGGCGATTGCGTTGAGCGCTATCGTCGAATCGCCGCCGCAGCCCATTAAAGGCAACCGGCTGCTGCTGAAAATGCTGCTCGCCAATCTGGTCAACAACGCCCTGCGCTACACCCCGGAACAGGGTACGGTGGAAATAATCCTGCGCCACAACGGCGTCAGCGTGACGGACAACGGCCCCGGCGTTATGCCCAGCCATCTGTCGCGTCTGGGAGAACGCTTCTTCCGCCCTCCCGGCTCGCAGGAAAACGGCAGCGGCCTGGGGCTATCCATTGTGAAACGCATCGCACGCCTGCACGGGCTAAATACCTGCTGGCGCAATCGTCCGGAAGGCGGATTCCAGGTCAATCTGAATCCGGTTGAATAAGGCATTTCCCGCAAGCGAAAAAAAATTATACTGAGAAGCCGGGCACGACCCGGCTTTTTTATAACCACAAAGACACAACACAACTTTGCAAGGATACTCGCCATGCTCGCGACCGTAACCCGGCTGTTCCCGCTCTGGGCGCTGCTGCTCTCTGTGCTGGCTTACGCCAGGCCCGCCACGTTCATTCCTATCGGCCCCTGGGTCAGTCCGCTGTTAATGCTGATTATGTTCGGCATGGGCGTACACCTGAAGCTGGACGATTTTCGTCGGGTACTGTCGCGCCCGGCGCCGGTGGCGGCCGGTATTTTTCTGCACTATCTGCTGATGCCGCTGGCCGCCTGGCTGCTGGCTATGCTGTTTCATATGCCGCCAGACCTTGCCGCCGGTATGGTGCTGGTCGGTAGCGTTGCCAGTGGTACCGCCTCTAACGTAATGATTTATCTGGCGAAAGGCGATGTAGCGCTTTCAGTAACGATTTCAGCCATTTCCACGCTGGTGGGCGTATTCGCCACTCCGCTGCTGACCCGGCTGTATGTGGATGCCAATATTCAGGTGGATGTTATGGGCATGCTGTTCAGCATTCTGCAAATCGTGGTGATTCCTATTGGGCTGGGGCTGGTGGTACATCATCTGTTTCCGCGACTGGTAAAACGCCTGGAGTCGATACTGCCCGCATTTTCGATGGTCTGCATTCTGGCCATTATCAGCGCCGTGGTGGCAGGTTCGGCTACCAATATCGCCACCGTAGGGCCTGTGGTCATTCTGGCGGTGATTCTGCATAACGCGATCGGCCTGCTGGGCGGGTACTGGGGGGGACGCCTGTTCGGCTTCGACGAGTCCACCTGCCGTACCCTGGCGATTGAGGTAGGCATGCAGAACTCCGGGCTGGCCGCCGCGCTGGGCAAAATTTATTTCTCACCCCTTGCCGCGCTGCCGGGTGCGCTGTTTTCGGTCTGGCACAACCTGTCCGGCTCGCTACTGGCGGGCTACTGGTCCGGTAAACCGGTACGGAAAGCAGACCGACAGAAGCGTCGTTAACGCATCTGAATCCATTCTTTTCCTGTGCCCATATTCGTATGGGTACAGCCCCTCTCGCTCTTGTCATCTCACTTAATTTTCGCCGCGTTAAAAGAGTGCAATACCACTCACAATATCTCCCTGAAATGGCGGGTACGCTATCGCTTCCCGATCCCACTGAATAACAACTTATTTTAATTATGAAAAAATACCTATCGTTACTGGTGATGAGCCTTTTATCTTCAGCCGCGTTCGCAGCCCAACCCCTGGCAGGCAATGAAATTCTTACGGTACAAAAAGGCGGTGTGCCCAATAAAGCCTACACGCAGAACAAGCCAACGCTCAAGGTCGCGACTTACAATATTGGCAAGAATGAAGCATCTGACGATGTTTCTGATTTTACCGCCTTAAATACCGCCATCAGGAAAATAGATGCAGATGTGATTGCCGTTCCCGAAGTGGATAATAAAACGGGAAGAAGTAAAAAAATCGATCAGCTAAAGGCCATTGCCGATGCCAATAATCTCTATTATGCCTTCGGCAAAGCGCTTGATTTTGACGGCGGTGAGTATGGAGTTGGGCTGTTATCCAGATACAAAATCCATCACGCCCAGACAATCAAACTGGCTTCCGGGAAAGCCGAGCAGCGCGTAGTCTTGCTGGCTCAGATAGAGAAACCGGGGTTCGAAACGCCCGTCATTATGATGGTGACTCATCTGGACTGGCAGAAGGATCCGGAAGTTCGCCTGCAACAGGTTCGTCATATCCTTGACGTTACCATTGGCGATGCCCCATCCGACTTTAAAGATATCGCTTCTTCAATCAAGATACTGGCGGGTGATTTCAACTCAACCCGTAATGAGCAGCCCGTCAGGGAACTGGAATATTTCTGGAATCTGGTTGACCAAAAAGGTGCCGATACCCGTTCCTGGCCCGCCATTAACCCCGCTATCGATATCGATCATATTTTTACCTTTAAGGGACAGAAGTGGAACGTAAAAAGCCTGGAAGTGCCCCATAACAGCCCATCCTTTAACTGGTCTTCCGCAAGCGATCACCTTCCGGTTATTGCCGAACTGGAATTAACCGAACAATAATCCATCACAGACAACGGGCCCCTAAGGGCCCGTTTTATTAGTAGCTGTCACGCGCTTCATCATCGTCATCATCGGGCTGTTCCAGCACGCTGTAGGCAACGGCGCAAAACAGCGAATTCAGGCGCTTCATATCCCCCAGCAGCCCCAAGTGTAGCGAGCTGGTTTCAATGCTCTGTACGTTCTGCTGATGCAGACGATCCACGTGCGCATGCGCATAGCGACGGTTCATGATCCGGAAACGGTGTTTACTGCGCCGCAAACGACGAGCGCTGGCCACATCTTCGGAAAAGAAAACCGACAGCGCCAGCCGCAGGTTCGCCAGCAGCAGCTGAAGCAGGTTATCCAGCTCTTCCAGTCCTTCAGGCGAGAAAGCGCGGCGAGCCTCCAGCGACTTATGCGCTACTTCGCTACCCATGCGTTCGATAATATCGGCTGCCTGCTGCAGGTTCAGGGAGGTTTCGATAATCTCCGCCCAGCGTCGGGAATCCCCTTCCGCCAGATCGTCCTTAGGCATCCGCGCCAGATAGAGTTTGATGGCGGTATGCAGCACATCCACATCATCCGCCATCTTACGCAGCGCTTTCTCTTCCCGCACCTCGCCGTGCATCACCTTGTTCCAGCCTTCCAGCATCTGCTCCAGGGCATCGCCCATTCGCAGCACCTCCCGGGCGGCGTTCGCCAGCCCCAGGGCCGGGGTATCCAGCACGCTGGGATCCAGGTGCTTCGGTTTCATACGGGTATCCACCTCCGGCGCTTCGCTGATAATGCGCCGACAGAAGCGCGCCATCGGTTCCGCGAAGGGCACCATCGCCAGACAGCGGATCAGGTTGTAGAAAACGTGGAAGTAGATAACCAGCTCCGATTCTGAAAGCGGTAACTTCTGCATCCCGTCCGCCAGCAGATGGACGAATGGCAGCACCACCAGGCTGCCAATCAGTTTGAACAACAGGCTGCCCAGGGCCACTCGCCGTGCGGCGGCGCTGGCCGTACCGTTATTAATCATCGCCAGCAAACCAGATCCCAGGTTGGCGCCGATCACCAGGCAAAGCGCCACATCGAAGGCGATCACACCGGTGGCGGTCAGGGTGGCGGTCAGCAATACCGCCGCCAGGCTGGAGTAACTGATAATGGCGAAGACTGCTCCAATCAACGCATCCAGCATAATATCGCCGGTCAGGGAGGCGAAAATTACCTTCACGCCGGAAGCCTGGGTAATAGGGGTTACCGCCTGAACGATAAGCTCCAGCGCCAGCAGAATCAGCCCCAGACCGATACCGACGCGGCCCAGTTGCCCGGCCCTGCTCTGTTTACGGCTGAGGAAGAAGATAACGCCAATGAAAATCAGCAGCGGCGACAGCCAGGAGAGGTCGAAGGTCAGAATACGCGCCATCAGCGCGGTCCCCACGTCGGCGCCCAGCACAATCACCAGCGCCGGCGTCAGCGCCACCAGATCCTGGGCGACGAATGAAGTCACCAGCATGGTAGTGGCGTTGCTGCTCTGAACCAGCGCGGTCACGCCAATACCGGCGCAGAAGGCGAGCGGTTTCTTTTCTACGCTGTTGCTTAGTACGCTACGCAATCGCGCGCCAAAAACGCGCATCACGCCGGTACGCACGATATGCGTTCCCCACACCAGCAGGGCCACGGCAGAAAGCAGGTGTAAAAGCGTTAGCACAAGGTCTCCTTATCGTTTTTGTTTTCCCTGGACTTCCTTATGGAAGTAAGTAGTAGAGTATAAAAGATAAAAGAGAGGGGGCGCCGTAACGGCGCCCAACAGAATGTAAACAAAAATGGCGTTTTAACGACTTATTTGGGCTCGTAGCCCAGGTTCGGGGCCAGCCAGCGTTCCACCTCCGCCACGCTCATCCCCTTACGCCTGGCGTAATCTTCCACCTGATCGCGCTGAATCTGCGCAACGGCGAAGTATTTGCTCGCCGGATGGCTGAAATACCAGCCCGCCACCGAAGCACCGGGCCACATGGCAAAGGACTCCGTCAGCTTCATTCCGGTATGCTTTTCGGCATTCAACAACGTCCAGATAGCCGCTTTTTCGGTATGTTCCGGACAGGCTGGATAACCTGGTGCCGGGCGAATCCCCTGGTAGTTTTCGCGAATCAACTCTTCATTGCTCAGGTTTTCAGTGGCGGCATAGCCCCAGTAAACCTTACGCACCCGCTCGTGCAGATATTCAGCGAAGGCCTCAGCCAGACGATCGGCCACCGCTTTGACCATGATCTTGTTGTAATCATCGTGCTGAACGTCGAAAGCATCCGCCAGCGCGTCCTCCTCCAGCCCGCCAGTCACGGCGAAAGCGCCGATGTAGTCTTCTTTGCCGCTCAGCTTCGGCGCCACGAAATCCGCCAGGCAGTAATTAGCAAACCCGACCTTTTCGGTTTGCTGACGCAAATGATGGCTGACTGCCAGAACCTGAGTACGGCTTTCATCGCGGTAGATTTCGATGTCGTCACCAACCCGGTTCGCCGGGAACAGACCGAACACGCCGCGCGGCGTCAGGGAGCCTTCGGCGCTAAGGCGATCCAGCATCGCGTTGGCATCGTTAAACAGGCGCTTCGCTTCAACGCCGACTACCTCATCTTCCAGGATGCGCGGGTACTTGCCCGCCAGCGACCAGGTCAGGAAGAAAGGCGTCCAGTCGATGTAATTACGCAGGGTTTCTATGCTGGCGCTCACCTCCTGTACTCCGGGACGATGGGGCACGGGCGGCGTGTAACTTTCCCAGTCGAAAGCCAGATCGTTTTCCCGGGCCGCATGCAGCGCCACCGGCGGTGTACGCGGCTTCTTGCGGGCATGCTGGGCGCGCACCGTTTCGTACTCTTTACGGGTTCGAGCCACAAAGTCGTCATACTGACTTTCCGACAGCAGCGAAGAGACCACCCCCACCGTGCGCGAGGCGTTCTGTACATACACCGTCGGCCCGCTGTAGTTCTGTTCGATCTTCACCGCCGTATGAGCTTTCGAGGTGGTGGCGCCGCCAATCAGTAGCGGTAGCGTGAAGCCCTGGCGCTCCATCTCTTTGGCGACATGCACCATTTCATCCAGCGACGGGGTAATCAGGCCGGACAAACCAATAATATCGGCATTCTCTTCCCGGGCGGTCTTCAGAATCTTTTCACAGGGCACCATGACCCCGAGATCGATAATTTCATAGTTGTTGCACTGCAACACCACTCCCACGATGTTTTTACCGATATCGTGAACGTCTCCTTTCACGGTCGCCAGCACAATCTTACCGTTACTTTTACCCTTCTCTTTACTGGCCTGGATATAGGGCTCCAGATACGCCACCGCCTGCTTCATGACGCGCGCAGACTTCACTACCTGAGGCAGGAACATCTTGCCGTCGCCGAACAGATCGCCGACTACGTTCATACCGTCCATCAGCGGACCTTCGATAACCTCGATAGGCTTACTCGCCCGCTGTCTGGCCTCTTCAGTATCCGGGATGATGAACTCGGTAATCCCTTTCACCAGCGCGTACTCAAGGCGTTTTTCCACATCCCAACTGCGCCATTCGGCTTGCTGAACGCTATCCGCCTCGCTGCTTTTAGCGCCGCGATATTTCTCCGCCAGTTCCAGCAGACGCTCGGTGGCGTCATTGCGGCGGTTAAGAATTACATCTTCCACCGCATCGCGCAGCTCACCAGGAAGGTCGTCATAAATCGCCAGTTGCCCGGCGTTAACGATCCCCATACGCAGGCCATTTCGAATAGCGTAATAGAGGAAAACCGCGTGAATGGCTTCACGTACCGGATCGTTGCCGCGAAATGAGAAGGAAACGTTAGACACGCCTCCGGAGATCAGCGCATAAGGCAGTTCACGACGGATATCCTCGCAGGCGCCAATAAAATCGAGCGCATAGTTGTTGTGTTCATCGATGCCGGTGGCAACGGCAAAGATATTGGGGTCGAAGATAATATCTTCCGGCGGGAAGCCGACCTGCTCGGTCAGTATGCGGTATGCGCGGCGGCAGATCTCAATCTTACGCGCCCGGGTATCGGCCTGGCCCTCTTCGTCGAACGCCATCACCACCACTGCGGCGCCGTATCGACGTACCAGCTTCGCATGCTGGATAAACGCCTCTTCCCCCTCTTTCATCGAAATAGAGTTCACGATACCTTTACCCTGGATACACTTAAGCCCCTTTTCGATGACCTCCCATTTGGAAGAGTCGATCATAACGGGAACCCGGGCAATATCCGGCTCACCGGCGATCAGATTGAGGAAACGCACCATCGCCGCTTCAGCGTCAAGCATCCCCTCATCCATATTGATATCGATAATCTGGGCGCCGTTTTCCACCTGCTGGCGCGCCACATCCAGCGCTTCGTTATACTGCTCTTCTTTAATCAACCGCTTAAAGCGCGCCGAACCGGTAACGTTGGTGCGTTCGCCGACGTTCACAAACAGACTGTCGTCGGTAATATTGAGCGGTTCAAGACCAGAAAGGCGGCAGGCGACCGGTAGCCGGGGCAGCTGGCGTGGGGCGATGCCATCCACCGCCTGACGCATAGCCGCGATATGCTCCGGCGTAGTGCCGCAGCAGCCGCCGACAATATTCAGGAAACCGGACTCCGCCCATTCGCGGATCTGCTCGGCCATGATCTGAGCATCGAGATCGTATTCACCAAAGGCATTGGGCAGCCCGGCGTTGGGGTGGGCGCTGACGTAACATTCTGCCACCCGGGAGAGTTCGGCCACGTACTGGCGCAACTCATCTGGCCCCAGTGCACAGTTAAGCCCGAACGACAGCGCACCGGCATGGCGCAGGGAGTTATAAAAGGCTTCGGTAGTCTGCCCGGATAGCGTGCGTCCGGAGGCATCGGTAATGGTACCAGAGATCATCAGCGGCAGTTCAACGCCGAGCGCTTCGAATTCAGCCTGTACCGCAAAAATGGCGGCTTTGGCGTTCAGTGTATCGAAAATTGTCTCGATCAGTATGAGATCCACGCCGCCTTCAATCAGGGCCCGGGTCGACTCCCGATAGGCATCCACCAGTTGATCAAAAGTGATGTTACGGAAGGCGGGATCGTTAACGTCCGGCGAGATAGAAGCCGTGCGGTTGGTCGGCCCCAGTACTCCCGCCACGTAGCGCGGGCGTTCCGGCGTACGTGCCGTCCACTCATCGGCACAGGCGCGCGCCAGTTTTGCCGCCGTCTGGTTAATTTCCGCCGACAGTGACTCCATCTGATAATCCGCCATCGCGATGGAGGTGGCGTTAAAGGTATTGGTTTCCAGAATGTCGGCGCCCGCTTCCAGATAGGCGTAGTGAATAGCCGTAATCACATCCGGCCGGGTGATGGACAGCAGATCATTATTGCCTTTCAGGTCACACGGCCAGTCGGCAAAACGTTCACCACGAAAATCCGCTTCCTGCAGGCGATGGCTCTGGATCATGGTGCCCATGCCCCCATCCAGCACCAGAATTCGTTCGGCTAACTGCCGGTGTAACTGCTCAGATTGACTACTCACTCTCATTCCTCTTCCCGACCGGGATCGTCTGTTGTGCCATGCCCGTCTTTAACGCGGGTTTCATTTCATCCTAACATAACTCCAGGAGCGGCTTACTCCAGGGTCGGATTCATATGCCGTAAATCGTACGGCGTTATCTGGTAAACGTAATAGTTCAGCCAGTTGGAGAACAGCAGATTGCCGTGGCTGCGCCAGGTGGCGCGCGGCGTACGGGTGGGATCGTCATTCGGGAAGTAGTTTTCAGGCACCAGGGGGTTAAGTCCCGCTTCGCGATCGCGGAAGAACTCGTTCGCCAGGGTTCCGGCATCATATTCAGGATGGCCGGTGACAAAGGCGATGCGCTTGTCCCGGCTGGCAAACAGATAGGCGCCGGCGGCGTCGGACTCCGCCAGTAGTTCCAGATCGGTATGTTCGCGAATGGTTTCTGACGGGAATGCAGCATAACGGGAGTGCGGCGCCAGGAAGCTGTCATCAAAGCCCCGGGTCAACAAGGCATGGGGATGCAAGATTTGATGTTCGTATACGCCGGAAAGCTTGGTTGAGAGGGTCTGCCTGGGAATACCATAGAGGATATTGAGCGCGGCCTGTACCGCCCAACAGACACACAGCGTTGAGGTGACATGCTCCCTGGCCCACTTCAGTACCCGGGTGATCTGTGGCCAGTACGCGACATCATCAAATTCAACCAGTCCCAGCGGCGCCCCGGTCACAATCAGGCCATCAAAGTTCTGATCCTGGATATCCTCAAAGTTGCAGTAGAAGTTATTCAGATGCTCTGCCGGGGTATTGCGCGACTCACGGCTGTCGATACGCAACAGTTGAATATCCAGTTGAAGCGAAGAGTTGGACAGCAGGCGCAGAAACTGGTTTTCCGTTTCTATCTTCTTTGGCATAAGGTTAAGGATCAGGACTTTTAGCGGGCGGATCTCCTGCACGCTGGCGCGTGAGCTCGTCATTACAAAGACATTCTCCTGACGCAGGAAATTTACGGCTGGTAACTCATCGGGCACCCTGATCGGCATAGCACATAACCCTCACTACATACGTTTAAACGTTTAGACATCCAGATGCCTGAAGATAACCCGCTCTGTCGTGAATGTCGAGTCTGCATATGAAAGGTGAAAATGTTTCAGGATGTCCGCACCGTCAGCGCAACAAAAATCGCGTTCTGGCCCAGGCAGTTCTCTTCCATTACATTGAAATTTCCGACCCAACCAATACCTAACGACAAAAAGGAAATAGCATGCATACAACGCCCCCCGTTCAAATCGAAACGGACAGGCTACTCTTACGCCCTCACACCATCGCCGACTTCGAGGCATGGTACGCCATGTTCACCGACAAAGCGTTGTTTGAATTTATCAGTGCGCCGCCGCTTGCGCCTGAGGATGGCTGGAACCGGCTATTGCGCTATATCGGACACTGGTCGGCGTTTGGCTATGGTCTTTTTGCCATTTTTCGCAAATCAGACGGTCAGTTTTTAGGGGAGACGGGGCTCGCGGATTTTCATCGCGGCCTTGGATGCGATTTCGATGGCGTTCCCGAAGCCGCATGGATTATTGCACGAGCAGCGCAGGGACAAGGCGTTGCCCGGGAAGCGGCCACGGCGGCTCACCGCTGGCTCGACGAGACGCTCTCGCCTTCGCGTACCGTATGTCTTATCGATACCAAAAATCAGCCATCACTCAGGATAGCTCAGGGGTTAGGGTATGGTATTTTGGGGGAATGTGAATACCGGGGAGCCCATTGCTTTAAGCTAAGTCGTGATTTCATGAAGCTTTGAAGCTTTCTCTGCCTGATGCCCTCACCCCGGCCCTCTCCCGCAGGGAGAGGGAGAAAAACGCAAAGAGCCCCGGTCAGTGACCGGGGCTCTTCATCTGTTCCTGGCGCGCTTCTCACCGACAGGCCACAGACATAAAAAAAAGCCATCCTTACGGATGGCCTTTTCTTTTATTTGATGCCTGGCAGTTCCCTGGTCCCGCATGGGGCGGGCCACACTGCCACCGGAGCTTAATCCGGTATACCTTAATTTGATGCCTGG